>CAMWMK010000076.1 GCA_947175295.1 uncultured Porphyromonadaceae bacterium
CCTTGGTTACACCGTATCCTTGCTCATACATCTTTCCAAGATGGTATTGTGCTTCCTCAACTATATGCATTTGATTTGGCAAAGATAAGCATAATATTTGGATTCTTAAAATAAATGAAAGTTTTTTAAGTATCGAATTCCTACGCCAGCTCACGGCCAATAACGAGCGTGACTGGTTTAATGCGCATAATCACCCTCGAAGAGCATCCGGAACTCGCCGTCCGCACTCCGAAACGCCGCTGAAAAGCAGGCATCCAGGCATTTGCTCGACGGCAAAAATGTCGCATGGCTGAGGTCTTGTTACCGGATGGCTTGGCGGATGATGGCGATGGTGGTGGTATCGGATGCGAAGACAGAGTATAGTCCTTGGGGTTCCTGAGCCGGATCGCCGGTATAGTCATCGCCCGGCTGCCATATCTCATGTCGAGGCTCGGCAAGTCCTCCCCAAGCCCAGAAGTTGGTGCCGTTGATTTTCCCTCCATTCTTTACTTCAGAGAAAATATGGCGGTAATATTCGTCACGGCTTGAGACTGACGTTCCCTGTCGGTATGCCATGCCGTCACGTGGATAGCCGAATTCCTCGAGCACTAAAGGTTTCGATGGAGTGCCGTTGCTGTTTAAGGCTTTTCTGAGGGCTTCGTAGTGGGAGTTTATATATTCTGTCGTTTCCCGGGTTGCAACTCCAATGCTGTCGGTCATCGTCTCCGCCGTCACCCATCCCCAGTTTTTGGGCCAAATGTGGATAGTGGCATAGTCGATCTCGGGATAGGAATGGATGCGGCTCCAAAGGTCTATGTCCATTTGGCATCCTACGGAGCCTTCGCTGCCTGTCGAGACAAGATGGTTAGGGTCTATATCCTTGATGAGTGTGGCGGTCTCTCTGATCCATTTGGCGAAATACTCCTTGTTGGCGTCAGAGAAGCATCTGGGCTCGTTGGCGATTTGCCAGGCCATGATCGCAGGCGATTCTGAATAAGGACGCCCTGTGATACTGTTGGTGCGGCTCACGATGTTACGCACATGGTTGGCGGCCAGTTTCTGTGCGGAGTCATTGACTGAAAATTTAGCTGCATAGTCCACATACGCCTGATATCCGTCGATGTTGGGTATGACGGCCTTTCCAGCCCCGGCCCATTCGAGATAGGTGGAGAATCCTCCGCTCCATTCCCAGGAATTATTGAGATAGAGCACGGCCTTCATGTCTCGGCGTTCAAGTTCATCGAGCAGATAGTCGAGACCCCTCAGGAGTGTGTCGTTGTATTCTCCTGGTCTCGTCTGCAGCATCGGCGATATATGGGAGTGAAGTCCCTCCGCTCCATCCCCTCCTACGAGAATGCGCAGGTTGTTGATGCCGATGGCCTGAAGAGTGTCGAGTTCACGTGCGAGGCGTTTGCGGTCGCCACCCCGTCCTTCCGAAGCGAGGATGACGCCATACCAGAAATTGGAGCCTACGTAGCGGTATACGGAGTCCCCTATGTAAAATTCCCCTTCCTTAACGGTCACGAAGGGGTTGTAAGGTTCTTGCTCTATTGTTTTCTTGCCTCCAGTACAGGCAGATGAAAGTATAGCGGTAGCCATTACTGCTATACCTATTAGATTCAGATGTTTCATATCGTTTAATCGCAAATCAAACTTTATGGTTTAGGCGTCAACGTGACGAGGGGTACCAGCATCTCCTGCAGAGAGATGCCGCCGTGCTGGAAGGTGCCGGTGTAGTACTGCACGTAGTAGTTGTAGTTGTTGGGATACGAGAAGAAATCTTCGTTGGTAGCCATTATGTACGTGCTTGACAGGTTGGGCGAGGGGAGTCCGAATTTCTTCGGATCCTTTATCTCATACACCTGCTTGGGATTGTAGTTGAGGTTCTTACCTACCTTGTAGCGGAGGTTGGTGTTGGTATTGCGGTCGCCGATCACCTTTATGGGATTGTCTACGCGGATGGTGCCGTGGTCGGTGGTGAGCACCACCTTGTAGCCGAGTTCGGCTATGCGGCGAAACATGTCGGCAGTGGCGCTGTGCTTAAACCAAGACTCAGTAAGCGAGCGGTAGGCCGCATCGTTATTGGCAAGCTCGCGTATCATCTTAGACTCCGTGCGTGCATGGCTCAGCATATCGATGAAGTTCAACACCACTACATTGAGCTGCACATCCTTTATCGAGTTGAGTTTTGCGATATATTTTTCGCAGGCCGATGAGTCGTTGAGCTTGGTATAGGTAAACTTATCCTTGCGGCGGTAGCGCTCCAGCATGGTGGCTATCAGTTCCTCCTCATGATTGTTGAGCCCTTCGTCTTCATCCTCCTCCACCCAGAGCTTCGGAAACATCTCCTTTATCTTCAGCGGCATCAAGCCGGAGAAGATGGCGTTGCGGGCATATTGTGTGGAGGTAGGCAGAATTGTCGTGTAGAGGTCTTCGCTCACGTTGAAGAATTCCGACAGAAGCGGCTGCACGCAGCGCCATTGGTCGAGACGGAAATTGTCGATAAGTACGAAGCATACCTTGTCTCCGGCATCGAGCATCGGGAATATGCGTCGGCTGAAGATATCGGGACTCATCAGATGGTCGCGTCCGGAAGTGATCCACGACTCATAGTTGCGCTTCACGAATTTCGCGAAGTTAGAGTTGGCGTCGCGCTTCTGCATCAGCAGCATCTCGTCCATGTTGCTTTCGGAGTCGGAGAGCTTCATCTCCCAATAGACGAGCTGGCGGTAGCAGTCCATCCAGTCTTCAAGAGATGAGGCCGCGTTGATGTCGGCCGATATCTTCTGGAAGTCGTGCATGTAGCTCGAAGATGTCTGCTCCGCGATTATCTTGGCGCTGTGGAGGTTTTTCTTAAGTGAGAGGAGTATCTGCATCGGATTGACCGGCTTTATCAGATAGTCGGTGATCTTGTTGCCGATGGCCTGGTTCATGATATTCTCCTCCTCCGATTTCGTGATCATTATGACCGGGATGTCGGGGTGCGACTGATTGATGCGCGCGAGGGTCTCAAGTCCGGAAAGGCCGGGCATGTTCTCGTCGAGGAGCACTAGCGATATCCCTCCGGCGTCGAGCGTGTCGAGGGCGTCCTGACCGTTGCTTACGGTCACGATGTCGTAGCCTTTATTTTTCAGAAACATTATGTGGGGCTTGAGGAGGTCTATCTCGTCGTCGGCCCAGAGTATCTTGGTCATTGGATATTCAGTTTTCAGTTATAGGGATTGCTCCGGTGTCTCCGGTTCTTCAGGATTTTCGGATTGCTCCGGTTCTTCGGGGTTCATGTTCTCGGATTGCTCAGACTCTTCAGGTAGCTCCGATACCTCGGACGGTTCGGAGTTCTCCGGTTCATCAGTACTGTCGGTTTCTCCTTCCAACGCTGCGTCTACGGCCTCTTCGGCCATTGCGTTTTCTTCGAAACGGAAGTACTCTTCAAAAGAACGTCCTTCCTTGAGGAGAAGTTCAAAGTTATGCTTCGATATCATGATGGGGCGCACACCCTCCGGGAGCTGGAAGTCCCGGTTTGTCATCACGCGGCGGTAGTTTTCGAGTTCTCTGAGATTGCTGAATCCCTTGATGACGAGGATGCCGACATTATCGAAACTCATCGGTTCGAGATCGAAGTCCTTCACCACGAAACTTGAGAAGTTGAAGCGCGCCACGTCGTAGAGCAGAAGGTTGCCGTTGATTTCGTCTCGCGGATATGCGAGCACGAGATACTGCGGAGCGTTGGGATCTCTTTCGAAGTTGGCCGGCTGTCCGTCTGAGTCGAGTGGCTGCTCTGACGATGAAAGACGCACTTCCCAGATCATGCCGCGCGTGTTGGACGCTCCGGAATGCGGCTTCCTGCCTTCGTTGAGGCCCTTCAGCATAGCTCCGGCCACATCGGTCATGTCCGTGTCGGGCCATTTCCGCAGAAGTTCCGTAAGCCTGTCCTTAAACTGGTCGTAGTCTCCTTCCGTGAGGTATGAGAGGGCGTCGATGAAGACGAACTTCGGCAGGATGGATGATAGGGGATAGTCAGCTTCCATCTTCCGGGTGATGGCGTGCACTTCCGTATTGCGGTCAGCCAGATAGTCGGCATATGCGTCGGCATACATCTGCTGCTCTTCCTCGTGCATGCGCTTAAGCCGTTCGAAATAGTCTGGGTCTGCCATGGCTTTCCCGTAGGGAGAATCCGGGAAATCAGCCATGATGAGCTTCCTCCATTGCTCCATACCGGCGGCGTCGCCACGGCGTGCGGCCATAAGGTACATGTTGTAGTAGACGTCGAGCCTGTATGCATTGTCGGGATAGTCGGCCAGCAGTTTGTCGAATTCCTTGCGTGCGGCCGGGAAGTCCTCGAGCTTGTCCTTGAGGATGATGCCCATATTGTAGAGTCCCTCCTGGATCACTTCGGCAGCGGTCGCTTTCTGTTCCTCGGTTAGGGGAAGCTGGGCTATGTAGTATTCCGGGAAGTGAGGGTCGGTGGTGTGGTCGGGTTCTCCCTCCTTACCGTCCTTTTTCGCAGATCCTTCCTCAGCTCCCTCGGCAGAGTCTTCGCCGTCTTCCTCCTCCTGTGGCTCTTCGTCTTCAAACGAGAACGAGGTCTTGTTGCGTCGGCGCCAGTCGTCTTCGAGCTTTCTTGCGCCCCAGCGGCGCTGGAATTCCGTCTTGCCGGCTGATTTCGTAGTGTTGTTGTAGAAATACCACGATTTGTCGGAATTGAACTGCATTCCCGTAGAGCCTCCCTGCTGGTCGATGGGAGAGTTGCCTTGCGGGCGGTTGGCCATGGCCTCCTCTCTGGCTGCTTCCTCGGCCGCTTCCTTCTCCTGCTTCTTAAGGCGTTCCACTTGCTCTTCGGCCCATTCCTGGCGCTTCTCCTCAGGCAGGTCGGCGATGGCGAGCAGGGAGTCCTGCTGCTCCACGTTGCCTGCATAGACGGCGAGCTGGTCGAGCACATCGGAGCGGAGCTGTATCTGGCGGTAGCCGGGATAGGTCTGGGGCAGCTGGGGGACGGCCTCGGAATAGCAGGGCTGCGCCTTGGTGTATTCACGCTCGTCGAAATATATAGAGCCCAGCGCGAGGTTGGCCATGGCTTTGTCCACTCCGTTGCGGGTGGATTTCTCCACGGCGAGGATGTAGTTGGCCGTTGCGTTGGCTGTGTCTTTGCGCGATAGGTAGAAGTTGCCTATGGCGTAGTAGATCTGGTCGAGGTAGTCGATGTTTCGTTGATAGCGCGTCATTGCCTTCAGCGCCGATACTTCCTTGGAGATGTCGTTGCCGCGGTAGACCTCGCTCTGCTTGATGCGCGCATTGAATTTCAACCGGTAGGGGGTGGAGAATCCGCTTCCGGCCTTCCTGAACGCCTCATATGCTTCCGCATCGTTGCCTGCCTGGCGGCATGCCTGTCCGAGCAGGAAGTATAGTCGGTTTTTCTGCACTCCGCCGCTCGATGCGGCCGCCTGCCGCAGGAAGGGGATGGCTTCGCTGTAGCGTCCGGCCTTTATGAGATAGGAAGACTCCACGAGGTCGTAGAGATGGCGGAGGTGCTTGTCGGTAAGGTCTTTTTCCTTGATCTTCACAAGTATGTTTTCCGCCTCGTAGGTCCAGTCGAGGGCCGCGTAGCATCGCGCCTGCCATAGCATGGCTTCTGTGACTACCTCCGGAAGCCAAGTGAAATGGCGCGATATATACATGAATGTAGCGGCTGCTCCCATGAAGTCGCCGTTGAAATACTGGCCTTTGCCGAGCATGAGCCAGGCATTGTGGAGAAACGGATTGAACTCATCTCGCGCGCGGAATGCCTTCTCCTTGGCCGATCCTGACTTCTTGGCGGGTTTCTTCTTTATGGAGTGGAGCTGGATGGCTTTCTGCATCTTCTCTATGGTGCGCTTGAAGTCGCCTTTCGGCTTAGGGAGGGTCTCGTCGGCCCGGGCGTCGGCAGGGTGGGTGAGGAGCATGCGCGTGAAGTCGTCTTCATATCCCTCTTCCATGGTCTTGAGCGTCTCCTTGTAGTGCTCGTTGCCGTTGAAGTAGACGTTGTAGCGCGTGTTGAATGCCTGCCAGTTGCGCGACATGGCAGTGTTCTTCTTCGTGCCGCACGCTGCGAGCGCCAGCAATGCTATGAAAAGAAGGCAGTAGCGGATATGTGTTCTTTCTGTAGCCAATCAGTCAATGTTTATTTTCGTTATCATTCTTCGTCTCCGGCTTCACGGCTTTCCGGCTCCACGACCACTCTTGCAGATGTATTCCGCCGCGATCTTGGAGGCATCGGTCGTACCGAGGCGTTTCTTCATGTTGCGGTAGCCCGATAGCTGCCAGTCTCTCTGTGGAGAGGGCTGCAGAAGCGCTCCGAGAGCGCGGGCTACGCGCTCGGCCGTGCAGTTATGGAGCAGTAGTTCCGGCACTATGGTGTTGCCCACGATCAGGTTGGGAAGCGAGACATATTTGACTTTCAGGATTCTCTTCATTATCCCATAGGTGAGGTGGGAGCCGTTGCCTCTGTAGCATACCACTTGCGGCGTGCCGATTACGGCAGTCTCCAGAGTGGCTGTGCCGGAAGTGACAATGGCGGCTGCTGAGTATTTGAGCAGTGTGTGGGTGGCGCCGAAGGCAAGCTGGAGTCCGGCATCCTGCGCTATCGACCTGTAGAATTTCTCCGCTACCGATGGAGCGGCCGCTATGATATACTGATAGTCGGGAAAGCGCTTGGCCGCTTCTATCATCAGGGGGAGGTTGTTGCGTATTTCCGCCTTGCGGGACCCCGGAAGTATGGCTATGATGGGGCGCTGGTCGGAGATACCCTGTCGCTCGAGGAAATGCTTCTTGGGAGGGATGTGGGAGAGTGACTCCTCCACTTCCTTCACTGTCGGGTTTCCTACATAGCGCACGTCCATGCCGTGGCGTTTGAAGTAGGCCGGTTCGAAGGGAAGTATGCTGTAGAGATTGGTGAGGTATTTCTTTAGTTTCGGTATGCGCCACTCTTTCCATGCCCATACTTTCGGGGCTATCATCCAGTCTACGCGAATCCCTTGCGAATGCGCATAGGCGGCAAGCTTGAGGTTGAATGATGGATAGTCTACCAGGATGAGTACATCGGGGCGGAATTCCCTAAGGAGCTCTTTAGCCCGGTTGAGATTGGAAAGCACGGTGGGCAATGAGCGGATGACTTCCGAAAAACCCATGACATTCATCTTCTCGATGTGGATTTCCGGATCGCGGCCTGCCGTACGCGCCATCAGGTCGCCTCCCAGAAATCGGAAGTCGGCCTCTTTATCAAGTCTCTTTATCTCTTCCATCAGGCGGGAGGCATGAAGGTCGCCCGACGCCTCTCCTGCCACTAACATATACTTCATATAATATTTACGATGTAAATGACGTTTTTCGTATATGAAAACAATGCGAACACTCTTTTTTTTCTTTATATCGCTCCTTGTCTCTACGGCGGCGGTAAGCTGCATTTCCGATGAGTTCACGACTTCTCCATCCGACGTATTGACTTTTTCCAGCGACACCCTACGCTTTGATACGGTCTTCACCGATCTCGGCACTCCTACTGCACGCCTGAAGGTGTTCAACCGCGCGTCGAAGGCTGTCAATATCTCAAGCATCCGTATGCGAAGCGACGACGGGGTGTTCTCCATGAATGTCGACGGGGTATCTGGCAAGGTCTTTGAGGATGTCGAGATCCGCGCCAACGATTCCATCTTCATTTTTGTGGAGTGCTTCGTAGCCTCCAACGATGATCCGCGCCCGTTCATCGTTGAGGGACAGATGGATTTCGTCACCAACGGCGTGACGCAGACTGTCGCTCTTGAGGCCTACGGACAGAATGTCAACCGCCTGCGCGGAGTGACTATTGAGTCAGACGCTGTGTTCACCGATGAGATGCCCTATGTGGTGTTTGATACGCTTAGGGTGGCGGAAGGCGCTACGCTGACGCTTCGGCCCGGCACGCGCCTGCTTTTCCACGACAAGGGTATGCTGCAGGTCGACGGTAGGCTGCTTGCCATCGGGGAGACCGGCAGGATGATCAGCATGCGTGGCGACAGGCTCGACGACGTGCTTCCGGATACGGGGTATGAGATCCTTGCCGGCCAATGGCAGGGTGTGAGGTTTGCTCCCGGGTCTTTTGGCAACCGCATGGAGTTTGTCGAGATGCAGTCTACAGTGCATGGTGTGATGGTAGACAGCTGCGGAGTGACCGACCGTGAGAAACTCACGCTTGTCAATTCCTGGCTCCATAACTCTCAGGGCAATGTCTTGCGCTCGGAGCACGCCAATGTGGATGCCTATGGCTGCTGCTTCTCCGATGGCGGCGAGGCTGTGGTCTGGCTGCGTGGCGGCCGGCATCAGTTCGTGCAGTGTACTATGGCCAACTATTATCTGTTTGCTATCTCTCCGGAATCGATCCTGACGCTTTCCTATCTGAAGCGGGAGGAAAGCTCCGGCATTGTCAACCCTCTGATGAAGGCCTCTTTCGAGAACTGCATCGTCTACGGAATTACGTCTCCTCTGACTCCAGGCGATCTGGAAGGCTCCGACGTCTACATGCGCAATGTCCTTCTCGGAGTCGGCGGCTCCGACGACGATCATTTCATCTCATGCCTATGGGATGAGAATCCGGAGTTTGAGACCGTTAGGGACGATTATGTATTCAACTATAGGCTTCAGGACGATTCTCCGGCCATAGGCGCCGGCAATCCGCTCTATGTGACGCCGGAATGCATGAAAGACATGGACGGCACCGACCGTCTGCAATGGGGCAATCCCGCTCTTGGCGCCTATGCGCGCTGAGAAGCGCGGAGTCGCGTCAGTATTCGGAGAAGAAAGTAGGGCGTATCAGGATGCCGAAGCGGAGACGGTTGTGAAATTGCTTGTAGGCCAGCAGGCCCTCTCCGTATCCATTGTAGAAATCGAGGAATAGATATTGGTTGGATGATTTGTCGATGCGCCATCCGGCCTGTATGTTGGTGTTCCAGTTGAAGTTCCATCCCTGCCTCTTTACGAAAGTGGCGCCGATCGTGAAGCGTCGGTCATGGGAGTTGAGCTGGAATCCCATCTGGAATATTCCGCTGTATTTCAGTATGTCTTTGTTGTTTTGTCCGTCTACGATAGGAATCCAGTATTTCGCGTGCACTCCGAGCCAGTCGGTGACGAAGGCGCTTCCCGCCAGCGACACCTTGTTCCATGACCGTGAGGCATCGCCGTCCTTGCCGTTGCTTTCATGCTCCACTATGAGCGTAAGTTTTCCGCAGTAGCGGTCTTTGATGAAGAAGGGCTTGGTCCAGCCGATGCCGGGATTGAAGTTGAGGTCGCTCATGGGCATGGAATTCTGGAATATCTCCCAGAATACCTTTTGCGTGAAGAAGAGATATACGTATGTTCCCCACGGAAGGGTCGCGTTGGTGAGTCGCTGCGAGATCGAAAGCTGGAATTTGACGCCTGAGTTGTATTTGTCCGGCTTATGGAATGGATCGGTCCCAAGAGCGAAATAGTTGTCTTTGTAAAGGCCGAAAAAAGGGCCGATGTCCATTGATTTCTTGATGGAGTCGGTGTTTTCCACGATGCCGTCGGGCGTCAGGATCTGGGCCTGCATCCTGTCTGGAAAGATCATGAGGGAGAGAAGTATTGTCAATGGCAGTGTAAATGAGCGTATGGAAAGTCTCATATTGTAGGGTGTCTGATGTATGGCTATGCAATATGGATATGAGCGTCCACCCTGTGATCTTATGCTCACAGGGTGGACGCTGATGTGTGGTCATGAATCGACTGATTCATGCTGATGCGATGTCAGTTGAGCTGTCCGTTCTCCGCTGCCTTCACCATGTCGTCGGAAGCGTAGATGTAGATTTCTACACGACGGTTCTGTGCACGTCCGGCTTCGGTGTCATTGCTGGCTACATAGTCTGTCATCGGGAATCCCTTTGCCTCGATGCGGTCGCCGTTGATGCCCTGGCCTTCAAGGAATACCTTTACGGCGTTGGCGCGTGCGTCGGCCACTTTCGTGTTGGCTGCCATTGAGCCGGTATTGTCGGTATATCCTCCGATGGCTACGTCTGTGAGGGGATTCTGCTTGAGTGATTCGGCGAATGATACGAGCTCGTTCTGAGCGGCAGGCTGGATGTTGGATTTGCCGGTGGCGAAGAGGATGCCGCCGGGGAAGGTGACCTTGATGGCCTGGGTGCCGTTGACTTCAGTCTTCTCTACTTCGGCATTCTTAAGCTGCTCTTCGAGCTGCTTCTGCTGGTTGTCCATATGCTTGCCGATGATGGCGCCTACGGCTGTGCCTACAGCCGCGCCTACGCCTGCTCCGATGCCTGCGCCTTTGCCTTTGCCTATGAGCGCACCGATGCCGGCTCCAAGTGCGGCGCCACCGCCGCCGCCGATTGCGGCTCCTTTACCGAGGTTGGTGGTGTTGCAGCCCGCAAAAAGCAGGAGCATGGCGAGGAGTGTGCAGGATAATGCTTTGATCTTCATTGTCGTAGTGGTTTTGATAAGTGGGTTCGTATTAATTATTCGTTATCTCTGTCATATGGTGGGGCTGGCATTTTGGATGCCGCTCTTCTTTTATAACAATAAAAAAGCTCCTATGATTGTTTATAATTTAGGATTCCACATAAAAATTATTAAAACGCTAAATATAATGAATGAAAATACCAAGAAAATACAGGATTCCGACAGCTCTGACTCCAGACTTAAGGAACTCGCTTTTGCTCCGATAGGCAGGATATTGTGGAAATACAGCCTCCCCGCCGTGATAGGCACCGTAGTGATGGCGCTCTACAATATCATCGACTCAATAGTGATCGGCCATGCCATCGACGACCCTAATGTGGTGGCCGGCATCGCGGTGACATTCCCGGTGCAGAACCTCGGTACGGCATTCGGAATGCTGATCGGCGCCGGCGCCGCCACCCGTATCTCCATAGTGCTCGGGCAGAAAGACCATAAACGAGCGGCCATAATCCTCGGAAACTCCGTGCAGCTAACTATCCTGATAGGCATACTGTACACTACGGTCTTTGCGATTTTCCTTGAGCCTCTGCTACGCCTTTTCGGCGCCTCGGATGCAAGTATGCCCTATGCGAAGGAGTTCCTGATGTGGGTGCTCCCTGGTATGGTGCTGATGAACCTTACCTTCAGCTACAACAATGTCATGCGCGCCTCAGGCTATCCGAAGAAGGCGATGCTGACCAATATGATAGGAGCAGTGCTCAACTCTATTCTCGCGCCGATATTCCTCTTTGTCTTCAAGTGGGGCATCAAGGGGGCTGCCATAGCTACGGATATCTCCATGGTGGTGACGGCCGTCTTCGTCATGCAGCATTTCTTCCGCAAGGATACTACGCTGCATTTCGAACGAGGCACTTTCAAGTTCAATTGGCGTGTCATCACTTCCATTCTCTACATCGGTATGTCGCCGTTTCTCATCAACGTTGCTGGTAGCTGCGTCAACGCAGTGGTCAATACTTCCCTCCTTAAGTATGGCGGCGACGACGCCATCGCGGCGGTTGTGGTGTTCAACCGTTTCGTGACCATTTTCGTGTTTGTCGTGATAGGCATATGTCAAGGCATGCAGCCTATTTTAGGCTACAACTATGGAGCAAGGAAATACGACAGGCTTTTCCGTACGCTTAAGCTGGCAGCCCTGACAGCAGTATGCTTCACTACCACCGGATCAATCATAGGCGCCACCAACGCAGAGTTCATAGCCAAACTGTTCATGCAGGATCCGGACCAGATCAACTGTGCTGTCAATTGCCTTCACATCACGACCATCGGATTCTGGATGGTAGGGTTCCAGATTGTGGCTACCAACTATTTCCAGTCGCTTGGAATGGCCACCAAGTCGATTTTCCTGTCGCTTACCCGACAGGTGATATTCCTCATACCGGCTCTTCTCATTCTGCCTCCTATGTTCGGACTTAACGGAGTGTGGACATGTTTTCCCATCGGCGACTTCCTTTCCACTATTGTGGCCAGCCTGATGCTGGCATGGCAGATCAAGCACATAAAGAAGACGCAGGAGTTGCCTGCAAACTAAAGACGATGCTCTATGACAGACAATACCTATCATAAGATACTGGATTATTTCCGCCATATAAGTGAAGGCACGAAGTGGGATGGCCATCTCTATGCTGTAGGAGGTTGCGTGCGCGACGAGATACTCGGTGCGCCCATCCATGATGTAGACATAGCTGTCGATCTTCCCGATGGCGGAGTGAAGTTCGCTATATGGCTCCTTCGTCATAAATATCTGGTGGAGATGCCCGTGCTGTTCCGTAAGTTCGGCACCGCCAAGCTAAGGCTCCGGAAGTTTCCGGAAGAGGAGATAGAGGTGGTGCAGACACGTGCCGAAAAATATACGGATAAGACGAGTCGCTGTCCGGAAGTGGTCAACGGCACTATAGAGGAAGACTGCTTCCGGCGCGACTTCACCGTCAATACGCTCTACCGCAGCATAAAGACAGGTGAGATACTGGATATGACCGGACGCGGTATCCACGACATACGTGAGGGTGTGATCCGCACGCCCCTCGATCCCTACGAGACATTTGACGATGACCCGGTGCGAATACTCCGCTGCCTTCGTTTCGCAGCCCGCTTTGGATGGAAAATCGATGACGCTACAATGGAGGCGCTCAAGGCGAGTGTGGATCGTCTCGCGATCGTCTCGCGCGAGCGTTGGAGCGCGGAGTTCCGTAAGATGCTTTTCGGTCGCAATGTCAGGGACTCGTTGGGTGTGCTTGCTGAGATAGGGGGCCTTAAGTATATGAATCAACTGATGCGGGAGCTCTCCGAGACTGTTCCGGAGCCCGGCGATAAGCCCCTTCTTGAAATGGGTATCGACGCAGTCTGCAAGCTTGAGGAAGAAGGAGTGGAGGATGAGACCCAGCGTCTGGCGGCTTTCTTCGGCAATGTAGGAATGCTCCGCACTGCTGTGCGCGACAAATCGGGTACTATGCGCTATCCGCGCCATGAACACATCGGAGGCCTTATGGCCGGCAAGCTCCTGAAGCATATGGGTATGGACAAAGAGCTGGCCGAGAATGTGAAAGACATCATACAGGGCCGTGGAGAGGTACGCCGAAAGAAGGAGAAGCAGGCCAGGCATAAGGCCCATATCGAGCATCAGGAGCGTCAGCGGGCCGAACGTAGCGAGCGCCGCAGGGAGCGCGCCGCACGCCATAGGGCTATGATTGATGAGCATCGTAAGCGTGCTGTCCTCCGACGCAAGTCGAAGCAGACGAAGGAAGGGGAATGATCCTCTTCCTTCGCAGAATATGAATTTTGGGGATTATTTTTCATGCGTTGACGCAAGCTGTTCGGCACGGATCCAGTCGGCAGGGGTATCGAGGTCAACCGACCGTTCGGCCGGCATGACGTAGGGCTTCCGCACGGGAAATGCCGACATCGGCATGCGTCTCAGCGAACCTGCGTCCATGACGTAGACGGCTCCGTTGTATTCCCACACTTTTGGGGCGTCCTGGCGGCGGGTATAGTGGCCGTCGCCTTTGCTGATGTGTAGGTTGCCGTCGGCATCTGTCTCGAAAGCGTTGTAGTAGGGATTGGTGGCGGCCTCGCATACGCTCACCACCATATCTATGCCGGGATGCCATGCGTCGATGGCTCCCGTGATGTCTTCGGCACGCCGCAGCGGAGAGGTGGTCTGCAGTAGCACCACCCGGTCATATTCCACTCCGTGCTCCAGATACCATTCAAGGGCATGCAGTATCACTCCGTATGTGCCGGCGGTATCGGTAGCTAAGCTTTCGGGTCGCATGAAGGGCACTTTCAGCCCGTAATCCTCCACTGTTTTCCTTATCTCTTCGGAATCGGTGCTCACGCAGATATCCGCGTCGTCGGCTCCGGCCTCGCGTGCCTGGTCGATGGCATGGCAGATCAGCGGCTTGCCGAGAAACGGCTTTATGTTCTTCCCCGGGATTCCCTTGCTCCCGCCCCGGGCCGGTATCAGATATAATGTCTTCATATCTTGAATTTGGTCTTGATGGCGTTGATCATGACTGTGGGAGTGTCGGGATGAAAATAGGGGTTGGCGCGCTTTGCGGCTATTCCCTTTATCATAGGGGTGGTGATGAGCGAGAGGCTCATGGTGATGGCCCCGCGTGTCGCGTCGCAGTGGATTACGCTCACAGCACGCTCCCGTCCGTTCTGGCGGATGCCTATGTCAAGTGTAGGCACTCCCAATGATGCTACCTCCACTATGCCGCTCGAACTGTTGCCTATTACTCCTTCCGAAAGCGCTACGGCCGACAGATAACGGCGCATGCCGAGTGAGGGCACTACAAGTATGCTTTCATGATACTTTGTCTCGAATGCACGCAACTGCGCGATGAGAGGTGCCGGATCGGTATCGTTGTTGGGATAGGTGAGGATGGCTCCGTAGCCGGGGCGGGCCTGCATGAATCCCTCTATGCCGGCAAGGAACTCCTCCATCTGCTGCTCAGGAGTGACGCTGTCGAGCGTTGCGGCATGAAGTGTGCCTACAAAAAACTTCTCAGGCAACTTCCGTCCGAGTGATTCCTGCAGTTCGTCGCGGTTCATCAGCGGCACGTTTAAGGTGTTCCAGACTCCTATGGCTCCGCTCACCACGATATTCCCTTTGTCGATGCCCATCCCCTCCAAACGCTCTGCGCATTTTTCCGTCTCGGTGAGATGGAGCGATGCGAGTTGGGAAATGGCGTTGCGTATGGCGTTGTCCATAGCGCCTTCCGAGACCGTCCCGCCTGCTATGTGGACGATGGGGACACCGTTGATGGTGGCTGCCGACGCTACGCCTAACATCTCGTATCGGTCACCGAGTATCACTACAGCCTGCGGCTTGTTGGCGGCAAACCACTCGCCATGCAGGCGCGTGGAGTTTGCCAAAGTCTCGGAAACATTGGCGCCTGCAGTGGGCAATTCAACCGGAGTCTCTCCTTCAGTCAGGATTTCCTTCACTGTCATTCCCATTTCTGGGATAAGATGCATGTTTGAAGCCAGGATGGTGTATGGCAGTTCCTGCTTCTTGAATTCCGATATGAGAGGGGTGAGCAGTCCCCAGTCGGCACGTGTGGATGTGGCTATGGCTATCATCTTGTATTGTCGTTATTGCAGTTCGATGAGTTCGTCGGGAGCGAAGTCTCGGATTGCTTCCGAACCTATCGCCTGATCCCAAAGCATAGGTGAGACTCCGTTGCCGGGACGCTTCACGTAGATGTTTTCTTCCGTCAGTATCTCTCCTTTCTTTATCGGTCGGATAGCTACGATGCTCTTGCGGGCGATCTCTATGTTAGGGCGTTCGGAATCCGTCACTCGCTTCACTCCGTCGCCGAGGGCTTCCTCTATATGGCGTATGGCCGTGACCATAGCTTTCAGTTCAGTCGGTTCAAGCGATGCCTTATGGTCCGGACCGGCCATTTCTCGTGATAGTGTGAAATGCTTTTCGATGACGCATGCTCCCAGCGCTACAGCCGCTATCGGCGCTTCAATGCCGAGGGAGTGGTCGCTGAAGCCGGTTCTTACTCCGAGTGCGTCCGCCATCGTCTGCATGGCGCGGAGGTTGATGTCGACATAAGGGGTGGGGTATTGGGTGTTGCAGTGGAGCACTGTGATGTCGTCGCGCGTAAGCTTAGGAATAAAGCCTTCAGGAGTCGATGGATGTTTTCCGGTAAGTATCTGAATGGCCTCTTCCGTTTCTTCTATTGTAGACATTCCTGTGGATAGAATCACGGGTATTCCTTTCTCGGCGATTTTGCGGAGATAGGGGAGGTTGGTTATTTCTCCGGACGGCACCTTGAAATAGTCTTGGCCTATCTCGGCGAGTAGGTCGATGGATGTAAGGTCGAAGGGAGTCGACATGAATCCTATGCCCGTTTCTTTACAGAAATCGGATAGCGGTCTGTAGTCGGAAAGGGGGAGATGTATCTTGCGGCACATGTCGAGCTGCGACTCGACGATACCGGTGTTCTCCTTCTGGTATTCCGCCTGGGGAGCGAATTCAGAGATTACGAGTTCCGGGACGGCTGTCTGGAACTTCACATAGTCGGCGCCTGCCTCTTTGGCGGCGAGGATCATTTTCTTTGCGGTTTCGAAGTCGCCGTTGTGGTTGACTCCGGCCTCTGCGATGATTATGGTTTTCATGACTCAAAATTAGTGATTATCCTCCGAAATCCCAAATATCGGGCCCGAAAAAGGGGTGAAAAGGGGTAAAATCGGGGAAATTTGAATTTTTTTTGAAAAAAGTTGCCGAAAAATTTGGAGGAATCAAAAATTAGTAGTAATTTTGCATCGCTTTAGCAGGGAACCCCCGCAGAAATGCGAAAGATATTCGCTCCGCAAGGAATAAGAATTTAAGCCCCCAGCTTGATTCCGAATGAATATCGGTTGGTTCCGGCTTAGCCGACTCGGGGTGTAGCTCAGTCCGGTTAGAGTGTGCGTCTGGGGGGCGTGAGGTCGCAAGTTCGAATCTTGTCACCCCGACCAAAAATCAGTTAAAACGATGTGACTCAACGAGTTGCG
>CAMWMK010000077.1 GCA_947175295.1 uncultured Porphyromonadaceae bacterium
GACACCGACGGAGAGATACAGTTATGAGGCCGACGTCAAGAACGCGCGCGATGCCCTGAACCGTATGCGCGGAGCAAGGCAGGAAGGATTTGCGGAAGGCCGTGCGGAAGGTCGTGCTGTTGGCCACGCTGAAGGTCTTGCAGAGGGCCGTGCGGAAGGTCGTGCGGAAGGTCGTGCGGAAGCATTAATGGCTACGGCAAGAAGGTTGAAGGCAATGGGTGTGGGCATTGAGCAGATCTCAGATGCAACCGGCCTTGATATAGATGAGATAATGCAGCTATGACCCGCTTGCGGAAGTTGAACAACGATTAAATGATAGAATTAGCATACATAGCGCGTCCTCTTATAGGAGCAGTCATCGG
The DNA here is from genome assembly GCA_947175295.1 of uncultured Porphyromonadaceae bacterium. Taxonomy (GTDB): domain Bacteria; phylum Bacteroidota; class Bacteroidia; order Bacteroidales; family Muribaculaceae; genus Lepagella. The sequence goes on from CAMWMK010000077.1 coordinate 363, forward strand.
ATACATCACCAATGACATAGCCATCAGAATGCTTTTCAGACCGCGCACGGCAAAATATCTTTTCGGAGTCAAGATCCCGTTTACTCCCGGTCTTATCCCCAAGGAGAAGTCAAGGATAGCATCGTCTATAGGCGATACTGTCAGTAAGAACCTAATGAACAGGGATGTTCTGGAAAGGACACTGCTCTCAGAGGATATGCTGGTAAAGATAAGTCGCGGACTGAACGACTTCATCACAACTCAAAAAGGGAACGATGAAAGCGTGGAATCATTCCTGCGTCGTTATCTCTCACGGAGCGAGATCGAAAGCATACGCGCCAATGTCTCTTCTGATCTTTCAAGGCAGATTCACTCAGCGTTGGCCTCGGCAGAATTGGGAACGAAAATCTCGCATATCGTAGTAGAGCACGTGATTACAAAGATAAGAGGCGGGATGCTCGGTGTCTTCGGTGCGGATCAGTTTATCGGTTTGATTGCCGCTCCAGTGGAAAGCCTGCTCGCAAAGAATATCGATGAAATGCTCGCCTGCCATTCTCAGGAGATGGTAGGCTCGCTGCTCAACGATCAGGTGGAGAACTTCCTGAAGCTCCCGGTAAAGGAACTGTTAGTCGGAAAGGATAGGCAGATAGAACAGGCGGAAAAGACGATACTGTCGTTATATAAGACTTTGGTGACCCAGCATCTGCCAAAAGTCCTTGAGACAATCAACATCAGCAAGATTATCGAAAGCCGAATCAATGAAATGGATGTCAGGGAAACAGAAAGACTTATCCTTGAGGTCATGAATAGGGAACTCAGGGCCATTGTCTGGCTGGGAGCTCTGCTCGGTTTTTTGATGGGGTGTGTGAATCTCCTGTTTTGAATTTGAACTGCAGATCGAGTTCGTTGTGTCCCTATCGGGGCTGGGGTAATATACATTAAAAACAAAATACCTCATCTCTGCGTTTGATAAGAAAAGGACTTTGAGTATGGGAATAATCGATATCGATAAAATCAAACGTTACCTCAGTGGACAGCCAGTCTTAAAGGCATGGCTGTTTGGATCTTTTGCACGTGGAGAGGAGCGAGAGGACAGCGATGTGGATATTCTGGTGTCTTTCGATAAGGAAGCACGCGTCAGTCTGCTTCGCCATGCAGGTATGCTCTGCGATCTGGAAGATCTACTTGAGCGACCGGTAGATCTTGTCAACGAACAATCACTTTATCCTGAAGTCAGGGCTACAGTCAACCAAGATAAAATACTTATTTATGAGAGAGGCGCTTAGAGATCCATCCAGACTCAAGCATATGGTGGAATCAATCCATAACGTCAATCAATATATGGAAGACAGAGTGGAATCTGATCTGGCTGAAAATTCCATGCTGTTTTTTGCTGTGGTAAAAAATATTGAAATTGTAGGAGAAGCAGCCTATAAGCTGACACATGAATTCAAGGAGGCGCATCCGCAGACTCCTTGGCGTCAGATTATAGCAATGAGGCATATTTTAGTACATGGTTATTATCAAGTGACACCATCAGAAATATTCAATGTATATGAAAACGACCTTCCAATTTTATTGAATCAACTAACTGGATATTTAAAGGAAGTTAGCGATATTTGCGGAAGCATTAATGGCTACGGCAAGAAACTTGAAGGCGATGGGTGTGGGCATTGAGCAGATCTCAGAAGCAACCGGCCTTGATATAGATGAGATAATGCAGCTTTGACCTGCCTCAAGCAGGTCTTTCCGGTCTATATCCCGTTTTTTTACCCATTTGAAGATTGGTCGTATGGTTTCCTGGATAGGAGGACGGTGGCGAGATGGTAGGTGTTGACGGCTACAAAGACAGATGCAGCTCCTACTGCAAGCCATGGTATCACTTGCAAGCCGTCGAGGCTATATGGAAGGTTGCATGAAGCCTGTATTGATGCAGACAGCGACTGGATTAAACTCTTGATGTAAGGGAAAAGCAACGTGAAGATCACACCTGTCAGGAATCCTGCGCAGGAAGCTATCCTCACGGCCAGTCGGTTGCGTTTCATTACGGCGGCATTCTCCCGATGGATGAGTTCCATGGCATCCAGGTTTCGCTCAAGGCGCTGCATGAAGTCCATGCTCGAGGAGAGATCGGGGGCGTACTCCTTGAATAGGTCTTTTATTCTTTCTTCTTCCATTTCAATTTCTTTCCAATAGTTCTTTAAGATGTTTTCTGCCTCGGGCGAGATGCTGACGCACGGCATCTTCCCCCGTATCGATGATTGCTGCCACTTCCCTTACGCTATACCCTTCCATATAATAAAGCAATATTGATGTCCTCACTTTCAGTGATAGCTTTTCGAGGGCCTGATGGAGGTCCTGATATCTGAAAGCGTCATCAGACTCTGACTCCGAGCATACATCCCGGGCATCAACAAAATCAACCGTAGATTTCAGCGCCCGCTTATGGGTCAGGAAAGTGTTGTGGGCGATGCGGAAAAGCCAGAAGCGGAAACTGTCGGGATTCTCGAGGTTGGCGACAGACATATATGCCTTCATATAGGATTCCTGAGCGATATCGTCGGCAAGCATGGAGTCTCCGCAACAGAGCGCCATGAGAAACCGACGGAACGGTTTCTCATGGACTCTGACCTGGCGTATGAACTGCTCTCTCGTCATGACTGCTTTTCGTCGCTGATCTGGCTGCGGGTCACGAAATAGACGATGAGATAGGCTATCCCGACAGCGGCGGATATGGCTCCTAAGAAAAGAACCGATATGCGGGACGCACTGTCGGCCTCAGGCCAGATGAAATAGAGGATCACGAGGGCTATTCCTACGAGGGAAAACATGCAGCCTCTGAGCAGGCGCCCGTTGAGCACCTCAAGCGGCGTACGCTTCGGTTTGCCGAAGGCTTCAGCGAGTTTGTCCACGTCGATTTCCTCCCCTGACTCAATGGCCTTTATCATTATTTCGGCGCGTTTGTTGTCGCTGTTTTTCTTCCGCCTGCTTTCGATGAAGACAACCACCATCGGAAGAATTGCGCCACAGAAAATCGGTACTAAAATTTCGTACATGGTCTTTGGGTTTTATTGGTTACATATACAGGATGCATGCGTCTTGGAAAATGTGACATCGTAACGAAAAAAAATCAGACATCTTTTCGGGAGATGTCTGATTTAGGATTTTTAAAAGGTTACTCTGTGCTGTCTTGGCGGAGGCTGGAAGCCTCCGTTCCATGGCAGTTACTCTGCGTCGTCATGGCGGGGCTGGAAGCCTCCGTTCCATGGCTGTGCAGGAGCCGGGGCATGAAGGTCAGAGTTTGTATACCTCTACGCCGGCGAGGAGGAAGCAGCCGGTGCCGTAGTCGTCGAAGTCGGGAACCGAGTCATACGCTACCGGCTGACCGTCCTTGGGTTCCTTGCCCGTACCCTGCACATAGCCGAGATAGCCGTTCTCGTGTACGGCCTCGTTTACCATGGCGTTCCAAGCCTTCGTGATTACCGGCATGTATTTCGCCTTGTCGAGGATACCGTTGCGTACGCCCCAGGCCATACCGTAGACGAAGAGAGCAGTGCCGGAAAGCTCCTTGCCTCCGAAGTTGTCGGGATCGTGGAGCGATACATTCCAGAATCCGTCGGGACGCTGACACTTCACGAGGGCAGCGCACATGTCCTGAAGGTCTTTCACGTAAACGGCGCGGTGCGGATCGTCGGCGGGAGTGTCTTCAAGCACGCGTACCAGTGCGGCCACCACCCAACCGTTGCCACGGCTCCAATAGCAGTTCTTGCCGTTCGGTTCCTTATAGGGAGGCACGAAATCGGCATCGCGCCACCAGAGCCCTTCCTTCTGATTGTAGAGGCCACCGGCGAGGGTGTTGCGGCTCCATTCATACATATCCCATGCCTTCTCGGCATACTTGCGGTCGCCCGTCACGGCGCTGAGCTTCGTAAGCACCGGCATACCCATCTGGATGGCGTCGATCCAAGTCCAGTCGTCTACCTGCGGGGTATTGACCAGCATATTGCAGAGAGAGATGGTCTGCGTCAGCATCTCGGGCTTCGGGGTCAGCTTGTAGAGGTCGATATAGGTCTGGCCGCAGGCATAGTTGTCGGCGTTGCGGGTAGTGGTATCGTCGCGACGCATGCCCCACTTGAAGCCATCTGCCCAGTCGGTGGCATACTGCCAGTATTTCTTGTCGGGATAGATGGAGTGGAGGGCCATGAGGCCTTCGAAATAGATGGAGCGAGTCCAGATGTTGGCTTCATATACCTTCTTGCGGCTGTAGTAGGGGATACCCAACAGGGGATCCGGATGCTTGCGCATGTAGAGGTCGTTGACCTTGATGAGGGTCTTCAGTGTCTCCTGGCGTGGAGGCAGCTCGTCTTTCGCCATAATGGCCGGCACGGCCATCAGCACGGCGAGGATGCTTAGAATCACTTTTTTCATCTTTGTCGAATAAGTAGTTTAGGTTAATGTATATGGTTATTGTTTCTTAACGAGCGGAATGAGCTTCACTTCGGAGTTGAGGCCCGACGGCACAGTCTCCCAGTCGGAATAGTCTACCACTTTCTTTCCTACTACGCTGGCGATGTTGGCATCCTTGAAGATCTTCCATTTCCTGCCCTGGCGGTCATAGTCGGCTATGCGGTTGGCAGGCAGGTTCGTGACGTCGATCTCAAGGGTGTTGAGGCCCGGCTGCAGAAGATCGCCGATCTCGATGGTGAAGGGAACGCTCCATACCTTGCCGGCATCCTGTCCGTTGACTTTCACCGACGCGCTCTCGCGCAGGTCGCCGAGGTCGAGGAGCCAGCTGTCGGCGTTGACTCCTTCCGGGAGTTCAAACGAAACCTTGTAGCGGGCAGTGCCTGTGTTGACTTTCGCAGCGTCGACGTCAAGGTTGGTCCAGGCAGTCACGCTATCGGTCTCGAAAGTGCCTTCAATCGGGGGCTGGCTTTCGAGGAAGGTGATGCTCCAGCCTTTGTCGATGCCTACGGGCGTTCCCCTGTCGAAGTATTCCCACTCTTCGGCCTGAACGTCGGTAGGGAAGGTCTTGAGCAGGAGTGACTGTCCGGGTTCCACCTGAAGTAGGATCTCGGTGGTTCCGTTAGGGCCTTTCCGCGTACGGGCCTTTCCTTTCTTTCCGGTGAGCGGATCGAAGATCATCACGCTTTCAGCTGGAGTGGCCAGTGTCTCCCAGCCGTCGAGACGGTTGTCGTCGAGCAGGGCGAGGAAATAGTTGCTGCCTCCGGCCTCGTTGGCGCGACGCAGGAGCGACACTCCCTTGCTGCGCAGGGGTTCGGGTGTGGCTCCGGTCATCCGGATGGCGGTCTGTATGTCTTTGACGGGTGCGGCCATGTCTTTCTTAAGAAGGTCGAGGGCGGCGCGGCGCGTCTCCAGATCGCCAAGGCCGGGGACGTCGGAAGGAAGCTTCTCAGTGAAGATCACATTGGCTCCCTTCGCCTTGAGTTCCTTCAAAGCCTTAAGGGTCTCCACCGGCATGAAATTGACCGGGGGCACGATGACCGACTTATAGCGGTTGCCTCCCTTCGACACGATGCTGCCGTCGGCCGCAACATCAAGGTCGGCTATGAGTGCGTCTGAAAGATAGTCGGGGTCGAGGCCGGCCTTCACCAGCTCGTTGACCATAGCCTTCACGTCGGGCATCTTTCGGTCCATGCTGTGGATGTCAAACATCATATAGATGCCGTCCTGCCGTTGCCATATGTCGTCGATAGGGAAATAGAGCAGCACGTCTGAGTCGGGCTTGCCGGCGGTCAGGAACGCCTGGCAGCGGGCTATGTATTTGAAGAGGGCGTCGGCGTCTTTCCATATGGTATTCGTCGGCGACATATTGACCGACGCATAGAAAAGCCATCCGGGGAATTCCACTCCCTTCGGCGAATAAGTGGCGCCATGGAAGAAGATATGGTTGACTCCGGCGGCGAGCATCTGGTCTATCTCCGGTTTAGCCACTGAAAGCGAAGTGTGGAAATGCTCGGTGAGCCAGGTGAGGGTCTCGGCGGAGACGAGGGGCTTTCCCGCTATATGCGCTGCCGAGGAAGCGAACTTCAGCACTGCCGGGTCGGCATCGCTATGTCGGGAGTCGCCTGTCGGGTGCAGCCCCGGTATGTTGAGGTCGGAACGTCCGAACGATTCGCACTCCGGGATATCGACCACTGCGTAGAGGTCGATGATGTTGGCCGGACTGCCATGGCTCTGGTTGCGGATCTGTGCGCCGTGGCTGTGTGCCCAGCGGGTCCAGAGGTCGGTGAAGTTCTCCTGAAGCACGCGCGCGAGAGTGTAGCGGTAGTCGCGTACGATGCGGCCGCGCAGCTCCGTCTGGTTCTCCTTATCGGCGAATTCCGGAAGATACTGTTCGAGCCTATAGCCGTGGTCTTTCGCAAACTCTTCGAAGAGTCCGGCGGTCCAGTCGGAGCCGTATACCTCGTATGAGTCGTTGAACATCACTTTCGGGAAAGTATCCTCCCTCCCCTTGAAGGCGCGGTCGAACCGGTCAAGATATTTCTTCACCGCCACGCTGTCGTAATGGTTTACGACATAGCCTTCGCCTCCGGGAGCGGCGCGCTTCACTTTCTGGAACGTGCGTCCGGCGAAGAGTGCATACACCTCCCAGTCGCCCTTCTTAGGGGCTGTCCAGTTTAGTGTGCCGTCTTTCCTGAGCTTGTCGGTGATGTCGATGCGCGTGTCTCCGTCTACGGCCATTATTTTCTCTACCGTAGCGAACGGACGCTGCCGCTCATCCTGCGGCTCTATCTTCACGCTCAGCTTCTTGCCGGGGGCAACCGCCCACTTCTCGATGATGAGTTTCTGGGCGCTTTCCGCCTCAGTTACTTCCGGGCCTCCGAAAGGCCATCCCGTGCCGTTGTTCATTTCAGGCTGCAGGCCGAGGCGGCGGCTTTCATCGGTCACGTGGCGGAGCATGTCCATCCATTTGTCCGACAGATAGGGTATGTCGTTGGCTTCGTTGCCCTGCACCCCGTAGATGGGGGTGATCTCGAAGCCGCCCATCCCCTGGCGGGCGAACTCCTCGAGATTGAACGTCAATCCTTCCGGATCGACGGCACTTCCCTGCCACCACCAGCGTACGAACGGGCGGTTTACGGTAGTCTCCGCATACCAGTCGGTCGATGGGTCTTCCGCATGGGAGAAGAACGCCGCGCTGCCGAGCAGACACATGGCTGCGAGAAATCTGAATCTTTTATTCATGTATGTTGGGTTTTGATTTTGATTGTTATGGTGGATAGTGAGGGTTTCACTCCTCACTATCCTGTGGTCTTGATTGGGTCAGGGGAGTGGCTTGATGCCTTCCCAGCGTACGTCCCAGGTTCCGTCTTTCGGGAAGCCGGGGTTTTCGATCTCGCACCCGTCCCATCCGGCTGTCATGAGCGCCACTGCCGTCAGCAGGCCGCCGTTGCCGGGGAGATAACAGCGCAGGCGGTTGTCTTGGAAGTTATGTCCGTTGGGGAGATAGGTGTTGGTGCGCTTGTCCATCAGCAGGGCGTTGACGGCCTTTTCCGGTTCCCCAACTCTAACGGCACACATCGCTGTGGTAGGATAGTCCCAGCCCCAGGTCTTGTCCCAGTTCCAGTTGTCATAGATCCAGTCGAAGGTGTTGTCGAGTATGGCGGGGTCGGCCAGAGGGGAGGCCGGCAGGATGCCGAGCGATCCGAGCACCGCCATATGGTCGGAAGTGAATCGGATATCCTCATAGGTCTGCGGAGCTGTCTCGGCGGCGAGGTAGAGCGAATCCTTGGCGGCGAGGTGGGAGAGTCCGGAAGTGATTTTGTCCCACTCGGGATTGCGTTCGAGCCCCATGCGCTCGCGCCATTTCTGGGCTGTGTTAAGGCCGAAATGCCAATATGAGAGTTCGAAGGGGGGATTTACGGTCTCGGAAGCGCGGAGGGTCTCCTGCGCCGGGATGATTCCCTTCAGGATATAGCGGTCGTTTTCCTCGTCGCGGTCGGCGAATGAAGCCATGAACTGCGCAGTCTCCTCGATGAGCGGATAATACTTGTTGAGCACCGCCGTGTCAGGATTGGCGCGGTAGAGGAGTTCGGCCAGATAGATGAGGTGGGGCTGCTGCCAGATGAGGAAGGATCCCACACCTGAGGGAGCTTCGATGGAGGAGGGATCGGTCATCTTCATCCAGCGCACTCCTTCAAAGCCCTGGCGCTCCGCGATTGACTTTGCGTTGGCCTCAGCTTTCTTATACCAGGGGAGCGTACGGGCGAGAAGGTCTTCGTGGCCGTAGAGGGCGAACTGCGCCTGATGCCACCAGATCATCTCGAGATGGAACTTGCCGAACCATGAATTGTATGTCAGTCCCGTCTCCTGCGGAGGAGTGGTTCCGGCGCAGTTCGTGGCGAGAAGGTATTGCGAGAGCACTACCCGGCGTTCCAGCTCCTTGGCGCGCGGATCGGTGCAGTGGCTGAAATCCACCACACCGCCCTTGCCCCAGAAATCCTGCCAGTATTCTGAAGCGTTCTCGATGGCAGTGGCGGCCGAAGGATTGTTTCCGTCGGTCATCTCCTCGGTAAACTGAGCGGTGATGTTCCACTTGTCGGAATCCGGATTGATTACGACCGTATTGGCCGAGTCGAGTATCGCCTCGCCGGTGCCTGTCCAGTTGAGGGTGATGTAGTAGGCGGTGGTGTCTACGCTGTGCTTCACCACGGCCTTTCCTGCTTCGGAGAGTACGATCTCGGTGGTATGGAGCGAGTCGGCGTCCCAGTTGCAGGCATCGTCGCTGTGCTTGCCGGTGGGGTAGGGCAGGCGCAGGGCGATGGCGTGTCGTCCCTCGTCGTTGATTTCCGCTGCCACGAGGTCGAGCTTCGGATCTACCGAAGTCATCACCATGGCTTTCTTGCCGTCGGCCTTGAAGGAAGAGTTGATGACGCCGTTCCACATGTCGAGCGTCTGGTCGATGTCGGTAAGCGATTCCGGAGTCATGCCGTGGAAGCCCAGCGCTCCCAAGTGGAGGCGGTGGGGATTGACGCGGTAGTAGTTGGCAGCGTCCTTCTGGCGGCCGTCTTCCTTGAACTGCACCGAGTAGAGTTCCTTGCGTCCGCGACCGAAATCATATTCCTTAAGCGTTTCCTCGAAGCGGTAGTCTTCGGTGTTGGGGAAGCTGTGCCATCCCCAGTCGCTCATCGTGCCGAGGGGCACGCCGTTGGTATACGTCTCGGGGAAAGTCTGGAGTCCGGTTACGTCGGCCGTGAAGGCGAAACGACCGTTGCCCACGGTGAGGGAGGCCATTGTGTCGATGGCCGTGATGTGTGGATTGTTGCGGCTTACGAGCGCGAAGCGGTCGATCTTTCCGCTTTTGTCGCTGCATCCGGATGCGATTGCCGCCGCGACGAGAAGATTCGCCGCGACGGTTGTAAATGTAGTTCCGGAGCAGAGGTTTCTGCCGAATATGTTCATTATATCAGCTAAGTTGATTTAGTAGGTTAGTCTTATTATGTGGCAACTCACTTCAGGTTGTCATATTCAAGTCCGGCGAGGATGAAGGGGCCTACGCCCTTTGCGTCATTGTCGCGGATTGGCTCGCTGAGATAGTATTCGAAAGTGCCGTTGCGGCGCTGGCTGGTGCCGCCGCCGAGGCCTGCCACTGCGCAGCAGTTGGTCAGGGAGATGGTGCCGTCGGGGTTCTCCTTCACAAACGTCTCCACCATGCCTTCATAGCCCTTCTTGGCGGGCGCGAGGTATGACTGGTCGAGGAGGCCGAGGCGCACGGCGCGGAGCAGGTTGTAGACAAACATGGCCGAAGCTGTAGCCTCAAGATAGTTGCCCTGCTTGCCGGGCTCGTCCATCACCTGATACCATACGCCGGATGTCGGATCCTGATATTTCACCACGCCGTCGGCCACGCTCTTCAGGAGCTGGATCATCTCGGGACGCTTCGGATGGTCGGCCGGCATCTTCTCAAGCACGTCGGTGATGGCCCAGATATACCAGCCCATGGCGCGGCCCCATGCATGCTGCGACTGGCCTGTCTTGCGGTCGGCCCAGAACTGCTTCTTCTTCTCGTCCCATGCGTGGCGGTAGAGACCGGTAGCCGGGTCGTAGGTCTTCTTGCCTACTGTGATGAACTGGTTGGCGATATCGTTCCAGAGCTTCGGGTCGGAGTTGAGGTAGCGGTTGACGTATTCTGCATAGAACGGCTGGCCCATGTAGAGGCCGTCGAGCCACGCCTGCCAGGGATAGATCTTCTTATGCCAGAAATTCTTCGATTTTGTGCGGGGCTGGTCCTTGAGCTGATCGTAGATGTTGTCGGCTGCCTTCTTGTATTTCTGGTCGCCGGTGATGTCGAGTGCCTGGAGTATCTCCACGCCACCCTTCACGTTGTCGATGTTGTAGGAGTCTTTCTTGAAGGCCTTGATGGTGCCGTCGGGTTCCACGAAGAAGTCGGTGTAGTTGAGCACATAGTCGAGCATGTCCTTATCGTTGTAGGCGCGGGCCGCAGCGAGGATGCCTTCGAGCTCCACAGCTGCCGCATAGCTCCATTTCACGCCATTGACGTCGATGGTCTCGCTCTTCGGGTTGCGTATCATTTCTGACTTGGCCATGCGGTAGGCGAGGGGTCGGCCATAGGTGCATTCTACGCCGTTGATCTTGAGGTTGTCGAATACCACGTCCTTCACTTCGCCCGAGATGTTGATGCCCTCGGCCACTCCATTGAAGTCGCAGTCCTTGACCTCTACATCATATACGTTGCACTTGTCGGGCAGGCCGATGATATACACGCCGTATTTGCTCTTCTGGCAGCTTACGTTCTCAAGATAGACATTGCGTACCGTCGGGGGGTAGGCACGCTTGCAGCGTTCCTTTGCTTCGTAGTCAAGATTGATCTTGAGCACGGCTTCCTTACACTGACCTACCTCCACGTTGCGCACATAGATGTCTTCGATCACGCCGCCGCGGCAGGTGTTGGTCTTGATGCGGATCACTCTTTCGAGCTCGGGGCTGTCCATCTTGCAGTTCTCCACGAAGAGGGTCTTGTAGCCGCCGGAGATCTCGCTGCCTACCACTACGCCGCCGTGGCCGTTCTTCATGTGGCAGTTGCGAACGATGATGTTCTCGCTGGGGATGGCGCGCTTGAGGCCGTCGGAGTTGCGTCCGCTCTTGATGGCGATGCAGTCGTCGCCGGTGTCGAAGAAGCAGTTCTCGATGAGCACGTCCTTGCACGATTCGGGGTCGCAGCCGTCGCCGTTAGGACCGTCGTTCTGCACATGCACGCCACGTACTGTCACATTCTGGCACTTCAGGGGATGCATCACCCAGAAAGCGGAGCGGAGCATCGTGACGTCTTCTATGAGCACGTTCTTGCACTCCACGGGGTTGACGAGCTGCGGACGCATGCCCCAGCCCTGACCCAGACGGCGCTCGAAGAGGTCTACGCCGGCTTCGTTCCATTCCTGAAGGATCACGCGGCCGGTGCGCTGCGATTCGGTGCCGGGTTTCCAGCCCCAGCGGTCGTTGCCTACCATGCCCCACCAGTTGTCGCGGCTCGCACCGCCGTCGATGGTGCCTTTGCCGGTGATGGCGATGTTCTCCTGCTGGTATGCGTATACCATCGGGCTGTAGTTCCAGCAGTCCATGCCTTCCCAGGAGGTGAGCACGAGGGGATAATACTGATGGGTGTCGGTGGTGAAGAGCAGTGTGGCGCCTTCCTCAAGATGGAGGTTGACGTTGCTCTGCAGCTTCACGGGGCCCGTGAGCCATGTGCCGGCTGGCACTATCACGCGGCCACCGCCTTCTTTGCTGCACTTCGCAATCGCGGAGTTGATGGCCTCGGTGTAGAGCACATCGCCGTTTTTGTCTTTCTTGAGGCTCTTTTTGTTTTTAGGCAGAAAGTCCTTGATGTTGTAGTCCTTGGCGCGGAAAGAGGGGGCCTTGATCCGTGCCTCCACCTGCGGATATACATCCGTCCAGGCTTTCTGAGCCCTTTCAGCTATGCCTTCGGCCAAAGCCGATCCGAAGCAGAGCAGGGCTGCTGCTAATGAAAATAAGGTTTTCTTCATGTCGTTATAGTTTGTCGTATTCGTTTTCTTCGGGTAGGTCAAGGCGCTGCGCCTCCGGATTGAAGGGCTTGCCGTTGACCGTCACATTATTGAACTTCACTTCCGGATAAGCCACCACGGTGAGTGAAGGGTCTTTGGCCACTGCCTTTACATTGTCGAAGGAGATGTCGGTCACCTTGTCGGCCGGATTTCCCTGAATGTGGCAGAGGGTGTTGCAGTTCACATCCACATTGCTGATCCTGATGTCGCGTACTATGCCGTAGGGCTTCTCGTCGCTTCCCTCAAGAGTGTAGAACTGCTTCCAGGGCTTCATGTCCATCACTGTGCCGCATGTGCCGGTGATGTTTTCGATTCTCACGTTCTCATACACCTGGTATGTGTCGGGGCGCATCTTGAGGCGGAGCACCGCTGCGTTGATGTCTACCTTGCAGTTGCGTACGGTGACGTTCTTAGCGTGGATGCATTCGCTGCCGAGGGTCAGCACGCCGTGGAGGTTGCGGCCGAATTCACAGTTCTCCACAAGTATGTCCTCGCAGATGCCGTTGTCCATGGTGCGGTTGGCGTATACGCCCTTGCCTCCCTTGAGGCAGACTCCGTCGTCGTCGCAGTTGAGGTAGCAGTTCCTGACTGTTACTCGTCGGCAGGCGTCGAGGTCGAGCGCATCGCTGCTCGGAGCCCTTACCTCGCCGCGGGGAGCCGTAATGCGGCAGTTCTCGATCAGGACGTCGTCACACATGTAGAGGTGTGTTGTCCAGAAGGGGGAGTTCTGCAGGTTGACGCCTGAGATCAGGAGGTCGTTGCAGCCCCAGAGGAAAACAAGACGTGGACGGTGCACTTCAAGGTTGGTCCATTCGCGTCCGGCTTCCACGGCCCGGTCGCGGTTTGCCCAGAATTCAAGCCAGTATTTCAGTCCGTTTCCGTCGATGGTTCCCTCGCCGGTGATCTCGAATCCCTTCACGAAGTAAGCGTTGATGAGGGCGGCGTAGTAGTAGATGCTCTTGCCTTCCATACGCGAGGGGAGGAGGGGGAAGTCGGCTATATCGTCGGAGCCCTTGATCTTGGCACCCTTCTCAAGATGGAGGCGTGTGCCCGGCTTGAAGAAGAGTGCGCCGGTGAGATAGGTGCCGGCCGGGAAGACTATACGTCCTCCGCCGTTGGCCTCGGCGATGTCGATGATGTTCTGGATGGCAGCGGTCTGAAGGTGGGTGCTGTCGTTGGGATAGACGGCGAGATCAGTCACCACATAGTCCATCTCCCTGGCATTTTCCTTCGGAATCACATATTTCGCAAGTGCGGGCACTCTGGCGGCGAGGGAGTCTGCGGCGAGGCGCGCGAGCACTGTGGCTCCGTAGATGTTGAGGTGCGTATTGTCGATCTTTCCCTTCGGGCAGAACTTATACTTCCCTTCCGGAATCCACATGAAGAGGGCCTTCGATTTCTCTGTGCCGAGATACTGTACTAGGTCGCGGGTGGAGGCGTTGAAGTCGATGAATGTGGCCTTCTGCTTCTTCGCTACATTGCGCGGGCTCTCGAGCCATGCCCCGTGGGTGTCTACGAGTTTAGAGCCTTCCGCCTTGGGGTCGACTTTCGTGGGGCCGGCCTCATGGTCGCTGACGTCTTTGGTGTTGTCCTGTACTTCGCTCGGGAAATTGCGCCTCACGATGGAGTTCATCAGGATGGGGGTGGCCCCTTTCTTCCTTACGTCTTTCACCATTTTCGTCAGGTTAGCGTCGAAGGTCGTGCCCGGTTCGGAGTAGCGGTCGGGATTCTTGATCTTCTCGTCGTTGTGGCCGAACTGGATGATGACGTAGTCGCCTTTCCTCACTCCGTCCATCATGGCGTCCCAGCGTCCGCTGTCGATGCAGCTTTTCGAACTCTGTCCGTTTTTCGCGTGGTTGCTGACCTTGACCGGACCCTGGAGCATCATGGGGAGCATCTGTCCCCAACCGCGTTCCTGCTTCTCGTCGTCGATAGGTTTGTCTGCCATCGTGGAGTCTCCGGCCATCCAGATCGTGATTGTGTCGGAAGGCTCCTGTGCAAGTACTCGCGCCGGCAGCATTGCAGCCAGCGCGAGCATCATGATAGATAGTTTTTTCATCACTGAATATAGGTTGGATCTATTGCGTTATGCAACTTCAATCTTCTTATAGCGGGGCACGAGAAGCTTCATGATGCACCATCCAAGCAGATAGGCGACGCCGCAGATGCAGAATACGATGAAGTATCCGGCCGGTTTGCCCGTGAAGCTGAACATCGACATCTGGGTCTGGTCCGCGTAGTCGAAGAGGATGCCCGAACCCTTGTTGATGCAGAATGAGCCTATGCCGCCGGCCATGCCGCCGATACCGATGATGGTCGCGATGGTGCTCTTGGGGAACATATCGCCTACTACGGAGTAGATGTTGGCGCTCCAAGACTGATGGGCCGCGCCTGCGATGCCGATGATGATGATGGGCATCCACTGCGACACTTCAGCAAGCGGCTGCGCGAAGAGCGCGAGCAGTGGGAAGAGGGCGAAGATAAACATCGACTTCATACGGGCTGAATAAGGATTCTCGTTGATGCCCTTAGCTGCCGCCCTGTTCATGAGGATGGTCGGAAGCTTACCGCCGTAGATGGAGAGCATCGTGATGAGGTAGAGCACGAAAATCATCAGCATGCCGGTGCCGGAGGATGTGGAGAGTTTGAAGACATCGGTGATATAGGCAGGAGTCCAGAACAGGAAGAACCACCAGACACCGTCCGTAAGGAATTTTCCGAAGAAGACGGCCCACGTCTGGGGATACTTGAAGCACTGAAGGAAGGGAATGGTAGCGGTCTCGCTGTCTTCGATCTCAGCCTTTTCGCGGGGAGACTCGTCGGGAGTCTCGTTGTCCTGTTCGATATAGGCGAGCTCTGCCTCGTTGACGTGAGGGTTCTGTGCCGGCTCCTGATAGAGGAAGATCCAGAAACCCATCCAGACGAAACCGAGGGCGCCGATCACGATGAATGCCATCTCCCAACCGTTGCCCCAGCCGATGCTCTGGAAGAACTTAGCGAGCGGGCCGATGGTGAAGGGAGCGATGAGAGCGCCGACTGCCGAGCCGGCGTTGAAGATCGAGGTGGCATACGCACGGTCGCGCTTAGGGAAATATTCAGCGGTCACCTTGATGGCTGCGGGGAAATTGCCTGCCTCGCCGAGTGCCAGAATCGTACGGGCGGCAAGGAAGAAATAGACAGAGACGGTTGATATCATCAATGCTATTTCTCCTGTAGCGCCTACGAGCTCGGCAGCGGTATGAAGACCGAGAGTGTGCTCGGTAGCCCATCCGCAGGCTGCGTGAAGGCATGCGCCGCCGCTCCATACGCCGATGGCCCAGAGATAGCCTTTCTTGGTGCCCATCCAGTCGATGAAGCGACCTGCAAGAAGGTTGGCGATCGCATACACTATAGAGAAGACAGCCGTGATGGTGCCGTAGTCGGAGTCGGTCCAGTGGAACTCTGGAGAGATGAATTCCTTCCATGTCAGCGAGAGCACCTGGCGGTCCATGTAGTTGACCGTCGTAGCCAGGAAGAGCAGCAGACAGATGGTCCAGCGGAAGTTGGTCATCTTCTGGTTTGCTGCCGAAAGTTTTGTGGTAGCTGCCATGATCAGAACTTGAAGTAGTTTTTGGCGTTGTTGTAGCAGATATCTTCGATCATCTGGTTGACACGCTTTTCTTCATAGCCAGTGTAGGGAATCTCGCCGTTTTCGATGTCGGTGCCCACAAGGTTGCAGAGGGTGCGGCGGAAATATTCGTGGCGCGGATATGAAAGGAAGGAGCGGCTGTCGGTCAGCATGCCTACGAAGCGGCTCAGCAGGCCGAGGAGCGAGAGGGCGTTCATCTGCTTCTGCATGCCGTCTTTCTGATCAAGGAACCACCATCCCGAGCCGAGCTGGATCTTTCCTGCCACGCTGCCGTCCTGGAAGTTGCCGAGCATGGTGGCCATGACTTCGTTGGCGCAGGGGTTGAGGTTGTAGAGGATGGTCTTCGCGAGCTTGCCGCGGCTGTTGAGCTTGTCGAGATATTTCGCACACTTCTTGGCGGTGTTGAACTCGCCGATGGAGTCGAAGCC
>CAMWMK010000078.1 GCA_947175295.1 uncultured Porphyromonadaceae bacterium
CCCCCGCGCGTGTAAGGTAACCATGTCTTGTCTGGCTAAGTCTAATGCTCTCAGCTCCGGGGTGCAGTATAGTGCGATAGAAGCCCCATTCCTCTGCCTCTCCGCTGCAAATATAAAGCGTCATCATTCCGCCGAATGGAGATCCTAAATAAAAGAGCCGAGATCAGAGTATTGAATATGAAAGGGAGATTTGCAGATACGGCTAAAATTTCGTAAATTTGCATGCTGTAGCAGAACTATAGCTATATTTGTGAAGAAAAAGTATGGAAAACAATGACCATATCCTTAAGAACAAGATAAAGACCTTCTTTAATCTTGATGAGTCGGCGCAGGTTGAGTTCAAGTCTGCGAAAGGTGGATTTCCCGGTAGTTTCTGGGAAAGCTATTCTGCTTTTGCCAATACTGACGGTGGAGTCATTGTGCTTGGTGTTCTTGAGAAAAATAAACAATTCTATTTTGATGGATTGGGCAATGAGCAGGTTGCATTCACTGGAGGAAGGAGCGTTTGCCGCAATCCGATTCTTCAAAGTCTCTTTATGAGAATAGGACGGTCGGAAAAGGCAGGCAGCGGTGTAGATAAGATTCTCGCTGGATGGGAATACCCCCCAGGTCACCAACGTTTCTGTGAGGAAAAAGAGGATTGAGAATCGTGTCCTGACTTACTGCAAAAGACCGCGATCCTTGACCGAAATATTACAACATCTGGGCCTAAAGGATAGAAAGAATTTTATGGAAGGATACATCAATCACAATTCGTCTGCTTTTGACGAATTTCCACATATTACTATAACAATATTTTAACGCAAATCCTATGGTTATGAAACTAAAGACATTGTTTTTATCCCTTGCTCTCGGGGCCGCCCCGATGGCCGCTTTGGCTGATGGTGTCTACACCCGTCAGTGCGACGACAAGGCGAAATCTGAAATGGCTGCCGGATGGATGGAATCCGGAGCATGGCGCAACGGCTTTGAGAAAGCCGCCCCACATGAATCGGTGAACGCCATCGACTTCTATGAGCAGTACTCAAAGAACAAGGAGCAGTGGGATGCCATGTTCCGCTGGCTCGAGGAGACGGACCTTTTGGCCATCCCCGGTGGCAAACACCCCATCGAAGGCACTACCCTCGTAGTCAGCGTGGAAGACAGCAAGAACGGTCCCCTTGAGAAACGTCAGTCAGAAAGCCACCGCAAGAAAATCGACTTCCAGTATGCAGTGAAAGGCACTGAAAGGTTCGGCATCATCGACCATGAGACCTCCGTTCCCAACTGTGAATACAAACCCGACGTGATCCACTACGATTACGATGCCTCCAAAGCCCGCTTCTACGACTCCACCCCCGATAAGTTCTTCCTCTTCTTCCCCGAAGACTGGCATATCGCCAAAATCAACAACGACACCGCCAACCAGGACATCCGCGTAATAGTAGTCAAAGTCGACTATGTGGAATAATCCGTAGGTACACACCCCTATGGTACGAACACCTATATGGGAATGATAGTAGGGCCGCACAGCCCGTGCGGCCGCCATAGTAGAATACAAATCAATCGGCTACCTCCTTCATCAGGAAGTAGCCGATTGATTTTATTGGATTTTTTCAGCGGAAACCGATTATGCATTGTCACGAAGGCTGATGCGTCGGACGCAGCAGGTCGTTGACCGTCTTCACCGGATTGAAGGTCTCTACCGGCACTTCCACCATCACGGTGTTCCAGTCGCTCATCGCGCCGTTCCAGAGGCCCGGCAGCTCAAGAGCCTTGATCTCCACGCCTTCGCGGCTCTTGATGGAGATGAACCCGGTAGCCTTGTCCACATATTCTGGAAGGTTGAACTTCTTACCCTTGTAGTCTTTCGTGCAGACGGCCAGATCCACCGGATTGAAGTGGGTCGATTCCTTAAGGAGCTTCTGAGCCTCCTTATCGTTGGGATTGATCTGTGACGACTCAAGGATCTGCGGGCTAACAGTGCCGTCGGGATTGTAGACGAGGAACGGACCGCCGCCCGGTTCACCCTCGTTCTTCACCATACCGCATACACGCGTCGGGCGGTTGAACTTGCTGAAGAGATAGTCGCGGAGTTCTTCCGGTGTCATCTCCTCGGCCTTGTCGTGCGTCACACAGAGCTTATGGCGCAGGAAGTCGAGCATCTCCACCATCTCCTCGCCCGAAGGAATACCCTTCGCAAGCTTCTCGCAATATTGGTCGATCTTCCTCTTGATGCCTACGAGGATACCGCCGAGCACCATCTTGTAGGTGATCGTAGGCTGGCGCAGAGCGTCAGGCACCAGGTTGTCGATATTCTTGATGAAGATTACGTCGGCGTCAAGATCGTTGAGGTTTTCGATGAGGGCTCCGTGGCCACCGGGACGGAAGAAAAGCTCATCGTTCTCATAATAGGGAGTGCCGTCCATATTCGAGGCCACAGTGTCGGTGGAGGGTTTCTGCACACTGAGGGTGATGTCGTATTCCACACCGTATGCATGCTCCATCACAGCCTTGATTTCCTCAAGTTTAGCCTCTACGAGGGGCACATGCTCTTCCGACACCGTGAAATGCAGATGCACCTTGCCGTCCTTGCCAGCGGCATACTGAGCGCCTTCCGCAAGGTGCTCCTGAAGGGGAGTGCGGCTGCCGCCCATCTCCTTGTGGAATTCGAGCAGCGCCTTGGGAAGCTTGCCGTAGTTGAGGCCTACCTTATTGAGCAGTACGTCTACCACGTCCTTATATCTGCCCATCTTCACGAGGCTCGCCACGCTGTAGCCGAAAAGCTGGAGGCAAAGGAAATTGAGCTTTGAGAAGAAGGCGAAATTCTCTATGTTTTCGAAAAACTTCTTAATGAAGTCGTTGTCCGGCTTGTTACTCTTGCCGTTGAGGAAAGAGAAAAGATCCTTGAACATACGGGAAGCGGCACCGCTCGCGGGAACCATCTTCATCACCTTAGCCCCGCCTGCGAGATATTTCCTCCACATCTCCTCGCTCTGCCTGATGAGCTCGGGGGTAGGCACCGTCAGTCCATGGCCAGGAGTCACCGCTGCCTCTATCTTAAGGAAGGGAAATCCCTCTTTGAGCATCTTTAGCTGCTCGTTGAATTTTTCTTCCGAAATCCCTTTCTTGCGAAGGGTCTCGAAGTCTGTCGCTGTAAGATTCATGTTATCTATATTTTAAGGGTTATATTTAGTTTTACTGATGATTTTAAAAAAGTGTTTAAGTGGTTTAGAGTGGTTAAGTAGTCACCAATCGTCCAACGTAAAACGTCCAACGTCCAACGTAAAACGTCCAACGTAAAACGTCACTTCAACGACTCTATCTTAGCGCTGATGATGGCTCCTTTCTTGGCCAGCATTGGTATCATCCGCTCGTCGCGGTTGATCGCCCGCAATATCTCGTAAAGGTTCCATGTGGATTCCATGGTCTTCTGCGAGGCCGTAGGATAAGTGAGGCTTCCTGTCTGTCGGTCGCCGTCGAGATATATGATCTTTACATTGCCGCCTACATTTCGGGTAATGAGAAGCGCGCATGAATTGGCCGCGCTGTCGGAGAAACACACTGTGTTAAGCCCCGCCATGCGGTAGTTGAGGGCCTGGTCATGGGGCACGATCGATGTCTCCGCCGTCTCTCCTCCGGCTTCCACCCTCAGTCGGTTGAAATGCGCGCCTCCGGAAAGGGCCGCTATCAGTTCGAGTTTCTCGCTCTTGGTAAGTCTCGCAACAAGTCCGGTGCTTTTCAGCGGATAGTTCCCTTTCCATGCCCCGGCTATGTAGTAGCCTTCCACCTCGCGCGGATTGTCGACATAATCAAATGTATGCACCATGGCATCAAAGCGATGGCTGAGCATTTCGAGTTCACTCTTTATGGAATCGGTCTGCCGCTCTACGGCCTTCAGGGAGTCGGGAAGCGATGCCTCCCACTGTTCCCTCTCAGCCTGAATCCGCTCCTTGGCCTCGTTCTTTCCCCGGCATCCTGTCGAGGCCGCCAGCAAGAGCGTAATGCCCGTAAAAGCAAAAGCCCGTATTATTGTTCTTATATTCATTGTCTATTGCTATCGATAACTTATCATTAAAAATCAATAATTAAGTAGATGAAATTCAGCGACAAACAATTATGCATTATGAATTATGCATTGCCGCCTAAATTCGTGTGACATCTTTCACTCCCTTCACTGTTTTGATCTTCTTTACTATGGATGAGAGCACTGCGTTGTCGGAGACTCCGAGGGTAAGGTAGCCTTGGAAGAGTCCGTCGTTGGAATCCACCTTGATGTTGCGCAGCGAGGCCTTGGTCTCTTTGCTTATGATGGAGGTGATGTTGGCTATGATGCCGATGTCGTCCTGCCCTACGATACGGAGCTGTACGGGTAGTTCCGATCCTCCCTTGCCGCTCCATTCCACACGGATGAGTCGGTAGGGATAGCGTCCGCGGATGTTGGCCGCGTTGGGGCAGTCAGTCTTATGGATCTTCACAACTCCGTCGGAAGATATGAAGCCGAACACTTTGTCGCCGTAGATGGGGCTGCAGCATTTCGCAAACTTATAGCTGAGTCCTTTTATCGATTTCTCGCCGATGGTCAGCACGTCGCCTGCCGATTCCTGGTCTTCGCGGATGAGCTCGAAGTCTTCGGCTGTGGTGCGCTCGGCCTGGTCTTCCGGAGCAGTCGCCACCTGGTAGGTGTTGATAAACCTTCCTGCGTCCACTTTGCCGTCGGCTATGTCGGCGAAAAACTCGTTGACGTATTTATAGCCTTCCTTCTTGATGAGCTTCATCATTGTGGCTTCATCGATCTCTATCTTGCGGTTTTTCGCACGCCGCATCAGTTCTTCCTTGCCGAGTTCTGCGCGGGCCTGAAGCTGCTCGTGAAGTTTCTGGCGTATCTTGTTGCGGCTCTTCGAACTCACCACTATGTTCATCCAGTCTGATTTCGGCGACTGTGTAGCCGAGGTGAGTATCTCCACTGTGTCGCCGCTCTGTATCACATGGCTTATCTTGCGGTGGCGTCCGTTGACGATGGCTCCCGTGCAGTGTGCCCCCACATTGGTGTGTATGTAGAAGGCGAAGTCGAGCACTGTGGCTCCTGCGGGCAGCTTGAAGAGGTCGCCCTTCGGCGTGAAGGCATACACCTCCTTGGTGTAGATGTCCATGCGTATGTCTTTCATCAGCTGCATGGGGTCGTCTTTCCCGGCTTCGAGGATATCGCGTATGTTGTTCATCCACTGGTCGGTGGAGTCGGATTTCACTCCCTTGTAGCGCCAGTGGGCGGCAAGGCCCTTCTCCGCTACGAGGTCCATTCTCTTGGTGCGGAACTGCACCTCCACCCATTTCGAGTCGGGCCCCATCACTGTGGCGTGCAGGCTCTCATAGCCGTTACTCTTGGGTATGGAGATCCAGTCGCGCATGCGCGATGGGTTGGGGGTATACATGTCGGTAAGGATGGAGTAGGCGAGCCAGCAGTCGCTTTTCTCTTTCTCCGGCGGAGTGTCTATGATCACTCGGATGGCGAAGAGGTCGTAGATGCGGTCGAGGTCTACCTTCTGTTTCCTCATCTTGGCCCATATGGAGGATATGGATTTCGTGCGCCCCTTGATGGAGAATGTCAGTCCGGCATCCTCGAGTTTCTGCTTCACAGGGGCGATGAATTTCTCCACGTAGGCGTCGCGCGAACGCTTGGTTTCGTTGAGTTTGTTGGCGATCTGCTTGTATATCTCCCTGTTGGTGTATTTGAGTGAGAGGTCTTCGAGTTCTCCTTTTATTTTGTATAGTCCGAGGCGGTGGGCAAGCTGCGCGTAGAGCACGTTGGCTTCGAAGGCCATGTTGCTTACCCATTCGGTGTCGGGATGCAGGTTGATGCGGCGCATGAGCACGAGGTCGCGCACTATCATGATGATGATGACGCGGATATCGTCGGCAAGCGAAAGCATGAGTCCGCGGAAGTTGTCCTGGTTCTGAAGGTTGCGCTTGGCTGAGAACTGTGCTACTGTCTCCAGACCCTTGAGCATTTCCGCTACGTCGCGTCCGAATGTCTCTTCGATTTCCGGCAGGCTGATCACTTCTCCATAGAAGTCGCATAGGAGTATGGCCAGAAGTATATTGGTGTCGGCGTCTATGAAATGAGCGAAAGCGTCGGCTGTCTCGAGGGCGAGGGCCATGCGGGGAAGCCCCTTTTCATCATAGCCTGATTTTCCGGAGGCGCATGTTTTCCTAAGCAGCGACCTCATGGTTCGATCGGTTTCCGGAGTGAACGACGCCGCATTGGCCACGCCCTCATAGAGTTCGCGGCAATGACGCAGTAGGGAGAGAGGAAGTCGGGTTGATGGTGCCTTGATTTCTTCCATAGTTCCGTCGGTGTTTACAATAAGACAAAGTTAGTAAATAAAACGATACAAAACAAAAAAAAGTTGCGTTTCCGACTTAAAAACGCAACAGTCTGTTCCATGAAGCACCAAACTCCGGGCTTAGCCTCGCCATCGGGCATCAATGGCGGGCTATGAAGTGGAAGATGGAGTCGTAGGCGGCGTCGCGGTGGGGCTTCTTGCTGAGGATAAGGTCGTGGAGGCCGGAGTCTATGGTGCAGACCGTCACTGGATTCGGACTCATCTTCTGTATGCGCTTGCCTACGTCCTGTATCATATGCGGGTCGAGCACGGCATCGCCATACTGGAACTCGGGAGTATAGTTGCATCCATCCACCTTGCGGCTTGAATGCATGATGAGTACGGGGACTGCCAGACGGTCGCCATGCTTCTTCACGCGGTTCTGCGTAGACTGGATCTGTCCGACCCATGAGAATGTGACAGGAGGGGAATACGTCATCTTCCAGTCGGTATTGTAGGTCCATTCGCCGTCATATTCCTTAAGGAGGGAATAGGCATATCCATCGCAATGCCCCTGCGGTATCTTGGCGTTCTTGATCAGTGCCGATAGGTTGCGCACTCCCGGTATGAGCATATGGCGGTAGAAGGAATTGAAGTTCCACGCTAAGAAAGGAGAGTCTGTGACTATCCTCTGCACCGGGATTTCCTTACCTTTGTCCACGCCGTAGGAGATCACCGTCAGTCCCCCCGTGGAATGGCCGCCGAGCGTGATGTCTTCGATGCCGTCGCGCTTCATTTGCACCACTGCCGAGTCTATGTCGTCGTAATACTTACGCATGTCGCGGATATTGTAGGGATACTGCCAGGGCTCCTTGCTCCGCCCGTAGCGGCGAAGGTCTACGGCATAGAAATGATAGCCTGAATCCACGAATCTCTCTCCCATCTCCGATTGGAAGAAATAGTCGTTGAAGCCATGTATGTATAGGAAGCCCTTCTTTGAGGGTTTCCTGCACTTAAGCCTTACTATGGTAGAGCGGCAGGGTCCGTCAAACTGTTCGCCCTGGTTTACGTAACGGGCCTCGTAGCCGGGCAACACGTCAGGATGCCAGGATAAGTCTGTGGTCGGAGTCTTGGGTCCGGTATATTTAGCGTCTATGTCCCAGGCCTTGGCTTCGGGACGCACGAATGCCAGAGCCATCAGCACCGGCATCGCGAGGGTGAGTATCTTCTTCATGACTTTAGCAACGTTTAAAAAGTTTAGAAGGTTTACCACAACCCATAAAAACGTCCAACGTAAAACGTCCAACGTCACAACGCCCTCTTCAGATAATCGTTGACCAGGTTGAGAAGCGAGTCATGGCCCTGCGGCATGATCCAGAGCTGGAATTGGGTGAAGCTTACAGGGGTGGAGTAGTCAAGGTCGGGATACTCCTCCTTCATATGCTCGGCTGTCTTCTCGTTTACCACGGTGTATTTCCATACTCCGTTGGCTACCTTCATGGCAAGGTACTCCTCGCTCAGCTCAGGCTCCTCTACGATGGTGATGTTTCCGCCTATCTCCTTCTTGAGGTTTTCAAGGCGTCTCTTTGCCGCGCTTCCCTTCTCCACATGGATGGTGTCGCCGTCAAGGTCGAGCGAACTTCTGGCGGAAAGCGCCCCGTTCTTTTTTCTTTTCTGAAGAAGCACCATGCGGTCGAGGTAGATGTCGCCGGTAGTGAGGTAATTGTCTTTGAGGTATAGGTCGGCTGGAAGGGAGGCGAGTATGTCGTAGGTGCCTGTCTTCACCTTCTGCATCGCATCCTCGCGGTCGATGACCGGATGGAGCATCAGCTTCACTCCAAGCTCCTTCTCCAGTCCTTTGAGCAGATGGTAGTTGATGCCGGTGATGGAGTCGTTGCCGTCTTCAGAGGTCAGCACACGGTAGCTGTTGGGGCCATAGACCACAGCTGCGTGTATCGTGTCTTCCTTCTCAGTGCTGACGGCCGCGGTATGACTTTTCGACATATGCCGCAGTCCGAACATGGCTATGATCACGATGATCAGCAGCAGTCCGTAGACTGCTATCTGCATCGTTTTGGGTTTTGTCTCTCTTCTGTTCGTCTCTCTTCTATTGTCTTTCATGTCTTAGTAATTTCTTATTTTCCCCCAACGTAAAACGTCCAACGTCAATTCGCAAAATCCACGGCGATGCCTATCTGGAAGCGTCGTGGGTTGATGGGGTAGTGGGGTAGTGAGAACTCATTGTATGCGCTTCCGAAAAGCCCCTGGTTGACGTGGCTCATCATCACGTAGAAGCGGCAGCGGTAGAGTCGTAGGTTGATGTAGGCGTTGCAGAAGGGATAGCCTCCCAACTCTGTCTCCTGCTGGTTGCAGAAGGTCATTGTGGCTGGTTGATAGGTCAGTCCCTTGTATTTCGTATAGAAATCGCAGTCCACTCCGGCCTGCACGTGGAGCACCTTGAAGAGGCGGGCCTTGATGAAAAGGTTGCTGTAGATGCTGAGCTGGGGAAGAGGCACTATGTTCTGGTCGGAAGATACCTGCCATGTCACTCGGTTGTTCCAGTTGAGGATGCCCACCTTGAAGTCTTGCTGCAGCCCTACCGACATTATCTGTACGTTGCCGCCGTGCTGATGAGGCAGGAAGTCACTCCCGAAGTAGATGCGGTTCTGGAGGTTTTCCACGTCTATCATGGCTTTGGTGCGCGTCCAGGGTATCGCGAGACTGCCGCCGAATTTCACGCTGCGTTCCTTGCCGAAGTCGTTGCTCCATATGAAGTGGTTCGAGACGTAGTGTTTCGTAAGCCAGTCGGGTGTCGTATTGTGGAATCCGCCGTGCGCCTCGATGCTCACGGTGTCGCCGAAGAGGGGGATGTTGGTAAGTATCTGTCCGTCGAGTTCCAGGTCTCCTGCCGCGTCTCCGCTTAATCCGAAGCGCACATCGGCGTTATAGCGCAGTATTGACCCCTGCGCTTTCTCCAGTCTTCCTCCTATGTAGAGGAAGTTCTGGTTGTGTTTAGCCGATGGCAGGGTGGCCGGAAGCAGCGATGTGCCGGTAGTCCCTTCCTCGGGCGTTTCTCCTTCGCCTCCGGGTTGTTCGTCAGAGGAGTCTTCCTGAAGGGTATATCCGTCATTGGGCAGTGCGAACTGATTGAGCTGATAGGTGGCATAGGCTGAGAGTCCGAACTTCATCCACTCTCTGAACCCTTCGATAAGATAGACGCCTACCGTGTTGCTGAAGGAGTTGAGGCGCGTGTTGTCGTAGGTGGAGCTGTTGTCGAAATATGTATTGGCCCAGAAGTCGCTGCTTACGCTCCTTTCGCTGAAGGTATGGCGGTAGTGTCTGTAGTCGAAACTGTAGAGTATCTTCATCACTGGGATGTAGATGTCGCGCGTCAGCGTGTCGTTCACCTGTTCTTCGCTCCAGTATCCGATCTTGTAGGCGTGGTTCATATAGAATTCAGCGCCGTTCAGGAGGTTTTTGGCCGACGATAGGCGTGTCGGGATGCTCTTATACTGCACAGATGTCACTCCTCCCTGCACTGCCGCCGGATCCGTGATGTAGCGGTCGTCGGTGATGCCGCCGTTCTCAAGGTTCTGGTGGGCGTATTGCTGATAGAAGGTCTGCAGTTCGTATCTGTCGCCGAGGTAATAGCATGAGAGGCCGAAGTTGAAGTTTTTTGCGGCCTGATAGTTGTAGCATCCTTTGGAGTGGAGGTAGTCTACGAAGCCTCCGATACCGATGCGTCGGTTGACGTTGCCGTAGAAATCACCCTGCAGTCGGTCCTGATGGTTCTCGGAGTTGCCGCAGTAGTTGTATTGCAGGATTGTGGTGGGTATATACGTATTCTCGAATTTCTGCTTAGCGAAATTCGGCATCCAGTATCCGATGGCGTCGTAGAAGAGGAAACCGCTCGGTTTCTCGCGCTCGAACCATATAAGGTTCCGGCCCGGAGAGCCGAGGTTGCCCGTAGTGGCCCAGGCGTCGCTGGCCATCGTAGGGATGCTGCGTCGCTGATAGTTATACTGCGCGGTGTCCACTTCCGCCGGTATGTGGAAGCCGAGGGGATATGTCAGTGTCCACGCCGACGGTTCCTTCACTGTCTCCATCGGTGTTCCCTGCCCGGGCATGGCATGCGGATTCCAGTCGCGGTCGCCCTGTGCGTATGCCGTGGTCGCGCAGAGCGCGATGATGGATATGAGGCAGCATACACAGACTCTGAGGTCTGTGATGCTTCGTAAAATCGGATATGATGAGCGTTCTTTGCGATTCATACCGCAAATTTACAAAATAATTTTCAGTTAAAGCGCATGATTATATAGAAATCGCGATTTAGTTGTCTGATTTGCCTGTTTCGGGAGCCGCTGCCCTGACTGCGCTCTGTGGTGTGGCTGACAGGTCGGCAGGAAGTACTCGTGTCATTCTGGTGAATATCAGCACAAGCACTGCGAGCGTAAGAAGCGTGATGGCGGTGGAGTGGAGCATGTCGCCCAGTCCTACGAGTGGGCTCACCACAGCACCGAACACATAGCCGGCAAGTCCGATCAATGCTGATGCATCGCCTGCGCACTGGCGTCCTTCGTTCATTGCCAGTGTGTTGCCTACGGTGAAGAGCATTCCTAAGCATACGAGCATGGGAAGGTTGAGCGCCTCATACACCCATACATTGTCTACAAGATAGAAGCATACCGCTTGTGCCGCCACCACTATCAGTAGCCCTCGCCCGGCGAAGACCGCCGCGCGCTTCAGCGGCTTGAAGTGAAGCGCCAGAGTGGCTCCGCAGGCCACGAAGAGGGCGTTGAAGCCCATGAAGAGTCCGAACTGAAGCTGATCGTAGCCGTAATGGGTCTGTATGATGAAGGGGGCCGACGATATGTAGGCGAAAAGCACTCCCAAAGCAGCTCCTTTAAGCATCATGTGTACTACGAAATGCTTGTTCCGGGCCAACACGCCATAGTTCTTGAAGGCTGCTCCGAAGTGTCCTGTGACGCGTCTGGATTTAGGAAGCGATTCCTTGAAGGCGGGAGTGAGGAGCAGAAGGAGCAGGCTGAAGCCGAAAAGGACCCAGAATATGCCCTGCCATCCTACCGAACGCGCTACCAAGCCGCCGATTACGGGTGCGCTCGCAGGTGCGAATCCGTTGATTGCCCCTACGAGGGCCATTACCTTGGCCAGAGCACGTCCTTTATAAAGATCTGCCGGAATGGTGCGCGCCAGGAAATATCCTCCTGATGCTCCGAGGCCTTGCACAAGTCGCCACCATAGGAAGACATGGATGCTTTTCGACCATACGCTGCACATGGCTCCTATGGCGAATACTATGAGGCCTCCGATCAGGATGGGCTTGCGTCCGAATCTGTCGCTCAGCGGACCGAGGATCAGCTCTCCTACGCCAAGACCGATCATGCCGAAAGTCAAGCCTAACTGTACTGTAGAGCGGCTTGTATGAAACGACCTCACCATTTCGGGAAGTGTAGGAAGATACATGTCGTTGACGAATGATCCGAATGCTGAGAGAAGCACGAGATATATGATTAGAAATACGTAATAGCCCCCGGTGGGACCTTCATTAGTGAGTGTGCCAGCCTGCTGACTGCTGCCGGAAGAAATATTCATGTTTTTCAGTATTAAATTGTTATAAGTAGGTAGCTCGCAAAAATTTATCATATAAAGATTTTCCAGACTACTTTGTATTAATATTATCGTTTAATTTTTGTGAGCTACTTAACTCTCAAAATTAATTAAAAGTTATTCAAATATTCCAACAATTCAACTCTTTTTTGAGTTCACTGTTAAATTCATGCTTCTTTGCAAAACATCTTTGTGCATGCTTTGTTTCTACATTAGGATTATTCCGCATCTATATTCAATATCCGACAAACCCTGAACTATATGAATAGGAAACACTGCTTACTCCTCCTCATGTCTGTATTGCTCTTCTCGCTTTGCGCGGAAGCACAGCTCCGCTATGGATTCCGTCTTGGTGGCTCTTTCGCTACTCCATCCCTCAGCGATGCTCCCGGGATGTCGGTGAAAAAGGGCAGTGGGTTCAGCGGTGGTCTTCTGCTGGAGTATCAGATGGAGAATAATGGTTTTGCTCCGGATATCGCTGTGCTCTTTACGCGTTATAGCTCGAGGCTGATCGATGAGGTGGCTGGTCCTGCCAAACTCGGCCGTAACTTCATTGAGGTGCCGTTGCATCTTAAGTACAAGTTCTTCCTTTCCTCCACCAACAATCTCGTCGCTCCGATGGTCTACACCGGCCCGTCGTTGCTGATACGTCTCGGAAAAGGGAATCCGGAGCAGATGTCCACTAAATCCTTGCAGCCTGGCTGGGACCTCGGCGTAGGCCTCGACATCATCAACTTCATCCAGCTTTCAGCCGGCTATCGTTTCGGACTTGGCAATGCCGTAAGCCGGAGTGCCGTCCCCGGCGCTTGCCTCCACACCAACGGCTGGAACATCTCCGCCAACATCATTTTCGACTTCTGACCTATTCGCACGCAAACCCGTTGTTAAGGTTAAACTTCGGATCGCAAAGCGACCCGCAGCTTAATCATTCTTTCTCATACTTCCGGTAGAGGATGATGAGCAGTACGCATCCGATTGCGATCAGTGGCTCGCCAAGCAGGGCGGTGGAGGAGTATGACCATCCTGCATTGATGGCGGCCGCGCCGATGGCGGCTGCTATGGCGTTGCCTGCATTGTAGGCTATCTGTATGCAGGCGGCTCCTAACATCTCGCCCCCTTTAGCATACCCCACAATCGATGACTGCAACGGACTCCCGGAGCCGAACAGTGCCGCTGTGCCGAGCATCATCAGTACTACGGCCGCTAACTTGTAATGTCCGAAAAAGAAGAACAGAAGTAATACAGGTATCGCGCTCGCCTGCACAGAGGCCGCTACAGCCGAAGGCTTGAAGCGGTCGCTAAGCCGTCCGGCAAGAAGATTGCCTGCAAACATGCCGAGCCCTGCCAGTATCATCAGCCAGGAAAGATTGTCTGCCCTGAATCCGGCCACTACAGTCAGCTGCGGGTCAATGTAACTGTACCAGCAGTACATACCGATCTGGCCGAATATCACTCCTCCGAAGATAAGCCATGGAGGCAACGTCTTCAGGAAGCGGAACTGCCCCTTGAAGCCCATATCCGGCAATTTGCCTACGTCTTTCACCCAATGGCGTATGGCGAAGAATGTGGCTATACCCGTAGCCGCAACTATCATGAACGCGATGCGCCATGAAAAGGTATTGGTGATAAAGGTGCCCAATGGAACGCCACCTACGGTGGCTATCGTCATGCCAGCGATCATTATCGACACCGCACTGACCTCCTTGCCGGGTGCGGCAAGTTTCCGGGCTACAATCGCGCCCACACCGAAATAGGCTCCGTGTGGAAGTCCTGAGATAAGTCTGGATGCGAAAAGAGTCCAATAGGATGGCGATAGGGCGGCGCATAGGTTGCCTATCGCGATTATGGCGGCAAGCACCGTCATGATGGTCTTGAGTCTGTATTTCCGGGCGAACAGCAATGCCGGAGCCCCTATGCACACTCCTGTGGCGTAAGCTGAGATCAGGTGTCCGGCTGTGCTCACTGATACCGACAGGTCGTTGGCAAGATTTATCAGAATGCCCATCATAAGGAATTCTGTAATGCCTAAAGCGAAAGTGCCGAGCGCTAATGCGATCAATCCTTTATTCATATTTTCAGTCTGTTGTGAAGCATGTTGGTGAATTGGTAGTTCTTCAGTCCCCATTTCGGAGCTGCCACCATCTCTGGCGGAGAGGAGGCGAGGAATCTCTCTATGCATATGTGGCGAGGTATGGTCTTAACTATCCTTGCGCATAGCTTGAGGTAATCTTCAAGCGTGAAAGGCTCTACATCGATTTCTCCCTTCTCCCAGCGTTCAAGCAGGGGAGTGCCCTTGACTATCTGAAGCTGATGCATCTTGATTGAATCGATCGGAAGCGCGCACGCTTTCCTTACAGTCTCGATCACGTCATCGCCGTTTTCTCCCGGTAGGCCGGCTATCAGATGCAGTCCTACCCGGATCCCTTTCGAATGAAGCCTTCCGACGGAATCTTCCACCTGTGCCCACGTATGGTTGCGGTTGATGAGGCGTAGTGTGTCGTCCGACGATGTTTCCGCGCCTATCTCGACAATCACCGGTTTCTTTTGGTTTAGTTCGGCAAGTCCGTCGAGCAGGTCATCAGGCAGGCAGTCTGGGCGGGTACCGATTATCACCCCTACTACATCCTCGCTCTCCGAAGCCTTGCGATACATATCCATAAGCACATCCGGGCTTCGCCCGAATGTGTTCGTATAGCTTTGGAAATAGGCAAGGTATTTCATCTCCGGATATTTCCTTCTGAAAAAATCCTTTCCTTTCTCGATCTGTGTCTCCACAGCATCGTTGGGTGAGCAGTAGCCTGGAGTGAAGGATGCATTGTTGCAGTAGATACATCCTCCTCGTCCTATACTGCCGTCGCGGTTAGGGCACGTGAAGCCGGCATCTATCGAAAGCTTCTGCACCTTCATGCCGGGAAACATTTCCCTCATGTATTCGCTGAAATCCTTATAATAGGGGTTCATTGGTTGTCAGTTAAATATCATCATGATAGATCATGTCATGAATTCAGCTTTCCTGTTTCGAGCATCTCATCGGCTATCACCAATGCCGCCATTGCTTCCACTACCGGCACTGCGCGCAGGGCCACGCAGGGATCATGACGCCCTTTGCCTTTAAGGATGCTGCTGTTCCCTTCCTTGTCTACTGTCTCGATGTCGCGTAGCAGAGTAGGGGTCGGCTTGAACGCAACCTTGAAAGTGATCGGCATTCCGTTGCTGATTCCTCCCTGGATTCCTCCGCTATGATTTGTTTTGGTCTGGATATGCCCCTCTTCCGAGATGAAGATATCGGCCTGCTCAGTGCCATATGCGGAGGCGGCGGCAAAACCGTCGCCATACTCGAACCCCTTGGCTGCGTTGATGCTCATCATGGCTTGTGCAAGGCGCGAATGGAGTTTCCCGAATACGGGATTTCCGATTCCGGCGGGAACGCCCGTTATTACGCACTCTACGACTCCTCCTACTGAATCGCCACGTTTCATCGCTTCCTCCACTACGGATGCGAGTTCCTCGGTTGTTCCCGTTATGCCTCCGATGGAGATCACTTCCGCTTGTAGAGTGATGTCTTTCATGCAGGGTAGCTGGCGGGCTATTGCTCCGCCTATCACCCAGTTGAGTGTCTCACGTGCCGAAGCGCGTCCGCCGCCACGCGCTTCATGCAGTCCGTAGCGCATGTCGTAGGTGAAATCCGCATGGTTGGGGCGGTAAAGCTTCGCCATCTCGCCGTAGTCGCCGCTTCGATGGTCGGTATTGCGCACGATGAAGCCGATCGGAGTGCCGAGCGTCACCATGTCGTCAGTAAGCCCTGAGAGCAGTTCAGGAATGTCCTTTTCATTGCGGGCGGTGACGAGATGGCTCTGTCCGGGGCGCCGTCTTGCTGTCTCTCGGAGGATGACCTCCATATCTATCTTCACGCCTCCGGGCATACCGTCAAGTATGCCTCCCATGGCTTTTCCGTGGCTCTCTCCGAAAGTGGTGAGGCGTAGGTTTCGTCCGAATGTATTCATGCCTCTGCTGATTCCTGTGGTTCAGGTGTGTCGGTGATTTTTGAGAATGTGGCCTGCGCTGCCTTGGCCAGATCGAGAGGGGAGAGCTTGAGCTGCAGTCCTCGTTGCCCGGCGCTTACGTAGACGGTATCGAAATCAGCCATTTCCTCACTGAAATATGTAGGGTAGTGCTTCTTCATTCCTATGGAGGTGCACCCCCCGCGTATGTAGCCTGTATTGGGGAGGAGTTCCTTAAGCGGAAGCATCTCGGCTTTCTTGTTGCCTGATGCTTTTGCCGCAAGTTTGAGGTCTACTTCCCGGTTGCCGGCCACAACGCATACGAAAAGTCCGGTCTTGTCGCCGCGGAGCACGAGGGTCTTGAACACCTGCTCGATGGGTTCGCCGAGTTCTTCCGCCACGTGTTC
>CAMWMK010000079.1 GCA_947175295.1 uncultured Porphyromonadaceae bacterium
ATTGAATCGATAAATCTAGGTCTATGCCTCAGCTAGGGACTTTTTCAGTGCCCTCCTTTTTCAGAGGGCTTTTCCTTATAGGGTTGGATTTGGGGCTATTCTTCTTCGGATAGTCTGTAGACGCGGACCTGCTCTATCCTGGTGGTAGACATCCGCGTCACTGTGAATTTCATTCCGCCGATGTCAAATGTATCTCCTTCCGAGGGAAGGGCCTCGGTGTAATGAAGGATGAATCCGGCTATCGTATTGTAATCCTCCGATTCCTTAAGATCAAGGCCAAGGCCTTCGTTGACAGCCGAGATCTCAGCTCGTCCCGAAATCTCATAACCGCCGTCGGGAAGCTGACGGAAAAGCTGACGCTGACGGTCGTGCTCATCTTCTATCTCTCCGAATATCTCCTCCACGAGGTCTTCGAGGGTGGCAAGACCAGATGTGCCGCCAAACTCATCAATGACGATACACATGCTTCTCTTCTCCGCTATCATACGGCGCATCATCTTGTTGGCAAGCATGGTCTCGGGTGTGAAGATGACAGGCTTGAGATGGCTACGCCAGTCAGAGTCTATGTTGAAAAGCTCGGAGATATGGATATAGCCCACGACGTCGTCGATATCCTCCTTATAGACCACAATCTTCGAAAGGCCGGTACGCGAAAAGAGCGAGAGAAGGTCGTCGCGCGTTGTGCTGTCCTTATCTACTGCTATTATCTCGTTGCGCGGACGCATGCACTCCCCTATCGTAGTGTCTTTGAAGTCGATGGCGTTGCGGAAGATCTTCACTTCATTGTCCACATCCTCCTTCTGCTGCTGCCTGCTATGGAGCTGCTCTTCAAGATAGTCGTCGAGCTGATCCATCGTTATCAGCCTGGCATCCACCTTATTCTCCTGTATGCCGAAAAGCCCCATGAGGCCTTTGGTGATGAAGGATATGAATTTAGACACCGGATAGAGCACAATGTAGATCACATAGAGGGGAAGCGCAAACATCCTCATCATGAAGTTGGGGTTGATCCTGAAGGTAGCCTTCGGGATGAACTCTCCGCAGAGAAGGATCACCAGCGTGGAGAACACCGTATTCGCAATCAGCACCATAGCCTCGGAATCGCCAAACCAGCGCTCAAGCACCGGATTGATCAGCACCGAAAGCGTAATGCCGTAGACTACGAGCACTACATTATTGCCCACGAGGAGCGAGGAGATGAACATATCCTCGTTGTGGGAGAATCCCTGGATGATACGGTCTACCACTCCGCCTCGCGATCCATCGATCTGCATGCGGACCTTGTTGGACTGCACATAAGCGATCTCCATCCCTGAGAAGAGGGCGGAGAAGACAACTGCCAATATCGTGATTACCAATGCTGTTGTGAACGACATGTTTTTTTTGCGTTTTACGTTGGACGTTGGACGTTGGACGTTTTACGTTTTAATTTTTAGGTGGGGTCAGCGCCTCATGTCTTCCGAGACGGGGAAGATGCCGGTGGGCTTGCGTATGGAATATTTCGTCAGGCGGTCGTTGCTCTCGAAGCCATGACCTTCGAGCATCCTCTCGGGAGTCTCTATATGGATGAAGGAATCGCTGTAGAGCCGGTTGCGCCGCTGGTCCCAGAAAAGCTGCTGCGTCAGGAAGAGCTCTCCGGGCTCCTTCTTCAGCTCCACGTTGCCGTCGAGTTTCCAGAGATTCTGAAGCCTGAAGAACTTCGCCGAATCGGCCGCGACGGAGGCGATGACGTTAAACTTCCGGTCGTATTTCTGAAGGTATATCCCCTTCGGAAAGCTCCAGTAGGGGGTATCGACTTCGTCATATACATTCCATAGAGGCGAGACGATCTTATACTGCGTGATGCCGGAGTCGGAGATCAACGTAGCCACGTTGACCGTAGTCATCGACGGCATCTTCTTCGGATCTATGCGCGAGGCCACCCCGAGCTTGCCCTCGTCCTTGCAGCTGCCAAGCCCCAGGACCGCCAGCATGGCGATGGCCGTAAGGATGCCGGATAGCCGAGCGAAACTGAAAAGACGCATCAGTTGATCTTACGCTTGAAAAACCACACCTCGTTGAAGTTCACGCCAAGCATGATGTTGAAGTAGTTTTCCGACAGGAGATTGACCGGCGACGACTGCCTGTGGCGCCATTCCAGACCGAAGTTGATCATGGTCTTACCGCCGGGAGCGGTGAAACCGGTACCGAGCGACACTCCGTATTCCTTCATCCGGTTGCCCTGGATCTTCAGGTAGTCGTCGGTATAGAAAGCTCCCAAGCGCCACGGCATCCTCTCGAAATAGCTGCCGCGGATGTTGTGGATGTATTCGCCGCCTACGGCTATCTTCTGGCGGTCGGCAAACTTCATGCCCTCAAACACCACCTGCCCCTCTGCATCGACAAGCGAGGAGAAGGGAGCCTTCGACCACTGCTGGAGCGTGAAGTCGGCCTCCACCGAAATACGGTGGACCTTCTCATGGGTATATGCCACGCCTATGCCGAACGACTGCGGAGAATAGTACTTCCCCTTCATGCTGCAGCTCGCGACGGTGTCGGGAGCCGGGGCGGTGCTGCCGGAGGAAGACGTAAGGCTCTGGATAGTCATCCAGGTGTTGCCATGGAATGACTTCTTCGGCGAGTATGTGGCGCCGACAGTCACCGAGTTATACCGGTTGATCGGCTGGCGATACTGAAGACCGGCCACCACGTTCCAGTCCCGGATCTCCATTATCTGCTCGAAGAGCGACTGAGAGCCTCCGGTGGCAGTGGCATAGACGTCGTTCTGGATAGTACCGAAATCATAAGAGACATTCACGCCTATGGAGAGCCCCTTGATCTTTCCCGAAACTCCGGCATAGGCCTCAGTGATGCCGCCCGAACCCTGGTTCTGACGAGCGCCATACTTGATCTCGTCGCCAAACGCATATCCTACCTGAGTGACGGGCACCATACCTATCGACATACCCATGTATTTAGACAGGGGGAACTCCATGGTGACGTAGTCAAGGCCTCCGCCATATCCGTGTGTCTTGCCGCTGTCGTCCTTGCTCCACTGCATGTTCATGTTGGCGCCCATGTCCCAAAGGAAGGTCAGTGAGTCGATAGAGGCATACGAAGCCGGATTCATGACATTGATCTGGCGCCCCGACTGCATGGCATAGCCTATGCCGCCCATCTGGCTCTGCATCGATGTGGCGCGGTCGCCGATCACTCCATATCCATACATGGAGTATGGGGTGTTGACGTCGGCCCCGGCGGTAGATACGATGGATGCCGTAGCCACTGCGGCCAATAAAGTTTTGATCTTAGATTTCATTGTAGTTGTAGATATAAAGCAGACCCCGCGCCATAAGGTCGGGCACATGGTCGGCTGGTATGCGTGAATTGATGCAGGCGCTCAGCAGAGCGGCGTCGCCGCCGGTCAGTATGAGCCGGGTGCATCCGAATTTTTCTTTATATTGGCGGAAGGTCTCCGTTATCTCGTCGGCAAGCCCGAGCACCACGCCCGAGCGAATGGCCGTGGCGGTGGAGTCGCCCGCCATCGGCATCGGGCCGTCGGCGTCAAGCAGCGGCAAGGCACTCGTGCGGCGGTTAAGGGCCTCGAAGCGCAGACGAATGCCCGCCGTGATGCGGCCACCCCTGAAGGCCGGCGACGAGTCTACTACGTCGAGCGTGACGGCAGTGCCGGCATCCACCACCGCTACCGTCTCTCCGGGATAGAGCCTGACCGCTCCGGCCGCCAGGGCTATGCGGTCGAGACCGAGGGTAGAGGGAGTGGAATAGTCTATCGCAAGCGGCAGCTTAGTGGAGCGGGAGAGCACGAGAAGGCGGCCGTCGAGGGCCAGCCGCAGCGACTCCACAAGACGCGAGTCAATCCTGCCTACCGAGCAGAAGGCGCCGCAGTCGGGCTTCCAGCCCTCCACCACGCTGAATATCTCCTCTATGGAAGAGGACGAAAAACGGCCTACCTCCCAAGGCTCATCCCCTTCGAAAAGGGTAAGCTTCAGAAGCGAGTTGCCCTGATCCACGGCCAGAAACCTGCGTTTGATCTCCTTGTCTGCCATATCCTCAGGCTTTTGCCTCCTTCCTCATACGGGAGGCTATCATCCAGCTCGCCACAATCTGAATCACGGCCCCGGCCATGGTGAACGCCACCGTCTGGCGCATGACGGCCAGCGGCCCGGCGAATATCCCGGAATAATACTGCTCCTTGTAGAACCAGAACGCGCCTCCGACTATGAAGCACATCCCGGCCCAGAACTCTAGCCGGCGCAACCGGCGCAGCCTGAGGGAATCGGAGGGTGCGTTGACGTTGACCACCCGGGCACACGTATACAGCAACGCGCCGGCCGCATACACCCATTTGGCCCACATCATGGAGTGGCCAACAAGCCCCGACAGAAACGGAGCGATCATGGCGGCAAGAACGAGAAGCAACCCTAAGGATGCTCCGAGCTCCACGTATTTTCGTCTCTTCCCAAGCTGCTCCGCGGATACGGAACCTTGAGCCGATGCTTTCACTTTCTTCATATATTCATCATTTAGAAGACGGAACGATAAGGAAGACGTCTTCCGTCGGCCGCTTCATATGGTATTGCTCGCGGGCTATGTACTCAAGAGCCTCGTCGCCGCGCTCTATAGCAAGACGGCGATTGCGGTAGTAGGCCGCCGAATCGGTGTTCTCCTTGATCTCCTTCTTCAGCCTTACTATCTCGCGCTCATAGATCATGCTCTGCGAAAACGACGCATCATCGTTGAGGAGCAGTATTCCTACGAAGAACGCTCCTATTATAATCAATGGTATGTTGGCGCACCGCTTGATCCAATAAGCGGCCTTTCTTGAAAAACTGCTCATTTGTTACGTTGTAGTTTTAAGGCTTACGGGAATCGCTCCCGGAAGCCCTTTTACGCACCGAATGACCCGTAAGGACATACGACGATGCAAAATTAATGAAATATATGCGAAAAAACCAACAAAGAATCTAAAAAAATGTGAACAGGGCTTCAGAACGCCCGGATTTCATGAGTCGGGGTCCTTATTTCCATTTACCGAGGAACTCCTCGGCATGGAGACGGTCGCGCGTGTTGTCGACGTCGAACGCTATCGTGAACTCAAAAGGCATCACCTTCACCGGAGTCTTCACGGCAAGAAGCCTCTGGAAGTCGCTCAGCGATTCAGGCTCAAGACCCAGCGCGGGGATGACGCCCATGATGGAGCCGGAAAGTCCGTAAAGTCCGGCCGATACGATGGTCGATTCCGCGAAGGGCTCCCCTCCGTAGCGGTAGTCGACCACTTCCCCACTCTCCGAGACGCGGGCATAGAGCGGACTCTCGTCTTCCACAAACCGCGTCAGCCCCATCAGCGCGGTATCGGCCGGAGCTTCGGCCACGGCCTTCACGTAGTCCTTGAACTCGTCGGTAGGGAAAATGGCGTCGCACGTCATGGCTATGAACTTCCCCTCTATTCCCTCCGAGGCGGCCTTAAGCGTGCAATAGGAATTATCGGTGATAATGGGCTTAACCTCTACGGGAAGCCCCTTTTCCCTGAGCTCCTCCAGATAGTCGAGAAGCATCGGCATCCGGGCGTTGGCACCTACATAGATGCGGTCGGCGCCGCACTCCATCAGCGTGTCGATCAGCACCCCTATCATCGGGCGACCGAAAAGAGGCACCATCGGCTTCGGGCACTCATACCCTTCCTTCACAAATCTCGATCCCAATCCCCCGGCGAGTATTACAAAATCCATAAACGGTCTACTTTAAAGTAAGTGGTAATGCATAATTCATAATGCATAATTATCTGTCGCTTAATTTCAGCCGGTCATTCCCTTCCATCGAGCAGGTCGGGACGCAGGGTCCTGGTGCGCTCCATGGCCTGGTCGAGCCGCCATTGGGCTATCTTAGCCTCATGGCCGCTCAGCAGCACTTCCGGCACCTTCCAACCGTTGTAGTCGGCCGGACGAGTATACACCGGCGGCGCCAGGAGATCGTCCTGGAAGGAATCCGACAGCGCCGACTGCTCGTCACCGATCACACCGGGCAGCAGCCTCACCACGGCATCCACCACGCAGGCCGCAGGGAGCTCACCGCCGGTCAGCACATAGTCGCCGATCGATATCTCCTTAGTGACGAAGTGCTCCCTGATCCTGAAGTCGATTCCCTTGTAGTGGCCGCAGAGTATGATGATGTTGTCGAGCAGCGAGAGGCTGTTGGCCATCGGCTGGTCGAAGGTCTTTCCGTCGGGGGTCATGAATATCACTTCGTCGTAGTCACGCTCCGCCTTCAGCTTCGAGATGCAGGCGTCTACCGGCTGGATCTTCATCACCATTCCGGCTTCGCCGCCGAAAGGATAGTCGTCTACTTTCCGGTGCTTGTCGGTAGTGTAGTCGCGCAGGTTGTGCACGTGTATCTCCGCCAGTCCCTTCTCCTGCGCCCGCTTGAGGATCGAGCAGTTGAGCGGAGACTCGAGCATCTCAGGCATGACGGTCAGTATGTCTATTCTCATATCTTGTATTTTCCTTCTAAGTTTGTCCTTTTTATATTAACGCCCGAGCAGACGTTTTCTATCACTGCCGGGCGCCAAAAGGAAACGGGACGTCCTTTCACAAGGGCGCCCCGGCTATCAGGAGGATGTCTGGGTCCTCCATTGGAAAAAGCTATCAATCGATTTCTTCGTCAGCCTCGTAGCCGCCCATCTCGCGGACTGCGTTCTTCAGCATCACATACTGCTGGAAGAGATGGTTGACGGGCACTTCGCCCTTGGTGTAGTCATGCATCGGGCTCTTGAGGAAGAAGCTCAGGAAGCGCTGGATGCCGCTGCGGCCAGCGCGCGCAGCGAGGTCGCTGAGGAGCACGAGGTCGAGGCAGAGCGGAGCGGCCAGGATGGAGTCGCGGCAGAGGAAGTTGATCTTGATCTGCATGGGATAGCCCATCCAGCCGAAGATGTCGATGTTGTCCCAGCCTTCCTTGTTGTCGTTGCGCGGCGGATAGTAGTTGATGCGCACCTTGTGGTAGTACTGGGTGTCTTCGTCGTTGCCGTGGCCGTAGAGGTCGGGCTGGTTTTCCGGAACGAGGATCGACTCAAGAGTGGAGAGCTTCGATACCTCCTTTGTGCGGAAGTTGGCGGGCTCGTCGAGCACGAGGCCGTCGCGGTTGCCGAGGATATTGGTAGAGAACCAGCCGGAAAGGCCGAGGCAACGGGTGCCGATGATGGGAGCGAAGCCCGACTTCACGAGAGTCTGGCCGGTCTTGAAGTCTTTGCCTGCGATGGGCATGCCGGTCTGCTCGGCGAGTTCCCACATGGCGGGGATATCCACTGTAGTGTTGGGTGCGCCCATGATGAAGGGAGCGCCCTCCTTAAGGGCGGCGTAGGCGTAGCACATGGAGGGTGCGATCCTCTCTTTGTCGTCGGCCTTCATCGCAGCCTCGAGAGCCTCGAGAGTGCCGTGCACCTCTTCGTCTACCGGCACGTAAACCTCAGTGGAAGCAGCCCAGAGCACTACCACGCGGTCAAGACCTTTCTCCTTCTTGAAGTTGCGGATGTCTTCGCGGAGCTGCTCGGCCATCTCCCAGCGGGTCTTGCCTTCCATCACGTTGTCGCCGTCGAGGCGCTTGGCGTAGTTCCTGTCGAAAGCTGCCTTCATCGGCTTAATGGCCTCGAGCTCTTCCTTCACCGGGTTGATGTCTTTCTCCTTGAGCACCTCGGCGTTGATGGCTGCCTCATATGCGTTGGCGGGATATACGTCCCATGTAGCGAATTCAATGTCGTTAAGGTCGGCCAGAGGCACGATGTCCTTATAGTGGAGGTATTTCTTGTCCTCGCCTTTGCCGACGCGGATCTTGTCGTACATGCACATGGAGCCCACGGGCTTGGTAAGACCTTTGCGTGTCATGAGGACACCGGTCATGAATGTCGTGGCCACGGCACCGTTGCCGACCACCATAACTCCCAATTTTCCGTTGGGCTTAGCTGCTTTATTTGCCATAGTTTTCTTTCTTTTGAATGCGGCCTGGCCGCCTATTTGATTTTTGTTATTGTCGATGATTGATTTTTTCCAGCGCCATCCGGCACTGCGGAAAATCAGCGGCAAAATTAGGGTTTATTTTCCAAACGGCAAAAGTATTTCATATGTTTTTTCATACCTCTTTTGTTAATATTTATTAATTTTTATATATTATGCTAATATTTGTTAATTGCTAATGAAGTTTCAAAGTATATGTAAAATTATGTTAATAGAAGCAAATCCGCAATTCTTCCGTTTTTTCCTTTCCATATGCATTATCCTCTCCTGAGTTGTTATAAAAAGTAGAAACCACGTTTTAAACTTATAGAAAAAAATGACTGGAAATATTTTTGAGGTCGCTCCGGGAATCACTTACATAGGAGTAGACGACCATACGATAGAGATGTTCGAGAATCAATATAAGGTGCCCCTGGGAGTAAGCTACAACTCCTACCTCATCAAGGGCGAGAAGACAGCAGTGGTAGACACCACCGACGACCAGACCGGCACGGAATGGCTCGCCAACCTTCAGAAAGCGCTCGACGGCGCACGCCCCGACTATCTCATCGTAGAGCACCTCGAGCCCGACCATTCCTCACTCATTTCCACTTTCGCAGA
This sequence comes from uncultured Porphyromonadaceae bacterium, assembly GCA_947175295.1. Taxonomy (GTDB): domain Bacteria; phylum Bacteroidota; class Bacteroidia; order Bacteroidales; family Muribaculaceae; genus Lepagella. The sequence continues at coordinate 8,604 of CAMWMK010000079.1, forward strand.
GATATATCCGGAAGCGACACTCGTGATGTCGGCCACGGCGGCCCGGATGCTACCGCAGTATATGGATCCCGTACCGGAAGGATGCAAGATAATGACCGTAAAGGAAGGCGACGTGCTCGACCTCGGAGGCCTCTCGCTCCAGTTCATCCTGGCACCGATGGTGCACTGGCCGGAAGTGATGATGGCTTACTGCCCGGAAAGGAAACTCATCTTCAGCGCAGACGCATTCGGCACATTCGGTGCCCTCGACTCCGTAATGGAAGCATGGCCCGACGAAGCCGCACGCTATTATTTCAACATCGTAGGCAAATACGGACAGCAGGTGCAGAACACCCTTAAGAAACTGTCGGCACTCGACATCAAGACCATATGCCCGCTCCACGGCCCGGTATTGACCGAAGACATACCCTACTACATCGGTCTATACGACACATGGAGCTCATACCGCCCGGAAAAAGAGGGGATATTCATCGCCTGCGCGTCAATCCACGGCAACACACTCGAAGCAGCCGAATTCCTTGCCGAAGAACTGCGCCACAAGGGAGTGAAGGACGTATTCGTAGCCGACCTCACGCGCCTTGACATGTCGGAGGCGGTAGCCGAGGCGTTCCGGTATCCGAAGGCTGTATTCTGCGCGTCGAGCTACGACGCAGGGCTCTTCACACCTATGTATATGCTCCTGCACTCCCTCGCCGCCAAGGGATACTGCAACCGCAAGGCGGCGCTGATGGAAAACGGCTCATGGGCACCCTCGGCAGGCAAGACGATGCGCGCGATGCTCTCCGAGATGAAAGGCATCGACATAATGCCCGAAACCCTCACCATACGCGGGGCCTTCAAGGAGGCGGACCGGGCGCAAATAGTAGATTTCGCCTCAAAGATAATGGATTTCTAAAAACGCAAAACCGAAAAAACACAATGATAGACATAAACGAACTCCGTACCTTCGTGGAAGAACGGCTTAAAGACACCGAATACTTCCTCACCGACCTGAAGATAACCCCCGCCAACGAGATCACGGTAGAGATCGACTCTATGTCGCCGGGCGACATAGAGAAGTGCGTAGAACTGACACGCGCCATCGAAGAGGCATTCGACCGCGACGTGGAAGACTACGAACTCGAAGTAGGCACAGCCGGACTGACATCGCCGCTCAAGGTGCGCCGCCAATACGATAAATACATCGGACGCGACCTCGAGGTGCTGACCACCGACGGACGCAAGCTCCACGGCATGCTCCGCTCGGCCGACGACGACGGCATAATCCTCACAGTAGAGCAGAAAGTAAAGAAGGAAGGCCAGAAGAAGCCAGTAGTGGAACAAGTGGATACCGCAATTCCCTTCGCCCTGATAAAGAAGGCGGTATACGACCTCAAATTCTGACAATCACAAAACATCATAATACCTATGAACATCATGAAACCCATAGCCGCGGCCCTGGCCCTGATGGCCTGCGCTACGGCATATGCCGATTTCTCCGTATTTCCGGACGGATCGAAAGTAGACCGATGGTTTAACGAAACATCCGCCCCCGACCCGGCGAAACTCGGCAAACGCTTCGTAGTGACTGATTATGGAGTGGCGGCCGACAGCACCATCATTCAGACCGAAGCGATACAGAAAGTGATCGATACAGCCGCGGAGGAGGGAGGCGGCGTAGTGGTGATACCACGCGGCACCTTCCTCAGCGGATCGCTCTTCTTCCGCCCCTCCACCCATCTCCATATAGAGAAGGAAGGACGCCTCAAGGGGTCGGATGCCATCACCAACTACAAGATAGTGCCTACCCGACTTGAAGGACAGACCCTGAATTATTTCGCCGCGCTCATCAACGCCGACCACTGCGACGGATTCACCATTACAGGCGAGGGCACCATCGACGGCAACGGCCATAGATTCTACGACGAGTTCTGGCTCCGCAGAAAGGTCAATCCCAAATGCACCAATCTCGAGGCGCTCCGCCCGAGGATGGCCTTCATCTCAAACTCGAAAGACGTAACCATAAGCGGCATACACATGGTAAACTCCGGATTCTGGACCAACCATCTCTACCGCTGCGAAAGAGTGAAATATCTGGGAGTGACGATACTCGCCCCTACCGACGGATATCCCAAGGGTCCATCGACCGACGCCATTGACCTCGACGTCTGCAACGACGTGCTCATCTCGGGATGCCACATGAACGTCAACGACGACGGCGTATGCCTCAAGGGAGGCAAAGGCACGTATGTAGACACCATTCCCGGCAACGGCCCGGTGCAGCGCATCGTGATAGACAGGTGCTCCTTCGGCAAGACAAATGCCGGAGTGACCTTCGGAAGCGAGGCCTGGGACTGCTCCAACGTGATAATGAAAGACTGCACCTTCGACGGCACCTATCATGTACTCCTCTTCAAGATGCGGCCCGACACCCCGCAGCAATACCGCAACGTGCTCGTAGACGGCGCCCGCGGAACGGTGCGCAATGCTGTGGAAGTGCAGACATGGACCCAATTCTTCGACAAGGTGGAGCGCGACCCGATGCCCATGTCGTGTGTAGACAACGTGACATTCCGCAACGCCCACCTCGAATGCACGCGCAACTTCTATAAAGACCGCAAGACCGACGACTACACGCTGACCAATTTCACCTTTACCGACGTAATGGCCACGGCTCCGGTGGAATCATTCGACACCTCCCACATAGATGGGGTAAAGATAGAAAACGTGGAAGTCACCGTAGTGCCGGAAAAGTAAGACACATCCATAATATATGTTAATATTATCAAAAATTAGTTAATATTGCATATATTGAAGGCGCCAACTGCCGGAATATTTCGTTTTTAAGCATTTTTTTTGTATCTTTGCATAGAATTCCAGAGGGGACGCAAGCGTCTCCTCTGTTTCTTTTGGAATATCGATAGCATATCCCTTCCGGAAGCTGGCATCGTGACAGGCATAGCCCGCATCCGGCACCCGGGGAAGCCTCATCGGCTTCTTCAGGCCTTTTTTATTATCCGGCCCGAAAGCCTTACGGCCCGGGACCACTGACCCAAAAACCGACAACTAAAACTGACAACAAAATAAAATGGCTAAGAAAGTAGAGACGGTCAACAATATGGTTGACCAGTTCGCAGAGTTCAAGGAACACAAGAACATCGACAAGACAACCCTTATCAGTGTTCTCGAAGAGTCCTTCCGCAATGTGATCGCTAAGCAGTTCGGTTCCGACGAAAACTTCGACGTCATCATGAACCCCGACAAGGGAGACTGCGAGATCTATCAGAATCTCGTAGTGGTGGCCGACGACGCAGTAGACGACCCCAAGAAACAGATCGGAATCACCGCGGCACGCGAGATCGACCCCGAGTGCGAGATCGGCGAAGACGTCACCAAGCGTCTGTATTTCGAGAAGTTCGGACGCCGTGCCATCCTCAACCTCCGTCAGACCCTGCAGTCGAAGATCCTCGACCTGCAGAAAGACGCCATCTACTCCAAATTCCGCGAGCTTGAAGGCGAGGTGATCGCCGGAGAGGTTCACCAGATATGGAAGAAGGAGATGCTCCTCATCGACGAGGAGCAGAACGAGCTCATCATGCCCAAGGAAGAGCAGATACCCGGCGACTTCTTCCATAAGGGCGACATAGTGCGCGCGGTAGTGAAGCGCGTAGACAATCCCAACAACAATCCCAAGGTGATCGTAAGCCGCACCGACGACCGCTTCCTGCGCCGCCTCTTCGAGCAGGAGGTGCCGGAGGTGCACGACGGCCTCATCACCATCAAGGCAGTGGCACGCATCCCAGGCAAGCGCGCCAAGATAGCGGTGGAGAGCTACGACGACCGCATCGACCCGGTGGGCGCCTGCGTCGGCATCAAGGGAAGCCGAATCCACGGCATCGTCCGCGAGCTGCGCAACGAGAACATCGACGTGCTCAACTATACAGCCAATCCTTCCCTCTTCATCCAGCGCGCTCTCTCGCCCGCTAAGATAAGCTCCATCCGCATCAACGAGGAGGAGAAGAAGGCCGAAGTGTTCCTCCACCCGGAGGAGGTGTCGCTCGCGATCGGCAAGGAAGGCCTCAACATCCGCCTCGCCACTATGATCACCGGCTACACCATCGACGTATACCGCGACATTCAGGAAGGCGAGGAAGACATCTACCTCGATGAGTTCCGCGACGAAATCGACGGATGGGTGATCGAGGCCCTCAAAGACCTCGGACTCGGCACAGCCAAGGCGGTGCTCAACGCTTCGCCCGAGACCCTCGCTCAGGCCGACCTCGAGGATGAGACGCTCGAGCACGTGATGCAGGTGCTCAATGCTGAGTTTGAAGACTGAGCCCCATCCCGCCGCAATTCCGGCTTTTAGAATCTTAGAAAAATCCGCCCGCCATCACCGCAGGCAGGCAACAACTTAAAAAACAGCGAATGCGAACAAAATTAGGAAAAATAGCGAAAGACCTCAACGTCGGTATCGGTACCGCCGCGGAGTATCTTCGCAAACACAATATCGACGTGGCCGACGATCCGAACGTCAGGATCGACGAGCACGCCATCGACATCCTCACCAAGGCGTTCAGTACAGACAAGCACGCTAAAGTGCAGGCTGTAGACCAGGCCACACAGCGCCGCGAAGACAAGAAGACAGCCCGCCAGGAGCGCGAGAAAGCTGCCGAAACGCGCCGCGCCACAGGCCCGAAAATCGTAGGACAGATCGATCTCAAGACCGGTCGACCGATAGAGAAGAATCCCGAACCGGCCCCTCAGCCAGAACCGAAGGCTGAACCGAAGCCGGAACCCAAGCCCGAGCCTAAGCCGACACAGGCGCCCGCTCCCAAGCCCGAACCGAAGCCGGAGAAAAAGCCGGCAACAGCGCCCGCACCCGAAGCGCGCAAGGCTCCGGAGCGCGCGCCGAAGCAGGAGGAAAAGCCCCGCCAGGAATCCACCTCCCCGCAGAAGCAGCAGTCGCGCCCCGAGAAAGGCCACGACCAGAAGAAGGGCGACCATGAGCGCCGCAAGCCCGAGGTGGAGGTGACAGAGACCAACGGCATCTATCGCGTGAAGACAGTAGCCGAAGCCCCCAAGATCAAAGTGCTCGGCACAATCGACCTCGACACCCTCAACCAAAACACCCGCCCCAAGAAGAAGAGCCGCAGCGAGCGTAACCGCGGAGGCCAGGGAGGAGGCGCCAACGGACAGGGAGGCGCAGGAGGCGACCGTCGCCGCCGCAACCGCATCGGAAAGGAGAAGGTAGACATCGACAAGGCCGCCGCTCACGGCACCAACCAGCGCCCTGAGAAGCAGACGGGCAAGGGAAACGGCAAGGGAGGCCAGCAGCAGGATCCCAACCATGAAGGGCGCAACCGCGGCAAGAAGCGCGGAGAGAACAAGCGCGAGCCGCAGCGCCAGGAAGTGAGCGCGGAAGACGTTCAGAAGCAGGTGAAGGAGACACTCGCACGCCTGACCAACAAACAGACCAAGAAGGCCGTGAAATGGCGTAAGGAGAAGCGCGACGAATTCCACAACCGCGAGGAGGCCGCCGCTGCCGCTGCCGCTGCCGAGAGCAAGGTGCTCAAGCTGACGGAATTCGTGACCGCCAACGACCTCGCCCAGATGATGGACGTGCCCGTCAACAACGTCATAGCCACCTGCATGAGCCTCGGCGTGATGGTGTCGATCAACCAGCGCCTCGACGCCGAGACCATCAATATCGTAGCCGAGGAGTTCGGCTTCTCCACTGAATACGTGAGCGCGGAGGTGACCAACGCCATCGCCACAGAGGAGGACGCCGAGGAGGATCTCGTGCCCCGTCCGCCGATCGTAACCGTGATGGGTCATGTGGACCACGGCAAGACATCGCTTCTCGACTATATCCGCAACGCCAACGTGATCGCAGGCGAGGCCGGCGGAATCACGCAGCACATCGGCGCCTACAACGTGAAGCTCGCCGACGGACGACGCATCACCTTCCTCGACACCCCGGGCCACGAAGCCTTCACCGCGATGCGTGCCCGAGGCGCGAAGATCACCGACCTCGCGATCATCATCGTGGCGGCCGACGACGACGTGATGCCCCAGACCATCGAGGCCATCAACCACGCTACAGCAGCAGGAGTACCCATGGTCTTCGCCATCAACAAGATAGACAAGCCCACAGCCAACCCCGACAATATCAAGCAGCAGCTCGCCGGCATGAACTACCTCGTAGAGGAATGGGGCGGCAAGTATCAGAGCCAGGACATCTCCGCCAAGAAAGGCATCGGAGTGGAGGAACTCATGGAGAAGGTGCTTCTCGAGGCTGAGCTCCTCGACCTCAAGGCCAATCCCAACCGCAAGGCGATCGGCTCGATCATCGAGTCATCGCTCGACAAGGGGCGCGGATATGTGGCTACGGTAATGGTGCAGAACGGTACGCTCCGCGTAGGCGACGTCATCCTCGCCGGCACCCACCACGGCAAGATCAAAGCGATGTTCAACGAGCGAAACCAGCGCGTGAAGGAAGCGGGCCCCTCAACCCCGGTGCTCATCCTCGGCCTAAACGGTGCTCCCGCGGCCGGCGATACCTTCAACGTGCTCGATACCGAACAGGAGGCACGCGAGATCGCAGCCAAGCGCGAGCAGCTGCAGCGTGAGCTCGGACTCCGCACCACCAAGCGTCTCGGACTCGAGGAGCTTGGCCGCCGCCGTGCCCTCAACGACTTCCATGAGCTCAACCTCGTGGTCAAGGGCGACGTCGACGGTTCGATCGAGGCTCTTTCCGACTCGCTCATCAAGCTTTCTACTCCAGAGATCCAGGTCAACGTGCTGCATAAGGGCGTAGGCGCCATCTCAGAGAGCGACGTCACCCTCGCCGCAGCTTCCGACGCCATCATCATCGGTTTCCAGGTGCGTCCGTCGGGAGCCGCACGCAAGGAGGCAGAGAAGGAGGGCGTGGAGATACGTCTCTATTCCGTCATCTACAAAGCCATCGAGGAGGTGAAGCAGGCCATGGAAGGCCTTCTCGCCCCCGAGATCAAGGAGGAGATCACCGGAACTGCCGAAGTGCTTCAGACCTACCATATCTCGAAGGTCGGCACAATCGCCGGAGCCATCGTGCGCGACGGCCGCATCAAGAGCCGCAGCAAGATACGCGTGATCCGCGACGGCATCGTGGTCTACACCGGCGAACTCGGTTCGCTCAAGCGCTTCAAAGACGACGTCAAGGAAGTAGTGAGCGGATATGACTGCGGTCTTTCGGTAGCCGGCTACAACGACATCCGCGAAGGCGACCTTATCGAAGGCTACGAAGAAGTGGAAGTAAAGAAGAAGTTATGAGATACTATCTGAACCTGGGGAGCAACCTTGGCAACAGGCTGCTCCTCCTTACCAGAGCCATGAAGGCCATCGGCGAGGAGTTCGGACCGTATGAGACAAGCCATAAGGTGGAGTCGGACCCATGGGGGTTCGACTCCACCAATCGTTTTGTCAACATAGGCCTCTCCATCGAAAGCGACCTTGATCCGGAGGAAGTGCTCTCGCGTCTGCAGGCCATAGAAAAGGGGATTTCGGCGCGTGGCCACCGCCGCTGGGACGGCACCTACAACGACCGGGAGATCGACATCGACATCATGGCGACCGACGGCCCCGCCTACGACTCCCCCACCCCGGTCTCTTATACAACTCGGACGCGGCCGACGAA
>CAMWMK010000080.1 GCA_947175295.1 uncultured Porphyromonadaceae bacterium
CGAACCAGTAGTCGTAGAGCTGGCGCGCCATCGCCTCTAAATTGCGATTTATCTCGCGATTAAGAGCAATTTTTTGATCAATTGATGATAAAACGTGCGCAATTCGTTGCTGTCTTGAAAGAGAAGGCAACTCAATTTCAAAATTTTCTAATGATGCCTTACTTACCTCTAAGAATGTAGTTCCACTACCGAGACCAACTATTCTTTTCATGTTAAATTTGAGGTAATAAAACAGAAACTCTGCATCACACTGTTTGCTATCTACTATGATATTTTTAAATCCTTGATTTGTGCAACATTCGCAACCCGAAATGGCTAATAATCCAATTGGAGCACGACTTGACATAAGAATTGTACCTTTTGGTAGTAAATGCGTTGAGCAACTATTAAACCCCTCCTTAGAAATCATTCGTTCTCCGTTAAAAATGTATTTTGATTTCTGGTCGGATAAATCCTTAGGCGTTAACCAAACAATATCTCCATCATAATATTCCGGATGAGCAGAAGATGGCGTTGCACCATTCCAAATGGTCGCAATTTCCTTAAGTATGTATTTCTTCAATTCCATAATCTATTATTGATCAAACAATCCTCTGATTTCCTTATCGAAGTCGGAATCTATACGCTGAGTAGGATTAAAGAGGTCATATTCGGCTTCGGCCTTCTCCTTCGCCTCTTTGGCAGATACAGTTCCCTTATTCGGTAGGATTCTGTAATCGTTGAAGCTCAGGAATTTATTGACGCTTGCGGCGAATTGCTCCATATTAAACACGTTGCCGCGTTCTATCTGGCTTTCGATATAGTCGAAGTAGGATGTCACAGTGCGTTCGAGCGATCGGATCTCCTTTTCCGAGAGGTAGTTCTTGGCGATGGATACATCCGACTTCAGTATCCTGCCGTCAGGTGCATGTTTCCATGTAGTGAGACCCATATTTGGTTTTGTATGGTCGGCACCTTCATGTATGATCTCTGCAGCAGTATGCCCTGTGATGGCATAGTGAAAGCGATTCTGCACCATAGCGTAAAAATCCTTTGTAGTCAGAGACAATCGGTCATAATCCACACTGCACTCGGCATAGATATCCGTTATCTGCTGCCATATGCGACGCTCGCTTGCGCGGATGGAGCGTACCCGCTCGAGCAGTTCCCGGAAATAATCTTGACCAAAGACAGCACTCCCCTGTTTCAAGCGGTCATCGTCAAGGACAAAACCCTTTCTTATATATTCATTCAATATGCGGGTCGCCCACTGTCGGAAGCTGGTTGCCTTCCGGCTGTTTACTCGGTATCCGACACTGATGATGGCATCGAGATTATAGAAAGTCTGTTCTCGTTTAACCTGACGATTTCCTTCCTGCTGAACTATTAAGTTTTTCTTAATAGTTGCCTCTGGCGTCAGTTCTTTAGTTTCATATATGTTCTTAAGATGCTGATTTATGGCAGGAACAGACACATCAAACAATTGAGACATCGCCTTTTGAGTCAGCCACAATGTTTCATTCTCAACATACGCCTGTACCGAACCTGAATTGTCAGGCAAATTATATAGTATAAACTGAATTTCTTTTGCCATGGAGATTAGCTGTTGAATTTAAGTGATTTGAGCTGCGCGAGGATTTCTCCTTCAAGGCGATGGCTTTCGGCAAACATCTCTGTCAGTTTTGACTCATACTCCGCCATACGCTGATTAAACTCCTCTTCCGTGATGTCGACATACTCAATCTTAATATCAAAATATTGTCCGGCGGACAAAGAATAACCCTTTTCCTTGATTTCATCATAGCTGACAGCCACGGAAAATCCGTCTTCCTCTTTACAATTACGGAATGTTTCAACAATCTTATTAATCTCTTCGGGTCGTAAACGCTTCTTCTGGTTATTGCCTTCCTTATACTCTTCTCCGAGTTTGGAGGCATCAATCAGAATCACCTTATCGGCAGGCTTGGCATTATCGAAAAATAGTACCGATACGTTTGTGCCTGTATTGGCAAAAACATTTGAGGGCATCGATACCACACCGTGAATGATTTTGTTGTCTACAATATGTTTAAGAATCTTATTCTCTATACCGGACTTAGCCGTAATGAATCCAGTCGGAATAACGATTGCTCCTTTACCATTGACTTTAAGCGAGTTGATCACATGCTGAATAAAACATGTATAGATCGCCATACTCTCCTTTTTCTTTGCTGGCACTTTAGGAACACCGGCCCAGAAACGAGCAGGTTGTGCGGCAATCTTTTCGCGGGTATCGGCAAAATCCATCTTAAAAGGAGGATTCGAAACCACATAATCGAACTGACGTATAGCGGTGCCATCATCATTCTTATGATATGGAGACACCAATGTATCACCCTGAATCGCGTGGTCAAGAGATGACACAAGTCCATTAAGAAGGAGGTTAAGCTTCAGCATCTTGTTGCTACGCTGGGATATATCCTGCGCAAAGATGGTACATTTGCTATTGCCTATCTGATGGGCAAGGGCCATCAGCAGCGTGCCGGTTCCGGCTGATGGGTCATAAGCCTCAATATTATGCAGATCATCATCTTCATTCACGAGTAATCGAGCCATGATAGTGGCAATAGCATGAGGAGTATAGTATTCCGCATACTTTCCTCCTCCGGCTGTATTATAATCCTTGATCAGATACTCGAAGATTGTTGCGAAAAAGTCATAACCTTTTTCGTCAGAAAAAGCCTCCTCGAAAGAAAATCCGACAAGTTTGTCGACCAAAGCCCGCGCGAAAGCAGGGCGCTGGTCAATGTCAGTAACATAAGGTGTCAGACGTTCAAATAACGGAATCTTAGTATTCTGAGTGGTCTGAGTAGAAAATATGTCTATATTCTGCTCTGCTATATCAGTCATCGTCGCATCGAATATCTCATCGAAGTTTCCCTTGCTCTGACTGTTCCATAGCATGTAAAGGAGATGCTGTGGCTGAAGCTTCAGGGATTCCGGAGGAAGAAACATCAACAGGAGTTCCCTCTCCATATCATTCAACTCCGAATAAGCGAGTTCCCAATGCTCCGCTTCGCTTATCTTCTTTGCAACCGGACTCTTCGACTTCTTAAGCTCATAACCGAACTTGTCATTGAGAAACTTATAGAGGAATATCTGGGTGATAATCTTGTACTCATTACCGTCATTACCAAGTCCGTAAGACTGGCAGGTGGCTTTCAGATCGTCGATAAGACGTATTGTTTTTTCCTTTAAATCCATTAGCTTGCTGCGTAAGTCGCATTATATTGGTTAAGATATTGGCGGGCAATACCATTCTTTACAAAATTGTAGTCTTCGAGAGAAGCTTTTTCGCTGAGCTGTGGAAAGTGCGACAGCATATTAGCCACAACATGAAGTACTGTCTGCTCGAAATATGCATCTTTCTTAAGAATATCGTTTTTATCATATACACGCTGATCCACATCCTCTTTGATCATGTTAAGGATAACGCTGATCTCATGATCGCTAAACGTAAAGATGGGGTTCTTTTGAGCAGCCTTCCGGTCGGAATTGATCTCTCGGATACGCTTGTGAACTCTTGCGAACTTGGCATCACCGTTATATTTACTAAGAAGGGCTCTATTGCTGCGTTGAATATCCTTCAGTTTAGCAATGATCTTATCCAAAGCAGCTGTCTCCTCATTGAACTTGGCTATGGAATCAATAACGAACCCATGCTCTTTGAATCTCTCTGTAAAGGCCTCACGAAGAGATATGAATTCCGGATCATCCTGATCTATATTGTCGATAAAGGCCCGGATGGTATCACGCCACTTATCCTGAAGTTCCCTACCACCTGAAATCAACTTCAATTCCTCCTCCCCTATCTTGGAGAATGTGAACTCAATATCCTGCATAGCCTCATTGACAAGGACAGCAGTCTCTTCATCTGCTGAAAAGGCTTCTTTCTGATTTATTACAGTGATATGATGTTCCACTTCCCTAAGCATATCGGGAAGTTTTGTAAGTTCCAGATGAGAGAATTTCTCTTTCAGTTCGTCATCGCCGAAGGTACGTACAAGATTGCCGCAGTCACGTGCAGCCTCAAGAGCCTTCTTCAGTTTCAGAAGTACCTGTTTATCCTGAATGGTCGATACTTCCGAACTAAATTCCTCTACATTATCTACTGTATAATCAAACAGGACATCGCGGATATCAAGCATCGTGTCGAGGATTTCCTGTGGATTTTCAATCACTTGAGTAAAGGTATCGGTAACGCCGGATCCATCTTCCTCCGGATCATTGAAACGATTGAGTTCCTGGAGATAAGCTTCGTTAGTCTCCTCAAAATTTCGCTTTATGTCTGCGAAATCTATCACATAACCATAACGATTGTGCTTATAGGGCCGATTGACTCGGGTCAAGGCCTGCAGAAGATTGTGGTCTTTTAGTTTTCTACCGAAGTAGAGACGTTTCAACCTCGGAGCATCAAATCCTGTAAGTAGCATATTGAACACAATAAGCACATCGACTGTCATATTCTTCTTGAAGTCCTTAACAATCTGCTTTCTGGTCTCTTTATCATCTGTATCATGAAGGATAAGCCTGGCTTTGAGATTAGTCGGGAAGGATGCACCTTTGTTCAGTTCTCGCTGCACTTCATCCCAATACGTAGCTATATTGCGGGCCTGGCCACTGGTCTCACAAATTATCATGCCTCCTAACGTATCGTCTCCGTGCTGACGACGGAATCGTGTAAGGTCAGTAATAATATAGCGAATCAATTCCTTGACGTAGTTCTCATGCTCAATGATATCGGATTTCCGTACATCCTTCTTCTGAACAAGCTGCTCCATCTTATCCATAATCTGAGAGAGCTTCTCCTTATAGGATGTCTCAATTTCCTCTCGGATTATCTTAAGGGTATAGCCGTCGGCTATGGAGCGGTCGTAGTAATATGTATGGAAATAATCGTTGAAGACATTGGCGGTAGCTTTCTCCTCCTTTAATAGCGGAGTACCAGTCAAGGCAATTTTTATTGAGTTCGGATCAGCTTCAAAAAGATTCGCCAAAAAGCAACCGCCGGGACGATAGCCTCGATGAGCCTCGTCAAGTATGAATACTCGCTGCAAATTGGTGGCGTACTGTGGAAGATCCACTTTTTCCTTATCTTCGGCAAACCGCTGGATATTCACTACTGTAATCTCCTGCTTGCCGCTGGCACCTTGCTGTGAACTGTTGTTGCGGAACTGTTCCATGAGTTCACGACGCGAGTTGGCCGTTGTCACTACAAGTCCGCGAGCTTCAAACTCCTGGGTAGCCTGTTCAAGGAGGTCAAGCCGGTCTACTATAAAGTAAAACTTCGCTACTTTATCCTGTCTTGCATAATAATCATTAAGATAATAGGCAAGATGATAAGAAAGCGCTGTCTTACCACTACCTTGAGTATGCCATACAACACCGGCTTTCGCTCCATTATCCAAATGATCCTTAATCGCTAAAGCCGCAAACATCTGCTGATAGCGCATGATGTGTTTCTGGTCAGTGACCTCAATCTTCCCATCTACTTCCCGCTCGGACCTTACATAAGCTATTCCATATTTGAGCAGGAAGAGCAGACGCTCGGGAGAACACATCGATGTTAGAATCCTATTGGTCGGTGTATTGATGTCGAGATTGGTCTTGTATTCAGGGGTAGTATGTATCACCTGACAATTGAAATCCTTAAGGATACACTTTTCAGTTTCCTTATCAATAGGCTTATACGGATAATTACGATTATAAGGAGCCACATCGGAGTTTGCCCTGTTTTCCTCACGGAAGCAATTGAAAGGCGCAGACTCGCGAGCCGCTGTGCAATAGAACGCACCCTGTAGAGGAACGATTCCACCCATAGTATCATACTCCATATTATTGGAAAACAACATGAGCTGTGTGATATTGATGAAAGAACGGAACCGTTTATTCGGAAAGCGTTGGAGATTCATTCTTTTGCTTTCCGCGACCATACCACCACTATTATTGGGTTTCTTCACCTCTACAAACACCAGCGGAAGACCATTGACGAAAAGCGTGATATCAGGACGAAACTCATCATGGCCATTCTTGCATGTGAATTCCGCGGTAAAATGGAATAGATTTCTTTCCGGATGATCAAAATCTATAAGCTTTACGGGAGAGACTGCCTTTAATCTTTTATAAAAAGCCTGTCCGAGGTCATCATTCTTCAATTCATTGCGAATATCCTGCAGCGTCTGCTTAGCCATGCCTACATAGTCAGGATTGAGCCTTTCAAATTGGGACGTAAAGACCTCCAAGAGAATGTTGGTAGAAGGGTCATAGACTTTACCGGCATCCTCTTCAGAAATCTTACCGAAATACTTATAGCCGATACGGGTGAGATGCACCATTGCCGGCATTTGGACTCTTGTGGCTTCGTTGAACTTACTCATGGGATAACAGTCATGATTTATATTGCAAATTTAATCAAATTTTTTATAAATAGCAAATCATAATGGCCACGAAACGATAAAATAAGTGAACTGAGATCCTCGACATATGAAACACTACAGAAGTGGACACACATCATGGGACGGACAATTGCTGGACTAGGATCTGTCTACTATTGAAAAAATCCACCGAAAGTTGTGAGTTTTCGGATTTTATTATTAACTTTGTCATGCCGTAAGGATTTTTTTACAGTTCATGATTTTTGCACCACGATAAGTAAACAAATACGACATGGCAAACACTTGGGAAACTATTTGTTGCTCAGACACTTTATTAATATTTATCTGATTTAGTTGCGGATTTAGGTTAATTCTATTATGATGACAGAAGATCAACTCCATATATCATACATTCTTGCACAGAAGTACTACCAAAAGAAACTTACCATTAAAGAGATAAGGTCAATGGCAGCGAAAGAAGGAATATCCGAAAATTCCCAGAGTAATTACTTTTGCGCTGCATACCGCCACCTTATTAACGGCACAGAATTTCATGGGAAATTAAGTGCCTACATTTGGGAGTACTATCTATCACAGATATTCAGTGAATTTGGTGTTGAGATTAAGCGTAATGCTTTAAAATGTTATTGTCAAGCCATTGAGTATTATGAAGCTAAGAGCAAGTCTAATGCACTTTCATTACGAGATATTTATTCTCGTTATTCCATAAAAATTTAATCGATACACAAAACGGTACTAAACTTACGTTAACGCCTTTCATTTGGTTATCCAAAGATTAATCTGCATCTAATATATCTAAAAAATGGATAATAAGACTGCACTTCAATATCTACAGCTTTCCGATAGATGGAATGCCTACCGGCATTCATATCTATCGGATGGCCTGGCCCTTGCACAAGACTATACGCTGATGATTCAACACTGCGAATTAAGGCCTTTGTACGACATGAATCTTCTCGATTTCTGCAATCCAAAGGAACCGATAACAAGTAGGATGCTGGCACAGATACTGTCTTACCATGATAAAGATGGATATGTAGTATTCAAAAGTTTCTGCCAAGTATTCTTAGCAGAATGCGGATTTGATTGCCGTAATATATCCGAGCCGGAAATAACATCAGAACGTAACGGCCATATGGATATCCGAATTACGGAGACTGGCAAATATGCTGTGGTAATTGAAAACAAATTGAAGGGAGCTTATTTTCAAAAGAATCAGTTAGCCAGATATATCCAGAAACTTATGGATGAAGGTTACGGTAACGATCAAATATTCATCGTCATATTGCCGCAATCCAAGAATATCCGGATTAATCCTTCCGCGTGGCGACTGCCTCCTGATCATAAGTCCACCACCAATTCCACCCGAAAGTGTGGCACAGACAATTATAAATTGTGCTGGTGTGATTTTCCACAAAGGTCTTTATCAAAAGAGCAGAAAGAACACTGCAAGGATTGTATAAAATATTGGGAAGAGACATTCGCCGGACAAACAAAGGTTCTTCATGATGATTTCTCAGAATGGCTTATTGATGCGGAAAGCTTGGTACCTAAAAGGGAATTAAATGTCAGATCAGCTATCATTCAGTTTGCCGATTATCTTAATGGTCTATACGATACCAGAATCAATCAAAAGTTAAACAATATGATAACAAATTTTTTAAGGGAAAAATTAGAGCTCGGAGCGTCCGCTGCGGATTTGAAAAAACTAAACACTAAAATATCCGAGATTGAGGAACTTGAAGAAGGTCTGAAAAAGTTGAGGACGGAAATCTCGTCCGATCTCATAGACCTCTGGCATGACAACCTAATCGAAAAATGGCCTATGATTATATATGAGCCTCGACAATTCTTTGTTGTTCTGATAAAAGGAATGTATATCGGTTGTTGGTGGGCTGAAGAATCTGATTCAAAGGATAGTCCAATCTGGGGTATATTATGCGAAGAAGGTATTCCAACCTCAAGACAGATAAAAATTGCAGAAAAAATCATTTCGTGCTGTGGTCTACATCATGAGATAGATGAAGATCAATGGCTGGTATACGACAATACATTAGAGGGAGAGAAGATAGCAGATAAGCTATATACAGCCGCCACGGAGTTAGGGTATCTTAAGTAATCATGCTTTCGGTAAATGCAGCCTAAGGACAGTATCCATCAGGAAGATAACGTCAACGAAGTATGGCTGACATTGCCACTTCCACAATTAAACCATAATTCGGCAACAAAATTACGTAATAGGAATACCTAGAGCCTCCAGCTGGGCCTTGTCCTTGCTGGAGGCTTCCGCTAACCTCCACTCGTCGTTGAGCCCATTGGGGATGTTCTGCCTTTATTCTAATGGATTGTAATATTACGTGGTACGTAATGCAAAGTTAATAAAAATTTTCTACCCGGCCAAATTTATTGGCATAAAAATTAACGAGTTGACTCAATTTTTAAATCAACTCGCCTAGGCATTACGTGGATGGGGTTCTGATTTATGGATTAACAGGAGACCGAGGCAGAAACTTGATTTTCCACCCCGGTCGCTGAATTTTTCAAATATATTGCTTAATTTTGCACTTATATTTAGAATCTACGGTCATACATATATGCTGAGATCAAAATCAACGATATGACCATATATTCTCCCGAATGAGTTATAAAAATCACCAGACTGATATAGATATGGTTACAGCTGAAGAAATAAAGAATCTGCTTAAATTAGGTGATGGTCTTCATCTTGAGGCGAAAACTTGCCGGGATAAGCTTCCGAAAGATGTAAGGGAAACTTATTCCGCCTTCGCCAATACCCGGGGAGGAGTCATTCTTCTCGGGGTGACCGAGCATAAGGATAGGCCTTTGGACGATCGTTTTGAGTTTTCCGGCGTTTCGGATTACTATAAAATCATCACCGATTTCTTCAATATCGTCAATAATCGACAGAAAGTAAGTCGGAGTGTCTTGATTGACAGTGATGTTCGTCCGGTGAAGATTGACGGTGTCACCATAGTATTATCAAAGTGCCGGAAGCCGACTACCGTCAGAAACCGATCTATATCAACAATGACCTGCAGTCCGGTACTTACAAGAGACTGCATGAAGGAGATAGGCACGTGACGCAGGAGGAACTCTCCATGCTTATACGTGACAGTTCCGACAATGCCGACAGACAAATCCTCAACAAGTATGGTTTCGAGCATATCGATATAGATACTCTGCATGGATACCGCAACGCCTTCAACGGTCACAATCCAGGTCATATGTATGCCAATCTGTCAGACCAGGAATTCCTTACGAATTTAGGAGGCTACGGGGCAAACCCTCAAATGGGCATTGAAGGAGTGACCGCTGCAGGACTCCTTATGTTTGGCAAAAGCGTGACCATACATCAGATATTCCCGAATTTCAGGTTCGACTACCTCAACCTCATCGGTATTGAGCCAGGCAGCAGCATGAAATGGATCGATCGTCTGACTGACGACGGACGCTGGGTAGACAATATATACAATTTCCTTACCTTGGCCCTGAACAAACTTCTCCTGACCCTTCCTTCCGAAGGGAGGCTGACGGGAGTGGTCCGCATTGACGGCGGGGAACTTTTTGAAGGAGTAAGGGAAGGATTCATCAATACCCTGACTTACTGCGACTATTGGCTGGGCGGTGTGCTTCGAATTGACCGCAGATCCGATAGGATTGTGATGCGAAATCCCGGCACCCTCCGTATCTCTCCCGAACGCATATACGAGGGCGACTATACCCAGGCCCGAAACAGCACCATCCAGAAGATGCTGCGCATGATAGGTTTCGGCGACAACATCGGATCCGGCTTCCGAAAGATTCTGAATGCATGGAAAAACATCGGCTTTCCTCATCCTGACATTCACGAGGAAAATGAAGTCAATGAAGTCTGGTTGACGCTTCCTACAGATTCCAATGCTCTAATTGTGTCTGATGACCATGTAAATATATTAGACAAGGGCGAAGAAACAAACCATAGGGGCGAAGAAACGAACGACAAGGGCGAAGAAAGAAGCCATAAGGGCGAAGATGGTTTGCGGCAAATCCCAGAAAACATTCGTGAATACTTGAGCTATACTCAGAGGAAGATTCTTTTATTAATATCTCAAAATCCTTATATTTCTTTTAAGCAATTAGGAAACGAGTTAGGAATGACAGAAAAAGGTTTAAGAGTACAACGGGCAAAAATGGAGATTTTAAATATCCATTTGGTTAGAGAAGGCTCTACAAAATCCGGCAAATGGAGAGTAGAGTATCGAAAACCTTATACGGAAAATAACCGAAAATAAAATTATGCTTATAGCGTCTTCTGCTCGATAAGGATAAGGACGAGTGCAGGAATATGAATGACTGATGAATTTACAATATTATAGTTCGGTCAGAATGTAAATGGGCATTTTCTGTGGCGGAGGAATACTGTCGAGCGCGGACGCACGAACCGGGTGTCCCTACGTTCGGGTGTAGGAATATTGCTACCTCAGTCTCCGACCTTGGAGAGGTGGGAGGCCGGAAGGCTGACGTCTTGAAACTTGATGTATTCCGTGTCCGAAAGACGAAGTGTGTACGTCACGGTGCCGTCTACGTTTTTGACTTTCCTTATTATGCCCTTCTGGCCATCAAGCATGGAGCCATCTTCGATCATTACTTCGTCGCCTACATTCAAGGGAGGAAGCGCCGACACGATGTCAAGCTCGACATCTTCCGTAAACGCGCCTACGCAACGCTGGAAGATGCGCATCTCAGCCTGAGGTATCACCGAATATGGACTCGTCGGATTGGCTGAACTACGATAACACCAGGCCATATCCCCTATCACGCTGATGAGGGACGCTACGCGGTCGTAGGGCAACCGGAAGAAGAGCAGACCCGGTATCACCGGCACCTCCACCGACACCACCTTCTTCTTCTCAAGCTTCTTCAGGGTACGCAACGGATAATAAAACTGTATCTGACGCTGGAGAGGACTCTCCTTTTCCTTCAGGCGCTCCTTGATCTTCTCCGGAGTGACCCCGCTCCTCAAACGGAGCACGAACCATCCGGGATTCTTGTTGGTGATGGAATAGGCCACAATATTCATGATTTCCACCTGTCTTTCGGGACTCACCTCAGATGGATCTATCAGCGAAAGGAAGGAATAGGCTGCCGGAAGATTGGGCACCATCCCCCTTATATCAGCATACGTTATGTCTTCCCTGACGGCTGCCGCAATCCAGATGGACGTGATGGAATCGCGCGAGAACGAATCAGTAAACTTCATGCCGGCCCGCCGCCCCGTGGCGTGGAGTTCGGTAAGAAGATCCTTGATGATGGCCGGTTCGCGGCGCTTTCCCTGCTGAAGGGGAAAGACGTATTTCGCCTGCGGCGCATCGCGCATGGAGATCACTATGTCTTCCAGATGCAGGCAATCCGGACGCCAGTCGGAAAACTTCATCTCCACGATGTCTTTCAAAGTCACAGCAGGATCGAACAGAAGATACTGAAAGGCCTTGTTGCAGACAAACGCGGGGGATTCCGGCTTCACCGACATGGCGACGAATCGCTCCGCAGCCACAAGGTTTTCCTCCGATTCCTTTATTCTTTTAGCAGTGGAGTCATCGTCGATTCCCGCCAAAGAGAAATTCACGGCAGCCTCTTCATTTTCCGGACCTTCAGTACTCAGCCATGTCTTGTAGAGGGTATGGAGAGCTCCGGTATATCGCTTCACTGTGGTGCATTTCAGACCATAAAGCAGCATATCCACGACCCAAAGCCTCAAGGCCTTGTCGGAAAATTCCGTCAGGCCATGCTTCCGCAATGAAAGCGAAAGCGATGGAATGACCCTTGAGGCGACCATCTCCGAAAGACTGTCGGAATCAAGCGAATCGATATACTCTATAAAACCGTATGATCTGGTGTCGGCCATTTCGGATCCGATGGAAGCAGTATCGTGAAGCATGCGTGATGTCGTTTGTTTAGTAGCCCGCAAAATTATCTATTTTTTCCGACATATCAAAGTATTCACGCATTAAAATGCATCTGTTAACAAATTTTAATTTTAAAAAGTTTTCCAAATCAACGGAATGTGCTAATTTTGCGCATGCAAGCGGGCACAGAGGGCAGGATCCATTCGGACCAGACTCCGGCCAGCCCTCCGCCCTATTGAACTAACCTATTATAATCTAAACATCTATGCATAGCGATCCAAAAGACTGTCTCTATTGCACCGACAATGAGACCCTCCACTCCCTGATGATCGAGATAGCGCCGCTGAGCGTATCGCGCGCGTTCCTCTTCAAGGAGCAGACATATCGCGGACGTTGCCTCGTGGCCTACAACCACCACGTCAACGACCTCAACGAACTTTCCGACGAAGAGCGCGACGCCTTCATGAAAGACGTGGTGCGAGTAACCCGGGCGATGGACAAAGTGTTTCATCCCGAGAAGATAAACTACGGCGCCTACAGCGATAAACTCTCCCATCTGCACTTCCACCTCGCACCGAAATACGTAGACGGTCCCGACTATGGAGGCACCTTCCGGATGAACCCCGGTGAAGTGTATCTCTCCGACGAGGAATACGCGCGGATGATAGCCGACCTTCGCGATGCATTAGATTGACACCTAACCCATTAACCCTTACTTTACCCTAACAATGAAGAAAACAGCACTGGTGGCCCTCATGCTCGCCGCCTCCACAGCTTCCTGGGCACAATACTCCCACACGGTCAACTCCGACAACCTCGGCCGAGGAGTGCTCGCAGTGAAAGCAGACAAAGGAGTGTTCGTATCATGGCGATCACTCCCTTCCGACGATGCGAAACTCGCATTCGACATATACCGCGACGGAGTGAAGGTGAACGACGCTCCCCTCACCCGCATGACCAACTTCACCGACCCGGAAGGAACGACAGATTCCCGCTACGTGATCAAGGCTATCCTCAACGGGGAGGAAATGGAATCGGCAAGCGCCAACAATGTCTGGGCTTCCGACTTCATGAAGATCCACCTTAACCGCCCTGAAGGGGGCACTTCCCCTGCCGGAGGATCAAAGGAACAGCGCGACTATACGTATACACCCGACGACGTGTCGATTGGCGACGTAGACGGCGACGGAGAATTCGAATTCATCGTCAAGTGGTTTCCGACAAACCAGGCCGACAACGGCGACCAGTTCCGATATACCGGCAACACCATCCTCGACTGCTACAAGCTCGACGGCACTCAGCTCTGGAGGATCGACCTCGGCCAGAACATACGTTCGGGCAACCACTACACACAGTTTATGGTCTATGACTTCGACGGAGACGGCAAGGCCGAGCTGATATGCAAGACAGCTCCCGGCACTATCGACGGCGCAGGCAAACCGGTACTGCTCGGCACCGACCAAGTGACCGACGACTACCGCGAGAAGAGCGGTTCGCTGGCCGGCGTCGTGAAGAAAGGTCCGGAATACCTTACAGTCTTCAACGGCCTGACGGGAGCTGAAATCCATACGATCTACTATAATCCGCCACGCGATATCCAGGCCCATTCGAAAAGCGGATGGGGCGATGCCAACGGCAACCGCTGCGAACGCTATCTCGCCGGCGTAGCATATCTCGACGGGGTGAAGCCGAGCGCAATCTTCGTGCGTGGCTACTATACCCACTCATATGTCTGGGCCGTAGACTTCGACGGCAAGGAACTGAAGGAGCGTTGGCTCCACTCCTCCGACAAGGCCGGACAGGGCATCTACGGACAGGGCACCCACTCGCTCTCTGTAGCCGACCTTGACGCCGACGGATTTGACGAGATCATCATCGGCTCCGGAGCCGTAGACCACGACGGATCATTCCTCCACTCTACCGGAGGCGGCCACGGCGACGCCCTCCACGTAGGCGATTTCATCCTTGAGAACGAAGGCCTTGAGATCTATATGCCCCACGAGGACAAAAACGGAAAGTACGCCACTTCCCTGCGCGACGGAAAGACAGGCAAGGTGCTGTATTTCCAGCCAAACCCGGGCAAGGACGTAGGCCGCGGACTGATCGCCAACGTCTCGTCGAAATTCTCCGGCAGCGAGTATTGGTCTACCCTTGACGGCAATGTGATGAGCGCCGGCGAAGTGGCAGGCACAAAGCGCCCCTCGGTCAATTTCCGCATCTTCTGGGACGGAGACCTGCTCGACGAACTCCTTGACGGCACCACAATCTCCAAGCCCAACGATGCCCTTACCTCTGTCAGCACACTGAGAAACTTCTCATCCGTCTCCAGCGCGGCTTCCTGCAACTCCACGAAAGCTACACCCAACCTCCAGGCCGACATCTTCGGCGACTGGCGCGAAGAGGTGATCCTTCACGACGGGAAGACCCAGGAAGACCTGATCATATTCACCACTACGATTCCGACGGAATACAAAGTGCCGTGTCTACTGACCGACCGCCAGTATCGTGAGGCCATCGCATGGCAGAACGTGGCCTATAACCAGCCTCCCCACCTCAGCTACTGCCTTGAGGCGAAGTTTGACGTGCGTCCCCGTATCGTGGTGGCCCAGGGAAGCCTCCAGCAGTCAGTATCACTTGGCGACGCCATTGATACGGTGGTATTCACTGTAGAGCGTGCTTCGGGTGCGGAAGCGGCAGGACTCCCGGCAGGCGTGGAGTTCTCGTTTGACGCCTCTACCCTTACAGGCACCATCTCCGGCACTCCCGAGGAAGAAGGAGAATGGACATATACCATTTCCACTACCGGAGCTGAAGACGGCGAGGACGTGACAGTCACGGGCACTGTCAAGGTGACATATACCGATAAGAGCGGTCGCCTGGCCTACTATTCGTTTGACACCGTAGGCGCAGAGACCGTCATAAACGACCACAACGGCTCCATGGCCTCCATCAACGGAAGCGTAGCCTCTACCGAGGGCGTAAAGAACGGTGCGGTGCTTTTCGACAGCAACGGCTATCTGACCCAGCCGATTTATGACAACCTCATATTTGGCTCCGACGATTTCTCCATCGAACTCTGGATGAAGTCGACAGACAAAGACGGCTATCTCTTCTGCATCGGCACCCACAACAAGACCAACGTAGAGGGAGGCACCGGCAACTGGGTAGGCCTCGAGCGCCTCGAAAGCGGCACTACCAACCGACTGACCTTCTCCATCGACGACGATGTGACCAAGGCCGACTGCGCCGCACAGAATCCCGCCGACTATTTCGATGGGGAATGGCACCACATCGTATGCGTACGCAACGCTCAGGCCAAGTCTACTTCCATCTATATCGACGGCGAGCTCAACAGCACCAACTCCAATGTCGGCACCGGAGCCATCAACTTCGACCCGAAGGAGCTGATCTGGATCGGCGGCGACGATGAACCTACTTCCGGACGCGAGCACCGCACTTTCGAGGGCGCCATCGACGAACTCAGCGTATATCCATTCGTGATGTCGGCTGAAGACGTGGCGGCAGCCTACCAGCGTCTTGATCCTTCAGCCGTAGAGGAAATCATCGCAGTGAGCGGAGACGCCGATTTCATCGTGGTCGACGCTATGTCGGGGCGCACCGTGAAGGCGGCCCATGGCGAAGCCGGAATGGGAATCACCAACGGTCTGGAGAAGGGCATCTATGTCCTCGTAATCGACAACGGCACTCTCCGTCAGTCGCACAAGTTCATCAAGAAATAACTTTCCCGATCACTCACAAATACTTTGGAAGCGGGGGGCGCCAGGCCGCCCCGCCGGGGCGCAAATAAAAAATAATGTGGATTATAAAAAAAAAAACAGCCCCCCAAAAAAAGTCCTCAACACGGTGGATTTCGGACTGCGTCCT
>CAMWMK010000081.1 GCA_947175295.1 uncultured Porphyromonadaceae bacterium
GACGCTATCGGTATCCCCGAAGAGCAGCTCCGCAAGGCTGCCAAGATGGATGTCTGCAAGATCAACATCGACTCCGACAGCCGTCTCGCCATGACTGCCGCTGTGCGCAAGGTCTTCGCTGAGAAGCCCCAGGAGTTCGACCCCCGCAAATACCTCGGTCCGGCTCGCGACGAAATGGAGAAACTCTACAAGGAGAAGATCATCAACGTGCTCGGTTCCAACGGCAAGGCAGAGTGATTCCGGTAAGGACTCACATCCCTATAAAGACAGAAAGTCCGCTTCCCGATGGGAGGCGGACTTTCTGTTTCACTTCCGTGTTTTAACCACCATGCAGAAAAATGTGGTATCCATTATACTCACCACGTCTTCCTAAAGCTGTAATGTAGTATAGACCCGTCGCTGGCAAGACTCAGTTCCATTGACCGTCCAGTAAGTTTCCTCACTTCGAATAGTAGGATGTTTTCATCTTTAGGAAAATACAACCACTCAGGAGCCATATATCCCTTTCCATAAGTAGGAGTAGGTTCAGAAGCGAACTTCAATGTCAGATTTTGGTCCAAATGTGTAAAATTACCGTATCGTGTCTTTGCCTCGAAAGGAGGGTCAACATATCCAACTATGCTCACTATTTCATTTTGGAAACTGAACACAGTCTCATATTCAATCTCTACGATATCTCCGTTACAAGTTATTTTCGTTAGAGACCATGAGCCGAATAAGTCTCCAATATACCCATTTTGCTGGGTGCAACCGCACATCAAAAGTACTCCCAGTATCAACATTTGTAGACTATGCACCTTCATATTATGGAGTTTTACATTCATAGGATCTTCTACTGGAAAAATTTTTCTTAAAATTACTTAAAACAGAAGTCTCCGCGGTAACTGATCTGTAGCTGTGCGCCGAAATTGTCACCGCGTAAAGCGCCTTTGTCAAAGGCCACTTTCACACATAAGTCCAAACCTGGAATTTTTCGGTTCGGAGCCATACGCAATTCCACAAGTGCTGATGTAGACCGATACTTCCTATAGGATGGAAACCATCCTGAACCTCCGGCGACTTCGTATCCCACCTTGACTTGATACCCCATCCGTTCAAAAGGCTGACCTTCAAGCGCTATATGGAATCCTCTAGCACGGTTATGAAGATAGCTCAGCATTCCATCACGATTATACAGTGGTGCTATTAGAAACGGAGAACCAATGCTCATGCCATAGTTTGTATATGCTCCATAAAATCCATTATTGTAATAATCATCACTGCCACTTGCATGCCCTGTCATAGAACTGCTAGGATGATCGGCTGGAGCATAATGTATCGGGCCTCCCTGATTTGTAAAATCGAGATACTCCATTACCACCTTTGAAACAATACCCTCTCGTGCGAAATTATACTGCACACCCCATAAACCATCCCAACCATTCATACGTCCGATTCCAGAGCCATCTTCCCATGGCCACTCGAAATAAGCATTCATCTTTGATCCGTCCTTAAACCTATAGACAACCTTCATATCCCACGATCCGAGATGGCTTCCCTCATAATAGGCCTCTCCTCCCTCCCGAGGGAAGAATGCCTGAAGGAGGTCTTTGACATGAAATCCCCTATCATCGAATGCTACAACAGCGCCTTTTTTGTATTCATACGCTCGTCCTCCGAAAAATGCAGCTGCCTGCATTCCTATCGTGACATAAAAGTTCTTCTGTGGATTAGTACGGAAATAACATCGTTTGTAATTATAGAGTATATCCAACGCTTCAAGTCCGGAAAAACAATTAAACTCTCTTTCCTTAAACTTGGAATCCATCATTTTGCCATACATCAGTTCGCCGTCGATCTGCACCCACCCGTTGGTGAAGGGAATATCTTGGAAATCAAGAAATCCCACGGCGATTCCGGGTATGGGCGAGGCATTGTTGCTTCTTGTCAGGTCGCCGCTCGAAAGGCGCCCGTCTACGATGCCCGATGTCGTGTTCTTCATGCCGATGGTCAGAAACGCCTGCCTGTATTTGAGTTCTCCGAAGAGCTGTGTGATCCGGAATGCATTCCTTCGCGTGCCGCTGACTCCCCACGTCTTCGTGACATCGTCCCAGCGGTCGTAATCAGTCTCTGAGCCTATTCCTGCCATATAGCCTATTCCAGCGCTCCAGCTCCATCGCCTTGTCTTGTCGAGGCGCTTCAAAGCCGACGCTTCCTGCCATATGCCGTTGCCCTCCGCATATCGTCCTTCGTTCCAGGAGCCGAGCATATAGGGCGACAGCGACGCCGACGATGCCTGGGCTGTTACGGATGCTTTGTATTCCACCGGTATATTGGCCAATGCCCTTACCCCACTGCTTAAGGCAAGCAGCGAAATGAAGGCGATTCTTAATAAGACCGTGTTCACAGTGGATATCATTATATACAAAAATTAACTACTATCTATTATAACGCGCGGCCACGCGTTTTAGTTGCGGCATATGTCTTTGACGATCTCTCCGGCTATGGTCATGCCGAATATGGCGGTGATATGACATAGGCTTCCGTTGATGCGGGCCTTGTAGTCGCAGGTCTCTTCGGTCTGTCCATTGTTTTCGAGCAGTTCGTCTGAATAGACGCAGGTAAACTTCCTTGCCGGATAGGTCTTTTCTTTCTTAAACCTCTGCCTGAGGGCCCTCGCCAGCGGACACCCCTTGACGCTCCAGAACTCCCCTACCTTGATGCGCGTGGGGTCCATCTTCAGCGCGGCGCCCATGCTGCTGAAGAATTTGCGTCCGCTCCGTGTGGCATTGAGGATGAGTAGGGCCTTGTCTTTCAAGGAGTCGATGGCGTCTACTATGTAGTCATATTCCACAAGGTCGATCTGCGGGGCGGTTTCAGCGTCATAGAAGAGGGTAAGCGTCCTGACATCCGCTTCCGGATTGATGGCAAGTAGCCTCCGCCTTGCAGCTTCGGTCTTGATTTCGCCTATGGTCTCTGAAGTGGCCGGCATCTGCCGGTTGACGTTGGTCGGCGCCACTCGGTCGCTGTCTACAAGTGTGATGTGGCGGATGCCGGTGCGCACAAGACTCTCGGCCACCCAGCTTCCTACGCCCCCGACTCCGAAAAGTATCACTCTGGCGCGGGCTATGCGTCCCATGGCCTCATCGCCCACCAATAGGGCCGTGCGGTCGAAATAGGTGGTTTCCATCGTATAGGAATGATTTTTGTGAAGGGTGGGATATTTTATTTCTTTTCAATGAGCTCCATTATCGACTCTATCACGCGGTCGGCGTCGCGGTCGGTCACATACGGGCCCGACGGCAGACATATGCCGCGGTGGAACAGGCTTTCCGAGACGCCGTTGACATAGGCCGGAAACCCTGCGAAGACCGGTTGCCTGTGCATCGGTTTCCAGAGCGGACGCGTCTCTATCCCCTTTTCGGCAAGTGCGAGCCTGAGAGCTTCCACATTGGCGTTGGGCTCGCAGTCGGTGTGTATTGACGCTCCCTGCCCGGTGACGCCTCCCGCGCCCCCTACAGTGCCGGTTATGGCGCTGGAGTAGGCCCTGTCCTGCCCTTTTATCCTGAGTGCCGGATCGATAAGAGCCGTACAGAGCCAGAAGTTGCTGTCGAAGCGCGGGTCGGGATTTTCATGCAGCTCGATGCCGTCTACTCCGCCAAGATGCTCGCTGTAGTACTCCTGACGGTGCCGGTGGTGGGCTATGTAGTCTTCCGCCACTATCATCTGCCCTCTTCCTATTCCGGCCGAAATATTGCTCATACGGTAGTTGTAGCCCACTTCCTCATGCTGGTAATAGGCGTAGCCCAGGCGCGCCTGAGTGGCGTAATACATGGCTTTTCTCGCCGACTCCTCGTCGGGACACACCAAGGCTCCTCCGCCGGAGGTGGTGATCATCTTATTGCCGTTGAAGGAAAGCGCTCCGAAGTGTCCGAAAGTGCCGCAGCGCCTTCCTTCATAGGAGGAACCGAATGCCTCGGCAGCATCCTCAAGCACCGGGATGTCCCATTTCTCCGCCACCTGGAGGAGGCGGTCGTAGTCGGCGGGCATTCCGTAGAGGCATACCGCGATGATGGCTTTCGGTTTCCGGCCTGTAGCTTCGACCCTATCGGCTATGGCTTTGTCAAGAAGGTCTGGGTCGATGTTCCATGTCGACGGCTCGGAGTCAACCATCACGGGGACGGCACCGACATATCTGACCGGATTGACGGAAGCACTGAAAGTCATCGTCTGCACCATGACTTCATCTCCCTCTCCTACTCCCAGCATCAGGAGCCCGAGGTGGAGGGCGGCCGTACCGGAAGAGAGGGCCACTACCCGGCAGCCTTCTCTAAGAAACTTCTCAAGGTCTTTTTCAAATCCACTGACGTTCGGCCCGAGGGGCACCACCCACTCTCCTTCGAACGCCTCCATGATAAACTTCATCTCATGGCCGGACATTCGGCACATTCTGAGCAATATCCTGTCGTCGGCCATCAGATTCTGTTTTTGTCTTTCACTATGCCTAATATCATGTCGAGATGCTCCTTTTTCGAAGGGCGCGCGGATATCAGCGTCTGATTGCTCTTAAGGCGGTGCACGTCGCTGCCCACCACATCGATATAGCCGTTTTTCAGCAGCCAGACACTCTTCTTCCTGGCGGTCTCGCCATATCCTCCTACGAGCGACACATAGTTGAGCTGCATCCTGACTCCTTTCTGCCTTAGCCTGTTGTAGTGGGACTCGTCCATGTAGGTATACCTCTCAGGGTGTGCGAGAAGCGGATAGTAGCCGGCAGACATGATGGAGTCTATCATGCCGTCCATTCCCATGGGAGGGGAGAAATAGGAGGTCTCTACGAGGAGATGGTCGGCGTTTTTACCGATGGGGAGAAGGTCGCGCACGGCAAGACGCTCCTCGAAAAGGGAATCAAGCATATTCTCAGCGGCCAGACACAGCTCCACCTTCCCGTCCCAGGCTTTACGGAGTTCCTCGAAGCGGTTGCGGAGCTTGGCGGTGGTGTTGGGATAATCCTCCATGATGTGGGGGGTCAGCCAAAGCGTGCGCACTCCTTTCGCCTCGAAATGGCGGAGCACTTCCAGCGAATCCTCAATAGTCTTAATGCCGTCGTCCACTCCCGGGAGCACGTGCGAGTGCCAGTCGGTGAGTCCGTCGAGCATGCCGCTGTCTTCGAGCGAAGCGGCCTTTTTATTGAACAGCCACATATCCCTTCTCCTTTTTTATTTTCTGAATAGGATTGCCGCCGAAGTCAGAAGCGATGCTACTGAAATCCAGAAACTAATGTTTGTCACGCTGTTAGCGTTGGCTACTGTCTGGCGCTTACGGATATTGTTGGGCTCTACGTACACTACGTCGCCCGGACGCAGATAGTAGACCGGCGATGCCATCAGGCCTTTCGCGTCGGTCATGTCCACTACGAATGTCTGCATCTTGTCTCCGTCCTTGCGCATCACCTTTATGTTTTCACGCTGGCCGTTGATTGTAAGGTCGCCGGCGAGGGCTATGGCCTCCACGAGTGTCAAGTTGTCTGCATTGAGGTCGTAGCGGCCGGGATGCATCACCTCGCCCAGCATCGAGACGCCGGTATTGAGGAATTCCACAGTGACCACGGGATCCTTTATGAGGCCGCGTCCTACGATCTCTCCCTTGATGAAGGCTGCCAGTTCGTTACGCGTCATTCCCTCCACCTTGATGTTGCCGAGCACAGGATAGTCGATTGTGCCCTGGCTTGAGACGGTGAATCCGTTGATACCCTCGCTGTAGGCTGTATAGTAGTCTCTCAACGAAGATCCGGTTCCGTTCAGCGGCGAACGCTGGGCCTGGCTGTTGGTAAACACGTTAAGGTTGAACATCTGTGCCAATGTAGGGTCCTGACAGCTGACCACGATGGAGAGCTTATCGAATGGCTGGATCTTGAAGATTCTGTTCTGGGCAGAAGCGATCTCTATGATTTCCGCGTTCTCGGCACCTTGGAAGTATGCTACGTTTTTAGGCGTACTGCAGCTCGCCATCATGCATACGCCGGCGAGTACGCCAAGCATGCCCTTGTATGATATATTGATTTTCATTTCGAGTTCTTTGCTGAATCCTATTTATTTAAGTTTCATCGGCTCACTTATTTCCATAACCCCTTTAATACTTAACCTTAACCCTTAACCCTTAACACTTAACCCTTAATCATAGAGCGTAGTATGAAGGCGGCTTTCTTTCCTGCGTATCGCCCGGGTGATGAGAAGGTTGCTGCCGAGCCATAGCAGCACGTCGCCCACGATCAGCCAGGTTGCGGATACATACGGGGAAAGCGCCACATTGACCAGCATGAAGATGACGGCGGCAAGCAGGATGGCGCAGAGCGACGCCCTCTGGTTTAGGCCAAGCGCAAGGAGTTTGTGGTGGATATGGCACTTATCAGGAAGAAACGGATTCCTACCCTGGCGAAGGCGGTGGAAATAGACACGCACCACGTCGAAGGCCGGGATGATGAGCGGAGAGAACGCAAGCACTATCTGATTGTAGTCTTTGGTCACTTCAGGCACGTCGATGTTGGTGACGCTGAGGGCGATGAATGAAAGGAGCATACCCACTGTCAGGGCTCCCGTATCGCCCATGAAGATCTTCTTGCGCTTCGTGGGATTGCCAAATACATTATAGTAGAAGAAGGGCACAAGGGTGCCGAGCTGCGCCCACACAAGGAGGGCAAGTATCCACTCCCCGGCCTGAGTCAGCACGATGCCGTAGAAGATCAGGGCGATGCCGCTGAGTCCGGAAGCCAGACCGTCGATGCCATCGATCAGATTGATGGCGTTGACTATGTAGACCACTATGAATGCCGATACGCACCATCCCAGCCATCCCGGGATATCCGTGATCCACAGTATGCCGCCTAAGTCATGGATATACGTCCCGGAGGCGCAGATGAATATGGCGCATAGTATCTGGCATACGAACTTAGCCTTGTAGCGCACGCCGATGAGGTCGTCGGCTATGCCCACGAGGAAAATCAGCATTTCAGCACATAGGAGATAGAGTATCGACTGGCTGCAGTTAGCCAGCACCGGAATGGAATCCGACCATCCGCAACTCATGTTGACGGCCAATACAAGGCATATCGAGAATATGATGGCCGGAAGGAAGGCTATGCCTCCAAGTCGGGGGACGACTCCCTTATGTATCTTTCGCTCATCGACTTCATCAAAAAGCTTCTTACTGAAGGCTATTAACAAAATCTGAGGTATTATGATTCCTGTCAGCAACAAAGCCACGCAGAATACCGCTATGTCGGTATATATCCAGTATGATGACGCCATACGTAACAAAGTAAGTTCATTAAATTCTTATAAGGTTGCTCTTCCACACATGAGCGCAGTAAGCGAGTAGCAATGCAAAGTTAGTTAAAAAAATTAACAAAAACAACTATTAGCTCAATATATTTTTCACCGATTAGCGCCGCAATCCAGTGCATCGACCGTGACTCCCATATGTTTCAATCACTTACGTAAAGATTCAAAATAGAAGTCAAGAATGTCTTTTGCGGCGGTGAAGGAAGATTGCTCGTTGTTGAGCACACGCATCTCCTTCTGCTCGAGAAGCTCCTTAAGTCCGGGAGTATGGTAGAAGCGCGTACGCAGCTGCTCCTCGATGGTCTCTGTCATCCAGTAGCGGGCCTGCTCGTTGCGCTTGCGCTCGAAATATCCTGTCTCCTCCACATATTTGAAGTAGCGGTCTATCATGTCCCAGACCTTGTCGATGTCATAGCCGTAGTAGCCGCTGTAGGTCACCACCTCGGGCACCCACTTGCTCGGCGTGGGAGGGAAGAGCATGAGTGCTGTCCTGAACTGTTGGGCGGCCAGCTTGCACCGGTCTATGTTGTCGCCGTCGCATTTGTTGATGGCGATGCCGTCGGCCATCTCCATGATGCCGCGCTTGATGCCCTGAAGCTCGTCGCCGGTGCCGGCCACCTGGATGAGGAGGAAGAAGTCTACCATGGAGTGTACCGCGGTCTCGCTCTGCCCTACGCCTACAGTCTCCACGAAGATGCGGTCATAGCCTGCGGCTTCGCAGAGCACTATGGTCTCTCTGGTCTTGCGTGCCACGCCTCCGAGCGATCCTCCCGAGGGGGAAGGGCGGATGAAGGCGTCTTTCTCCAGTGAGAGTTTCTCCATTCTGGTCTTGTCGCCCAGGATGCTGCCGCGGGTGCGCTCGCTGCTCGGGTCTATGGCGAGGACTGCGAGTTTGTGTCCCTGACGTATCACGTGGGTGCCGAACATGTCGATCGAAGTAGACTTGCCGGCCCCCGGCACTCCCGTGATGCCTATCCTCCTCGAGTTTCCGCTGTAGGGGAGGCATTTCTCTATCACTTCCTGGGCTATCGCCTGGTGTGCTTCGGCCGTACTCTCGATAAGGGTCACGGCGCGTCCCAAAAGGCTTACGTCGCCTTTGAGGATTCCCTCCACATATTCTCCCGGAGTCAGAATGCGTTTTTTCTTCACTACCTTGCGGTAAGGATTGACCGAAGGGTTCGAAGTCACTCCGGCATTGACGCGGAGCCCAGTATATTTTGCATCATTTTCAGGATGGTCCATGATGAGTCTGTATTTTATGGTTATCGGTTGTTCAGTTCGTTTTGATAAAGCCCCCCGTCGGTATGCATGCGACGGTATCGGCCGTCTCGGCATCTATCAGGTAGGTCTTATATAGTATTTCGCTGTCGTTTTCGGGGATAAGGCGCCCTTTCAGCATCAGCGACAGGGTGGCCACTCCGTAAGGCTCTATCGTGTCGGGCATGAGGGCGGCCTCAAGGGCGGGAGCATCCGTCTCGGCGGTCAACGCCATAGGGCGGTCGCTGTCGTTGTATATGCCGACAAACATAGGTCTGGCCTCTTTCCGGCTCACCTCCCCGGCGTTGAGGATTACTGACGAAAGCCGGAGGCTGCCGACCTGCTCGGGATACGACCTCTCGAGGTTGCGGCGGCTGGGAATTACGTTGCCGCTGAGTTTGATGGTGTTGGGCGTGCGTTCGCGACCGGTGAAAAATTTCACTGTCTTGAGAAATCTACCCGGTCGGTTGATGGGGTCGTAGGTCAGGATCACCTCGGTGGTGTCGCCCGGAGCGATTACGGCATCGGAATATTCAGCGGCGGAGCATCCGCAGCCGGTGCGCGCCGAGATGATGAATGTGGAGTCGGCAGAGATATTGACCGCCTTTACCGTGCGGCTTACCTTCCCCCCTTCCTCACGCACCATGCCGAAATCCACATTCCCTGGTATGAAGTGCAGGGTATTCTCCGGCTGCGGATATGCCGACGGCGCCAATGCCGAAAGCAGGGCGCAGCCAATAAGGGCAGGAGCTATGCGGCTCTTATTCATTATCCGTTTCCTTTTCATCGCCTCTTACCGGGATCAGTCTACCACCTCCCCTTTTATCAGGAGCCTCGTCTTCCGCGGACTGCCGTTGGTGGTGATGGTCACTTTCTTTGAGAAGAATCCTTTTGCAGCCGGAGCGAACGTTACCTTCACGGTTCCCTTCTTGCCGGGAGCCACTGGCGCATCGCTGTATTCCGGACGCGTGCAGCCGCAGTCGGCTCGAGCGTCCGTGATTACGAGGTTTTTCTCTCCCGCGTTGGTGAAAGTGAATTCATGGCTCACCTTCCCCTTCTTCAGGGAAATCTGCCCGAAGTCGTAGACCGACTCGTTGAAATCGATCTTGGCGTTGTCTTTGGCGAAAGCCGGCATCGCCGACAGTAGCACGGCGATGAGGCCGACCGCCATATAAAGGTATTTCTTGTTAATCTTCATATCATCGTAGATTGACTGTATCTTTATAACGGATTAAACTCCGTAAATGTTATGTTTGATTAAAAAACGCGCAAATTCTTGCACAATCAAAAAAAATATATTAACTTTGCATCGCTGAATGAGACAGAGCCATCGGCTCTCCCGGATTTCGGGTTTACTCTAAAGCCATCGGGGCGTAGCGCAGTCCGGTAGCGCACCTGGTTTGGGACCAGGTGGTCGCAGGTTCGAATCCTGTCACCCCGACGTTGAAAAAAGAAAGACACTGCTTCCCCGGCAGTGTCTTTTTTGTATTCTTCCCCGTCTGGCCTTAGATGCGGTCACTCTACGAGCGCGAGCATCCTCCTTGCCACGGCAGCGGAGCTGAAGCGTTCCGCTACTTTCCTACGCATCAGCGCGAGAAGGTCCTGACGTCCGGCATTGGCGTACGCCCACGCTATCCCTTCGGCAAGCCTGGCGCCCCGGACGGTGGAATCATCGTCCCATTCCGCAAGCCATCCGGTCTGCCTATGGTCTATAATGTCGCGCTGTCCACCATGGTCGAAGGCTACGGGGATGCAGCCGTAGGCCTGACCCTCGATGAGGGTGCCCGGGAGGGTCTCGAAATCCGAAGATGAGACCACTATATCGCACTCTTCATACGCCTTGCGGATCGCATCCTCTCCGGACAAAATGCCCAAATGACGATGCGGTATCGCAAAACCCTCACCGCTCTCCGGATTCTTGAACGTCCCGAAAGTGACAAGCTCCATACCGGCAGCCTCCTCAGGATGATGATCCTTCAGTTTTCTTAAAGCCATCTTCAAGACCGGAAGACCCTTGATGGGATCATCCAGCCGTGCTGCTCCGAATATGATCCGTACCGGATCTCCCGGTTTTCTTTCCCTTCTTCCTGATGCGCCTTCATGAATCGGAAATGGATTGGGAATTACCTCCACCATCCTGTCGCGCAGCAATGCGCTGTCAGCAGCCTTTCCGGCAAGCCAGCTGCTTACCGCCACAAACCGAATACCTACCCGCGCATAAAGCATCTTTTTCCGCTTCCACGTCTTACTCGACATGTCATTCCTTCCCCTCATTTTTCCGAGGAAAGGACAATCGCCGCACTCATTCAGGTATCCTTTGCAGTCTCCGGCATGATGGCAGATTCCTGTCATGTTCCACATATCGTGCATCGTCCATACCATCGGCTTACCCATTTCTGAGAGCCGTTCCACTCCCTTAAGGCTCACCATCCCCTGGTTGACCCAACCGAGTAAAATGGCGTCGGCATCCTTTACCCAAGGATGCCGCCATACCGGCAGACCCTCAGTAGCAGGATCTACCTTAAACAATGTTGCTCTGTCAAAACCATTCTTAGCGAACACCTCAAGACGCTCCTTCAGGAATGAATACTGAATCCTCCATTTCGGGGCACAGTAGTCTACATAGGGGGAGTCGCTGAGTTTCTCACATACGAGCATCCTTGCGTCCACACCGAGATCGCGCATGGCCATCATGAGCCTGTATGTGACTATGGCCGCTCCTCCACGAAGGTCGCTGCGGCTCAGGAAGATCACTTTCTTACCCATTTCTCAAACCTGTAGCGTATCCCTTTCGGATCCGTCTCCCATTCCGAGGCCTCGGCAAGGGTCCAGTCTTTACGGTAGTCGGGCATCCATGAATCCACTTCCTTATCGGTCGTGGCATCGACATGCGTGATGTAGAGCTCGTCGGCCATTGGCATGAAGGTCCTGTAGATCTGCTCGCCGCCGATTACGAAGGGCTTCTCACCCTCCCGGCATGCCTCGATCGCCTCTTCGGCCGACTGCACGCAGACGCCACCTTCCAGATCCCACAATGAGCGCGACATGACGATATTGAGTCGCCCGGGTAGCGGACGCTTGGGAAGCGACTCCCAGGTCTTGCGCCCCATGATTACGGGATGCCCCGTTGTAAGGCGTTTGAAGTTCTTGAGGTCGGCCGATATGTGCCATACGAGATCGCCGCAGCTTCCAAGTTCAAGATTGGGGCCTACGGCAGCGATCATAGCCAGTTTCTTTACGTCGTTCATACGCTCACCTCCCCCTTGATGGCCGGCCACGGATCGTAGCCTTCCAGTTTGAAGTCCTCATATTTAAATCCGAAGATATCCTTCACTTCCGGATTGATATGCATGGTAGGCAGTTTTCTTGGTTCCCTTGTCAGCTGAAGGTCTACCTGCTCAAGATGGTTTAGATAGATATGTGCGTCGCCAATCGTGTGGATGAATTCACCCGGCTTCAGACCGCATACCTGAGCCAGCATCATTGTCAGCAGTGCATAGGAAGCGATGTTGAAGGGCACCCCGAGGAAGCAGTCGCCGCTGCGCTGATAGAGCTGCAGTGAGAGCTTGCCGTCGCAGACATACATCTGGAAGAAGGCATGGCAGGGAGGGAGGTTCATGTTGTCTAGATCGGCTACATTCCACGCACTGACAATAATGCGGCGCGAATCAGGATTGTTCTTAAGCGTCTCCACGGCCTCCTTTATCTGGTCGATGTGTCCGCCCCGGTAGTCGGGCCATGAGCGCCACTGATAGCCGTAGATATGTCCGAGCGATCCGTCGGGATCGGCCCATTCGTTCCATATGCGCACTCCGTGGTCCTGAAGGTATTTCACGTTGGTGTCGCCGTTTAGAAACCACAGCAACTCATATATGATGCTCTTAAGATGGGTCTTTTTTGTAGTTACGAGCGGAAAACCCTCCGAGAGGTCGAAGCGCATCTGATAGCCGAAAGTGGAGATAGTCCCCGTTCCGGTGCGGTCATCCTTCCGGTGTCCATTCTCGCGTATATGCCGCAGCAGTTCTAAATATTGTTTCATCTTATTGATTCACACTTCAAAATTACCTTTGCCATGCGCAGCCCAATTATGCATTATGCATTAGGCTCCATAAGTGGCGTCTGCCTGTTTCGTCCGCGGTTGAGTTGGAAGCGGATGGCATCGTTGGGGCAGACTGCCGTGCAGTCGAAGCATCTCACGCAGCGTGAGTTATCCACCAACCGCTCCGAGACTTTTATGCATCTTGAGGCGCATATGTCCTCACACTTCATGCAGCTGATACACTTGTCGGGGTCAATGGCTATATGCATCAGTGTCTGCGAGTGCACGCAGCCGAGCGCCGTGCCGATCGGGCATACTTCCGTGCAGAACGCCCTACCCCATTTCCACGCGCATATGAGTATTGCGGCCAAAGCCACTGCCCCTGCTGCGAATCCGACACCTACCGAAATCCCTATGGCCTGCCACGTGGTCTCTATGTCGGCCGGACGCACGGCGGAGGCCGCGCTGCGCATGATGTTCCAGGGTTCGATGGCAAACGCCACCGCCCATATGCCGGCCACCAGCGAGCCTACGTAAGTCAGGAGTATGAAGATCCATATTTTTTTCGGAGCCTGGTAGCGGAACGTATGTTTCGGGTCAAGCCGACGGCGGCTCCAGACCACGAGGTCCTGGAGCGTACCGACGGGGCATACCGTAGCGCAATACACGCGTCCGAAGAGCAGTGTGGCGATGATCCATGCCACTGTGGCTCCGAATGTAGCCTGTATGGCCGAAGGGATGATCTGCGACTCCTCCGAGATAAGCGCATAGACCGGAGCTCTGGAGCCAAGCAGGAGCCAGAGAAGTGACACGAAGAGCATCACCAAGGCCAGCATTATTCGGAATTGCCGCATTGAGTCTCGGTTTTGAGTCTTCTTCGCAAGCTTAACCCTTAGCGAAGCTTAAATTGATTATCTTTTCTTTCCCTGCGCCTTCTGCTGCTGGCGCATCATCTCCTGCTGCTGTTTCTGCATCTCTTCAAGGCGTGCCATGAAGCCCGATTTCTTCTGAGGTTTCTTGGCGTTCTCCTTCATGGTGCGTCTTACATCTTCTTCCTTGACAAACCATTTGCGGATGGCATATGTCTGGAGGATTGTGATGAGGAGCGACAGGAAATAGTAGTAGCTGAGGCCGGCAGCGTAGTTGTTGAAGAATACGAGGAACATCAGGGGCATCATATACATCATCCACTTCATGCCGGGCATGCTGTTGTTCTGTCCCTGCATTGAAATGCGGGTATAAAGGATGTTGGTGACTGTCATGAGGAGGCAGAAGAGGGAGATATGGTTGCCGAAGTATTCAGTGACGAGGGGTATGTTGCCGCTCCAGGAAATGATGGCGTCAGGGGCAGCGAGGTCGTGCGCCCAAAGGAAAGACTGTCCGCGGAGCTCGATACAGTTCGGGAAGAACGTGAACATCGCGAAGAGGATAGGCATCTGCAGCAGCATCGGGAGGCAGCCCGACATCGGGTTTGCGCCGGCCTTGCTGTAGAGGGCCATTGTCTTCTGGTTGCGGAGCATGGCGTTGTCGTTGCCTGGATATTTCTCATTGATTTCCTTGATGTCGGGGGCGAGGATACGCATCTTGGCCTGCGATACGTAGCTCTTGTAGGTGAGCGGGAAGAGCACCAGCTTGAGCAGGATAGTGAGCACGAGGATCACGATGCCGTAGTTCCAGCCGAAGCTTCCGAGGAAGTTGAAGACAGGAATTACGATAAGTGTGTTGATCCAGCGGAAGATGGGCCATCCGAGGGGGATAAGCTTTGTGAGCTTGAGGTTTTCGTCTTCATATGTGTGCTTGTCTATCTTGTTGAGCAGCGGATAGAGGTTGGGGCCGATGTAGTAGTTGAAGCCGGCGGGGTTCTCGGCGTTCCAGTCGTAGTCGTTCACTTCGGCCTCGGCAGTCATCGACTTGAGGAATACGCTGCCCTTGAGCACTTCACTGCTGAAGTCGGCCGAGTTGAAGTTCTTGTCGGAGATGAGCACTGAGGAGAAGAACTGGTTTTTGAATGCGATCCATTTCAGCTTCTGCTGGCGCTCCTTGTTTGAGTTCTTGCTTTCCGAGAGTTCTTCTACCGATCCGCCCAGGAATTTATAGGCGAGGCGTGAGTTGCGCTCCTCAAACATACGGCCCTGCTCCTGGCGGTGGATGTCCTGATGCCAGTTGATGCCGAGTTTCCTTACGTTGCTCTGTACGATGGGAGCCATGTTCTTCTGTACCACTTCCATCTTCAGCATGTATGAGTCGCCCTTGGGGAGCGTATAGCGGATGCCCCAGAAAGCGTCGGCCGACATGTCAAGAGCCATAAGCACTGTAGTGTCGGTCACTTCTCGGGGAGTGAAATAGAGGTCGGAGGTAGCTATTTCCTGCGGGAGGGGCAGCGTGAAGCTCATCTGGTTTGACTCGGAGTCGAACATTACCACTTTCTTCTTCACTTTCTTGCTCTCGTCGGGATCGTATTCGGTGTCATACTTTTTGAGTTCGGCACGCGCCACCATACCTCCCTTTGAGGATAGGTCGAGTTTGATTACTTCGTTCTCAAGCGTTACGGTCTTGTCGTCGCCGGTCAGAAAAGAGGCGAAGCGTCCGTAACGTCCGATGGAGTTTGAAAGGGCCCTCACCTTGTCGATGGCGGCGGTATGCTCGGCGGCCGACATCGCAGAGAGGTTGTTGGCGGCGATGTCGCTCCATTGAAGTTTCTTGCCGTTTACGGCGACAGTGCCGTAGATAGAGTCTCCTACGAGGGTCAGATCCACGTCTCCGCTCTGGAGAGCCACTGCGCTTGCTCCGTTTTCTGTAGCTACCGGAGTTCCGTTTGATAGAATGTTTTTGGCGAGCCATTCGCGTTCAGTGTCGCTGAAGAGTGCGGCTGCTGTCGGAGTTTTGTCGGCTGCTGCCTGCTCTGTCTGAGCCTGCTCTTCTACAGCGGCCGGATCCGGCGATGTGAAATACATGAAGCCGAAGAA
>CAMWMK010000082.1 GCA_947175295.1 uncultured Porphyromonadaceae bacterium
CAACGACCCCGAGATTACAAATCACGTGCTCTGGCCAACTGAGCTAAAGAGGCTTATTACTCATTTTTTTGTGTTTCGTTTTTCAGCTTGAGAGCTTCATTCCCGAAACCGAGTGCAAAGTTAGTACTTTTTTTCTTACCCACCAAATTTTTCGGCAAAAAAATGCGTGCGAACATGCATTTTTTTTTGTCCGCACGCATCGTCTTTTCATCAAAATAGGCTTAAACAGTTAAAATTCACCAAAATAAGCATTTTACTCAACTGTCACCGATTTTGCCAGGTTTCGAGGCATATCTACGTTCTTTCCCTTATTGATGGCGATATAGTAGGAAAGAAGCTGAAGTGGAATGCTCGTGATGATCGGGGTAAGGCATTCCGGAACGTCAGGCACCTCTATGACATAGTCGGCGATGTTCTTGATTTCCTGGTCGCCCTCAGTGACGATGGCGATGACGCTGCCATGGCGCGCCTTCACCTGCTGCACGTTGTTGACGATCTTCTCGTAGAGATGATCGTTGGGCGCTATGATCACCGTCGGCATCTCCGCGTCTATAAGGGCGATCGGGCCATGCTTCATCTCCGCGGCCGGATACCCTTCAGCATGGATGTAGGAGATCTCCTTCAGTTTGAGCGCGCCTTCAAGCGCCACAGGATAGCTGTAGCCGCGTCCCAGATACAGGAAGTTGTGGGCATACGTGAAGATGAGCGAAAGACGCTCTATCTGCTCGTTGAGCTCAAGCGTCTGCTTGACGTAGTCGGGTATCTTGAGGATCGCCTCCCCTATCTTGTCGAGATCTTCCTTCTTCATCGAACCCTTGAGTTCGGCTATGGCCATGGCGAGGAGGGTAAGCACCATCACCTGGCCCGTGAAGGCCTTAGTGGAGGCCACGCCTATCTCCGGCCCTACATGGATGTAAGTGCCGGAATCGGTATTTCTGGGTATCGAACTGCCCACTACGTTACTGATGCCGTAGACGTAGGCTCCTGCCGCATGGGCCATCTGTATGGCGGCAAGCGTGTCGGCGGTCTCTCCGCTCTGCGACACGGCGATCACCACGTCGCGGTCGTCAAGCACAGGGTTGCTGTAGCGGAACTCGCTGGCATATTCCACTTCCACCGGAATGCGGCACATATCCTGTATCAGGTATTTGCCTATGAGCGACGCATGCCACGACGTGCCGCAGGCCACGATAATGATCCTCTTGGCGTTGAGAAACTTGTCTTTGCTGTCGCGTACGCCGTTTACCACGATGCGCTTGCCGTCTTCCACCACTCGTCCCCTTATGCAGTCGCGCAGCGTCGTGGGCTGTTCGAAGATCTCCTTGAGCATGAAATGCGGATAACCTCCCTTCTCAAGCTGCGAGATGGAGAATTCGAGTGTCTTGACGTCGATGCTTGTCTCCTCGTTGTTGAGGTTGACGAGCTTCAGCGGTTCCGTCTTTGATATGATGGCGATTTCGTCATCCTTGACGTATACTACGTTTTTAGTGTATTCCACTATGGGAGTGGCGTCTGAAGCCAGAAACATCTCCCCCTCCCCTATTCCGATCACGAGCGGACTGCTCTTGCGGGCCGCGATTATGGTGTCGGGGTTGTCTTTTTCTATCACTGCGATCGCATAGGCGCCTACCACCTGGCGGAGCGCCTCCTTGACAGCCTCGATGAGGGTGCAGTCATTGTGGGTCCTGATATACTCGATAAGCTGCACGAGCACCTCCGTATCGGTCTCCGACTGAAATTTGCATCCGTTCTGGATCAGGGCGTCCTTAAGCACTTTGTAGTTCTCTATCGTGCCGTTGTGTACGAGCGCTATGGCCTCGTCCTCGCTGAAATGGGGATGCGCGTTGCGGTCTGATGGTTCGCCGTGGGTGGCCCAGCGCGTATGCGCTATGCCGGTGCCTCCGGCCGTGTCCTTGTCCTTGCAGTAATGCTCGAGGTTCGACACCTTGCCGCGCGATTTATACACGTTCAGTTTGCCCGTAGGGCTGACGAGCGCAACTCCCGCGCTGTCGTAGCCGCGGTATTCCAATCGGTGCAAGCCTTTGATCAGAATATCGTAAGCGCTTCTATCTCCTACATATCCTACTATTCCACACATATTCGAAAGTTTTATTGGTAAGTGTTGTTATTGTCATCTCTTACATAGCTCTATCGCGTCGGAACTTCTATGTCTTACTAACGCCGACACCTGGCCTTTTATTATGTATTTCAGTCAGTCGGCAGCCTGTCGCCGGCCGTTTCCGAAGGCCGGTCGTGCATATGCTGCGTCAGATATTCCCATGCCGCGTCGTGGTCGTTGGGTATCACTCCGTCGAGGATCGCGTCCTTCACCATCTGCTTCAGCCTCGAGATCTCCTGCGATGGCGGTATTCCGAGGCGTTCCATGATTTCATTGCCGTTGATGGGATTCTTCCATTTCCTATAGTCGTCGGCGGCGATGATCTCCTTCATCCTCTCCCTGAGGGCCATGAAGCTGTCGAGGGCGCTCTTTACCTTTACCGGATTGCGCGACGTAAGGTCGGATTCTGCCAGGATCATGAGGTCTTCTACGTCTTCTCCGGCGTCGGTCAGCAATCGCCTTACTCCAGAATCGCTCACTCCCTCCTCGCCTACCTGCTGCGGCCGCATGTGCAGACCTACGAGTTTCTGCACATATTTCATCTTCTCATTGAGAGGCATCTTCATGGCCTGGAAAATGCGTGGCACCATCTTCTCTCCTATGAAGTTATGGTTGTGGAAGGTCCATCCAAGGGCGTTGTCCCACTTCTTGGTGACCGGCTTGGCGATGTCGTGGAGAAGCGCAGCCCAGCGCAGCCACTCGTTGTCTGAGCGTTCGGCCACGTTGTCCACTACCTTAAGCGTATGCAGGAAGTTGTCTTTATGAGCCCGTCCGCCTACGACGTCCACACCCTTCAATGCATGCACCTCCGGCATGATCCTCTCCAGCAGTCCGCTCTCATCGAGAAGCCGGAATCCTATCGAAGGTCTTCTGGAGCGCATGATCTTGCCGAGTTCGTCGTTGATGCGCTCCTTGGTGATTATGTCGATTCTATGGGCGTTGCGCCTGATGCCTTCGAATGTCTCGGGAAGGATATCGAATTCAAGCTGCGTGGCGAAGCGTATGGCGCGCATCATCCGCAGGGGATCGTCGCTGAATGTCACATCGGGATCGAGCGGAGTTCGGATGATCCTGCGTGCAAGGTCGGCCGTCCCGTCGAAGGGATCCACCAATTCGCCGAATCTGTCGGCGTTGAGGCATATCGCCATTGCGTTGATGGTGAAGTCGCGGCGCTTCTGGTCGTCGTCAAGCGTGCCGTCTTCCA
The DNA here is from genome assembly GCA_947175295.1 of uncultured Porphyromonadaceae bacterium. Taxonomy (GTDB): domain Bacteria; phylum Bacteroidota; class Bacteroidia; order Bacteroidales; family Muribaculaceae; genus Lepagella. The sequence goes on from CAMWMK010000082.1 coordinate 3,324, forward strand.
CTATGGGGTTTCTTGAGTCGCGTGTGTAGCTTTCCTTGCGGGCACCGACGAATTCAAGCTCCATATCCCTGTGTCGTATCTGGGCTGTGCCGTAGTTGGCATAGACAGTCAGCTTCCCCTTCTTTCCCAGCCTCTCGGCTACGGCGCGTGCGAGGGCAATGCCGCTGCCTACGGCTACGAAATCAAGATCGGCCGAATGTCGGCCGAGAAAGATATCCCTTACGAAACCGCCTACCGCATACACCTCGAGTCCCAGACCATCGGCCGTCTCGCCGATGGTCCGGAATATGGGGTTGCTTAGCTTTTCCTTAAGAATTACTGGAGTCATTTGTCTGAGTGTTCGTGTTGCTTGTCTTCTGGTCCTTATTGCGTTGCTGGCGTTTCTGTCTGCGCTGGCCGCCGCTTTTGTGTGTTGCTCCATCGGGGCGCTGGTTGGCGCCTTTGGCAGGGCCTCCGTCGGGGCGGCGCCCTCCTTCATCCTGGCTCTCCTTTTTAGCCTGCCCCTTCTGGGGCTGCGCAGCTCCTCCCTTATGCTTCGACTTCTTTTTCTTCGCTTTGTCGAATCTGGTCAGAGCGTCCTGATCGGTCAGGTCGATATATTCCTTCTGCTCTTCAAGTTCGCCGGAGTCATCGGCAAGCCTGTCGGGCTTTATGCCCTGCTTGTTGAGTGCGATTATCTCGAAAGCCCTGGAGGCAGGAATCACTGTCAGGTTGGCACCCATGCGCTTGTCGGTGCTGTAGGTCAGAGTCCGTGTCAGTATGTCGGTCTTGAAAAGGAAGAAGTCGGCGTCTTTCGTCGAGAGCACCGTATCCTTGTGGGGCAACTGCTTGGTGGCCTCCGCATAGGCGTCTATCTCGAAGTTGAGGCAGCATTTGAGCTTGGCGCACTGTCCGGCGAGTTTCTGCGGGTTCATGGATAGGTCCTGCATCCTTGCCGCGCCGGTGCCCACGCTTACGAAGTGGGTCATCCAGCTTGAGCAGCACAACGGGCGTCCGCAGGGACCGATGCCGCCGATGCGCCCGGTCTCCTGGCGCGCGCCTATCTGCTTCATCTCTATCCTCACCTTGAATTCCTCTGCCAGTATCCTGATCAGTTTCCTGAAGTCGACCCTTTCGTCGGCTATGTAGTAGAAGATGGCCTTGCCGCCGTCTCCCTGATATTCCACATCGCCGATCTTCATGTTGAGTCCAAGTTCCTCGGCTATGGCGCGCGAGCGTATCATCGTGCTGTGCTCCTTGCTTCTCGCTTCGTTGAAGCGTTCCATGTCGGAGGGTCGCGCCTTTCTGAACACCTTTTTGAGTTCATCCAGATTTTCAGGGTCGAGTTTGGCCTTTACCATCTGTAGCCTTACGAGGGGTCCCGTCATGGTGACCTGGCCTATGTCGTGGCCGTTTGCGGCCTCCACTGCCACTATGTCGCCTATCTCAAGGTTCAGCTTCGAAGGATTGAGGTAGAAGCCGGCACGTGTGTTTTTAAACTGCACCTGCACTGCCGGGAAGTCAGCGGCCGTAGAAATGTCGTCAAGCCAGTTGGTGGCGTAGAGTTTTCCGCGGGGCTCGCGGCGCCAGCCCATCACTTTGTGCGATCCGCAGCCGGAGCATCCGGGTTTTCCGTCGGCCTCGTCAGGCGAACGGTCGGCATCCTCACGGCTCCTGCAGCATCCGCTGCATCCTCCGCTGTCGCAGCCGGAGCAATTGGTGCAGTCCGGTATGGGTTTCAGTTCTTTTTCATCCATAGGCTCGCCTCCCGTTTATTTGGCGTAGGCCACGGCGCGCGTCTCGCGGATGACGGTGATCTTCACCTGGCCCGGATATGTGAGTTCGTCCTGGATCTTCTTCGCTATGTTGGCCGAAAGGCTGTCTATCTCCTGGTCGGAGATCTTGTCGGCACCCACTATCACGCGCAGTTCGCGACCTGCCTGTATGGCGTAGGTCTTGATCACTCCCGGATATGAGAGAGCAAGCTGCTCGAGGTCGTTGAGGCGCTTGATGTAGGCTTCCACTATCTCGCGGCGGGCACCGGGGCGGGCGCCGGAGATAGCGTCGCACACCTGCACGATAGGCGATAGAAGCGAAGTCATCTCCACTTCGTCGTGGTGCGCTCCGATTGCGTTGCAGATATCGGGTTTCTCCTTGAATTTCTCAGCCAGCTTCATGCCGAAGATAGCGTGCGGGATTTCGGGATCGTCGTCAGGCACCTTGCCTATGTCGTGGAGCAAGCCTGCGCGACGCGCCTTCTTGGGATTGAGGCCCAGCTCGGCCGCCATGATGGCGCAGAGGTTGGCCGTCTCGCGGGCATGCTGCAGAAGGTTCTGGCCATATGAGGAGCGATATTTCATCTTGCCCACCATCCTGATGAGTTCCGGATGCAGGCCGTGGATGCCGAGGTCGATGCAGGTGCGCTTGCCGGTCTCATTGATCTCCTCCTCTATCTGCTTCCTTACCTTCGCCACTACTTCCTCGATGCGTGCCGGATGGATTCGGCCGTCGAGCACGAGCTGATGCAGCGCGAGGCGCGCTATCTCGCGGCGCACGGGATCGAATCCCGAGAGCACGATCGCTTCCGGAGTGTCGTCTACGATGATCTCGATGCCTGTAGCCGCCTCAAGGGCGCGTATGTTGCGGCCCTCGCGTCCGATGATGCGGCCCTTTATCTCGTCGTTCTCGATGTGGAATACGGTTACGGAGTTCTCCACGGCGGCTTCGGTGGCCACACGCTGTATCGACTGGATCACGATCTTCTTGGCCTCCTTGTTTGCCGTAAGTTTGGCCTCGTCCATGATGTCGTTGATGTAGCCCTGTGCGGCTGTGCGGGCTTCATCCTTGAGGCTTTCGATCAGGCGCTCGCGGGCCTCGTCGGCCGAAAGGCCCGAGATGTGTTCGAGCTGTTCCTGCGCCTGGCGGTAGAGATGCTCCACCTCTCCGCGTCTCGCCTCAAGGGTCTTCTCGAGGTTGTCGGCGTTGTTCATGCGTGTGTCAAGGCTCTGTTTCTGCTGGTCGAGTTCCTTCTTGCGTCTGTTAAGTTCGTTCTGCTGCTGATTGAGCTGCATCTCGCGCTGCTTCGCGCGCGCCTCCGAGGCCTGGGCCTTCTGCAGCTTGGAGTTGGCGTTGCGCTCGGCGTCGGCCAGTATCTTCACTTCCTGCTCCTTGGCTTCGAGGATCTTCTTGTCTTTGATCACTTCGGCATCCTTGCGTGCCTCCTCAAGGATCAGGTGCGCCCTGCTTCCGGCGCTCTTTCTGCTCATCGCGTTTGCTATGGCGTAGCCGGCAGCCGCGGCTGCCAATGCTATGATGATCCAAATTGCTGTAGTCATGTGTCTATTGTAAAATAAGTGTTTCTATATGTGTTGTTTATAAGCTGTCATGTCGTTTGTCGCGCTCTGTCGGTCGCGGGATGCGGTAGCCCCGACGTATACGCCGAAAGGCTTCCGCCGCTCCTGCGGGGGAAGGAATCTGCATGGCATCCTGCTGTGAGATGATTGATTAGAGTTCTTCAGGCATCGGCTCAGTATTCGCCGAATTCCTGCCGGTCAAAGTCTTCCGGCTCTTCCGATATGTCTTCGCCAAGCATCCGCGAAGCGTCGCGGAGAAGATCCTCGGCTTCGGCCGTGTCGGCCTCAAGCCGGGCTCTGAGGGCGAAGAAGTTGGAGGCATAGTGATATGCCATCATAGCCATGCATTCCGTGATGTTTTTTCTGGAATGCGTGTCCCTCAGGCTTTTGAGGTAAGCCTTCATCTGCGTTTCAGTGGCTCTTACGGCGTCTTGCTCTGCAAAAGGCACCTGAACCGAAAACCTCGAACCGTAGATATTGACTTCTATATTGATTTTTGACTCTTTCGATTTCATCAGCTGATGTCTGCGTCTTCCTTGAGGAGAGAGACGCATCTGTCTATTTTTGCGATCAACCGCTGCACTCGCCGGCGCGCCGAGATGAGGTTGGCGGGCGAGTCCGCAAGCCGGTGCGAGACCGTCAGGAAGTCTATCTCCATCCGGGCTTCCCGAAGCTGCTCGCGGCATTCGTCCAATTGGTCCCTCAGTTCTTCAGCCTCCCTGGCCATAGCGGATCGCTCGGCTATGGCGGCATCACGCTGCGATGCCAGAGCCTCTATCTTCTCCCTAAGGTCGGCTATTACTCGGTGTAGTGGTCGGGCCATGTTTCGGTATTTCTCTACAAAGTTAATAAACTTTTCTCAAATTTCCAAATAAAATCATCGGTCGCATCCTTTTCAGGCCTACCAGGTGATGCCGTTGAGGCGCGACGACTGCTTGTCGTATTTAAGGTCGCTGAGTAGCGACGATTTCACTGCTACGTTGAAATTGAAACTCTTATACACTCCGACGGGGATGATGGAGCACGACATCGTGAAGCAGTGCATGTCTCGCGAGATATTGCAGTTCATATAGGCGATTTTTTTCGCCTGGAAGTCGTAGCTGCACGACATGGAGAAGTTCCAGTTCTTCGTAGGGCGTATGTTGCCGGACACGGAGAGGTTTTGCGTAAACCTTCCGTTGTAGTCCATTTTCTGATAGTTGAAGTCGCCCAAGCCGTAGTTGACGGAGTAGTTGAAGGTAAGGCTCCAGGGACATTCCCATGGAGTGTAGCCGTCGGCGTCGTTCTGCTTTTCCTCCTCCTGGTTGCCTCTGCGGTTGCGGCTTGGTGCCATATCGGCGAGGCTGCGGTCATCATCCTCGTCATCATAGTCTTCGTCGTAGTCGTCGTTGCGGCCGTTGCGCTTGTTCTTGTCATCCTTCTTGTCTTTCTTCTTGAAGGTGCTGTTGTTGAATGTATAGCTGAACGATGTTCCGGTCGAAGTAAGCTTGTAGAGTCCTTTATGGGCCTGAAGGCGCGTTTTGTTGACCCTCACCGGCTGTCCGCTGGAGTTGAGCGCGTAGGTATAGGGGTCCCATGTGGCGCTGAGGTTGAGGTTGAAGTTCTTTGTCAGTCGCAGCAGTATGGAGGTGTTGAGGTTGCTCCAGTTCATGGAGTCGGCGGCGAAGTTGTAGCTCTGGCTCAGCGACAGGTTTTCGATGAGCGACACTTTCTTCACTCCCGTGGAGTCTGAGTCGCTCTTCACCTTCATCTCAAGGTTGTTGGAGAGCGAAAGCGATACCGAGCTCGACATTCCCTGGCCCGGGCTTCCGAAGACTCCGTGCTGGAAGTAGCTGTATTTCCTGGTGACTGGAGTTCCGGCGTTGTTGACATAGCTGTATTGGCCGTAGACTCCCCACATCGGATCAGAGAAGTCGGGCGTATAGCTGTATGAGATGCTGGGCGTCATCACGTGGCGGATCATCTGCACCTTGTCGCCCAGGAATTTCATGGGTTTGAAGAAGCCGTAGATCTTCGTGTCGGCCGAAAGGGAGGCCGAGAAGTCGAAGAGGTTGTAGAAGCCGTAGCAGGTGTCAAGCACTTCGGCGCTTTTGTTAGGATCCCAGTCTCTCTTGATTTTGGAGGTATACATCCTGTCGGTCATCGAGAGCGACGGCGACACATTGACGTATTTCAGCACCGAGAATGTGGCCGATACAGGCACCGAGTGCCTCAGGCCGTTTCGCCAGTCCTTGATGAGGCTCTTCTTGAAGAATACGTTCTGCTGCGCCGTAAGCGAGTTCTGAAACTGACCGCTGTAGCTGAGCTTGATCTTTTCATACCATTTCTCGGCTCCGGCCGCCTTCTTGCGCTTGAATGGTGCCGTCTGGCTCATGGTGACGTTGAGGTTGGGGAAGCTTACGGCCAGCGTCGAGTCTTGCGTGCGCTGGCTGATGTTCATGCTCGCGCTTGCAGCCCACTTCGTGCCCGGGAAGCGGTAGGTCATGTTGACGGTACTCGATTTGGTGTTCTCCGTGAAGGAGTTGTTGTAGTAGGAGTTCAGGTCGTTGCGCGTATAGCCTGATGTCGAGAAGTTGACGGAGGCCGAAAACGACATGTTGGGGTTCGACTTCGTATCCATCGAATGGCTCCAGACCACCTGGAAGTTGTTCTGCTTCGAATAGTCGGGAAGTCCTTTGTCGCCATATATGGTCGTAAGGTAGGAGATGTTGAATGAGCCGCTGTATTTATAGCGTTTCTTATACGACGAACGCCCCGTGAGGCCCCACGAGCCTTTGGTGTAGATCTCGCCCGTCAGCGCGAGGTCCACATAGTCGCTGAAGGCGAAGTAGTAGCCGCCGTTGCGTGCGTAGAAGCCTCTGTTGTAGTCGTCGCCGAAGGTCGGGAATATTATGCCCGAGGAGTATTCCTTGCTGAAGGGGAAGTAGCCGAAGGGAAGGGCGATGGGAAGCGGCACGTCTGCCACCACCATATAGGCTGCCCCGGACACTACGTCTTTGCCGGGACGCATCTTTCCCTTTGTCAGCTGTATGTAGAAATGGGGATGCTCGTGTTCGTCGCAGGTGGTATACATGGCGTCTTGCGCGAAGAAACTGCCGTCCGGGAGTTTCTTCGCCCGTCCTCCGGTCAGGTAGCCTTCTCCCTGCTCGGTTATGATGTCGGTGATGTAGCCGCGCTGGTTCTTGAAGTTATACGACATGGTCTTCGACTCATATGTGTCGCCACCGTCCTGGAATACGGGTTTTCCCTGCAGCTCGCCTACGCTGTCTACCCTGCCGTTGGCGTAGACCGTCGTGGAGTCCATCACCATCCTTATCTCCTCCGCGTTGAGCTTGAAGCTGCCGTATTCCACTTCTCCTTCTCCGAAGAAGTAGGCCAGTTTGTTGCCATACAGTATCACGGAGTCCTTGGCCGAGAAGGTGACGCTGTTGTCGAGGTCTACCTTTTCGCGGTTGATGCGGGTCATGCCGGTGCGGTCGTCATCGATGCTGTCGGTCTCTTCAAACTCCTCACGCTCCCATTCCTCTCCGTCGATTGAGTCGGTGCCTTCCATGGTCCTCGCTTCAAGCACCCGGCTGAGGCTGTCGGTCGTCATCGTCGAGGCGACGCTGTCGTTTTCTACCGTAAGGGAGTCAGGATCAAGTGGTTTTATACCTATAAGGGTGTCGCCTTCGCTCATATTGGTGGCGAGGATTTCAGGCAACTGCGGGGCGTCCGCCTCCTCTGGTCCGGAAGCGGATGCATCGGCGAGTCTCGCTGTCTGGCGCATTGAAGGCTGGGCCAGCATGAGGGCGAGAAACGACATCGCAAGCAGTATTAAGAAAAATCGTCGCATAATAGGCGGCAAATTTACAAAAAAAAATTGAGTTAACCCCAATTTTTTACATAAAAAGTCTAAAAAAGGTCCGCTCCCCTACGGAAACGGACCTTGATATGAAGTTTCAATAATACTGTCATCCGCCGTCAATGACGTCGACGATGACAACCGGGTCAACTCATCAGAAAGCGGCTATGGCCAAATTGGTCAGCCATATCCAGAGCGGACAGAATCCGATGAAGAGGATCACGGAAAGTGTCAGCGATGATGTACCGGTGGCTACATACGTGTTATATTCGTCGGCAATGATGATGCCGGAGAATGCCGGCGGAAGGGCGGCTGCCACTACAAGCATCTTGAGGTTGAGGGGATCCATCTTGAAGAGAAGGCCGAGGATAAGCACCACTGCCGGCATGACGATCATCTTCATTATGGAACCGAGCACTGCCTGCCAGTTGATCTGGATCTTGATGGCGGAAAGCGTGATACCGGCTGAGAAGACGGCCATCGAGGCGTTGGCTTTAGCGATAAGGTCAAACGACGGACTCAGCTCCTTGGGCCATGGAATTCCAACCACTACCCATACTACCGCCAAGATAGGAGCCCAGGCTACAGGCTGCGCAAGAGCGTGGAGCACCGGTTTCCATGCGCTTTCCTTCTTTGTCGAGCCCGGATTCTGGCTCTCCAGCGAGGCGTTCATCAGCGACAGACCAACCGGAATACCGATGGCGTTCACCACTATGCCGACTATGGCCACTACGAGTGCTACAGAAGGCGAAGTACCGAAGATAGGCTCCAGAACCGCAAAACCGAGGAATCCGATTGTCGGCGATCCGCTGATCAGGGCAGATACGGCGGCGTCGGCGCCGGTGTTCTTCTTGAAGCAGTATTTGAATACGAAATAGACGAGCATGAAACAGGCCATGATGCCTATGGCCGAAACTATCGTCAGTTTGATGTCTTTCACGAGGTCGGCTCTCGAAGCCTGCACGATCGAGACAAACAGGGCGGCCGGCAATGCGAAGTCGAGCACGACCTTATTGAATTTCTTGGCGTCGTCTCCTGAGAACGCCCCCTTCTTGCCGGCGATGAAACCCGCAAGCATCACCACTATGATCGGCACAATGGCATATAGGATTACGTGCGATATATCCATAGCAGAATTATTTTATAAGATTCATAATAATGGTTTGAAAATAAAAGCTGCCCCGGCGGTTGATATGTCCGCCGAGGCAGCCACAGAAGTTTTGATAATTCAAGCACCATACTGTATGGCCAAGAATCATGGATTCTATTTTTTATACAGTATAGTCGATCAGCGGTGTCGGGTTCAGATAGCCGATGTGGCCTGATTCCTTACCGGAATTGTCGGCCAGCTGCACGTCGATGAGGCAAGGTTTGCCTGATGCGATGGCTTCTTCAAGAGCCTTCTTGAGGTCGGCGGGATTGTCTACGCGGTAGTTGTTGGCGCCGAAGGCCTCGCCTATCAGGTTGTACTTGGCATTGATGTCGAGTGTGGTAGGTGCAGGAGCGTCACCGCCCGAAGGATTGACGCCAATGCCGTTGTAGATACCGCCGTTGTTGAAGATCACTACCGTCACTGGCAGTTTATAGCGGCAGATGGTAGCGAAGTCCATTCCGGAGAATCCGAATGCGGAGTCACCCTCTACGGCCACTACCTTCTTGCCGGTAGAGACTGCGGCGCCGATGGCTGAGCCCATACCCATGCCCATGATCGACCATGAAGCGCAGTCGATACGGTGGCGGGGAAGAAACATGTCAACCGAGTCTCGTGTGTCGTCGAGCGTGTTGGCGCCTTCGTTGACCAGGATTACGTCCGGATTGGATTCCAGAATCGGTTTCACTACAGAAAGAGCTGTCCAATGGGTCATCGGCATCACGTTGGCGGCGTCGGCAAGACGGGTCTCGAACTTGGCGTTCTTCTCCTTCGATTCAGCCTGCAGCGATGCGAGCCACTGAGGATCGGCGCTCATGCTCTTGCCCTTCATGGCGGCGAGGATCATATCGAGAGATTCGCCCATGTCGCCCACTACCGGAGCTGCGATCGGCACATTGCGGTCCATTTCCTTAGGCTCAACGTCAAGCTGGATGAATTTAACCTCGGGATTCCACTTTCCCTTGCCGAAGGAGAGCATCCAGTTGATTCTCGCGCCGATCACCATCACTACGTCCGACTTCTCCATGATTGTCGAGCGGCAGCTGAGCGCGCTAAGTTCGCCGTTGTCGGGCATAAGGCCCTTGGCCATCGACATCGCGAGGTAAGGAATCTTGTAGGTCTCGATGAGTTCCTTGATCTTATCGTCTACCTGGGCGTAGGCTGCACCCTTGCCGAGCAGAATAGCCGGACGCTTGGCGGATGTAAGGATCTCTACCGCGCGGTCTACTGCCGACTGGGTCGGCGCTACGGGCGCTGCGATGTCTACCGGAGTATAGAATAGTTTCTCTGCCTCCGATGCGTCCATCACTTCGCCGAGGGCCGGAGTCGTCATGTCGATGTAGACGCCGCCCGGACGTCCGCTTACCGCTGCCCTGTATGCACGTGCCACTGCCTGCGGGATGTCTTTGGCGTGGGAGCAGCGGAAGGCTGCCTTCACATAAGGACGGGCAGAATTCAACTGGTCGAGCTGCTCATATGTGCCCATGTCCATGTCTACCATAGTTGGGTCGCTCGCGCCTGAGATCTGGATCATCGGGTAGCAGTTCACTGTAGCGTTGATAGTGGCTGTAAGGCCGTTGAGGAAGCCAAGTGAGGATACTGTCAGAAGCACGCCCGGCTGTTTGGTAAGGTAACCGTGGGTGGCGGCGGCCATACCGGCCTGCTGCTCAAAGCGGAAACCGTAATAGTTTATGCCTATCTTCTGCATGGCGTAAGCCGCTTCAGTGACAGGGATGCCGACAAGTCCGTAGACATCCATGAGTCCGAGTCGTTTCAACGACTCTGCGAGTATGTACATGCCGGTCACCTGCTCGGGAAATTTCGGAGCCTGCGCATCGGCGGTCTTTGTTGCTGTATTTTCCATAATATTAAAGATAAAGTTTAGTTATTTTAAGGAATTCAGGTCTTTAAGGGATCTCCTTAAAGACCTGATCTAAAAGTGATTTCTATTATTTAGCGGCTGCCGGTTTCTCTACCGGTGCTGTGGTACCGTTGGCCTTCATTGCGGCCTGCTGTTCTGCAGTGTAGCCGAGAGAGGTAAGGATTTCCTCTGTGTTGCCACCTAAAGAAGGAGCCGGACCGTAGGTAGGCTGGTAGTTGCTCATCGTGAAGGGGACGCCAACCGTGACGAACTCACCGATTTCACCACCCTGGTTGATTCTGACGAGGGTGTTGCCGTCATAGAGGCTTTCGTCGGTCATCATTTCCTTGGTCGACAATACCGGACCTACGGGCACACCATACTTCGAAAGAATGTCGGTGACTTCAAACTTTGTCTTGTCGGCACACCATGCGCCGATTCTCTTGTAGATCTCCTGTTTGTGCTTGTCGCGGGCATCAGCCGTGTTGAAATCAGGATTGGTCAGCCAGTCTTCGAAGCCCATTGCCTGGCAAGCAAGCTCGAAATCCTTGGCGCCACGCTGAAGAATGACGTAGACGAAGTTGTTGTCGTTCTCAGCTGTGTCATATCCGCCGGCAGGCTTGCACTTGTAAGTCCATCCAAGAACGCCACCGCCTTCGATGTTGCCCGAACGGGGAACGCAGTCACCGAATTTTCCGTTAGGATACTGCGGGAACTGGGTAAGGTATCCTATCTTATCGAGAGTAAGCTGGTCACGGGTCTTGATTCGGCAAAGGTTGAGGCAGGCGTTGTGCATCGACTGATATACGAATACTCCCTCACCTGTCTTGTTACGCTGCTGGAGCGCTGCGAGAAGACCTATCAAAAGGTGCATACCGGTATTGGAGTCACCGAGGGCCGCGCCGCTCTGTGTAGGAATGTCATATTCGCCTTCATACCATCCTGTGGTGGAGGCAGCGGCTGCCGTCACCTGTGCGATAGGCTCGTAAGCCTTGAGGTCTTTGTATTTCGAAGAAAGGGGGAAACCCTTGATCGTACCGTAGATACATTTAGGATTAAGCTGGTGGACTACATCCCAGCTGAAACCAAGCTTGTCCATTGCGCCCGGGTGAAGGTTTTCCACGAAGATATCGCATTCCTTGATAAGCTTTGTAAGAATCTCCTTACCGTCAGGAGTCTTGGCGTCAAGCGCGAGCGACTTCTTGTCGCTGTTGAGCTGGAGGAAGTAGTAGCTTGGAAGATCAGGGTTGAACTGAAGTTCCTTACGAGTAGCGTCACCTACACCGGGACGCTCGATCTTTATAACGTCTGCTCCGAGCCAAGCAAGCATCTGAGTACATGAAGGTCCGCTCTGGACCTCGGTAAAGTCAACGACTTTGATTCCCGCAAGGGGAGCTGTTGTCTGTGCCATAGTTTTAATAAGATTAAGTATTTTAGAAATATTGTATTGCTTTATTCAAGCTACATAACTAAAACAACCTACTAACAAAATGGTTTAGAAGACAAATTCTATAAACGTGATTATACACAAAAAAAAGGACCCGGATTTCTCCGAGTCCTTAAGGCGGCGATTACCTACTCTCCC
>CAMWMK010000083.1 GCA_947175295.1 uncultured Porphyromonadaceae bacterium
CACCATGTTGTGCCACTGGGGCTGGTTGGTGTTGCTTACTTGAAGTTTCATAAATTATATTATTGTATGTTGATTTTTTAAGTTCGTTTAGCCTTCTTCTTTTTTTTACTTAGCCATCCGCTTGTCGCGGTTTTGGTCGGCGATGCTGAATGCTTCGTCGTATTTTGCGATGAAGAGCTTCCAGTCGGCGAGGGCGGAAGTGGCGGAAGCCGCTTTGGATATGGCCTCGATGGTCTTCCTGTCGGCGCCGGAGAAAGCCTCGAGCGTATGGGCGATGGTCTTGGCCGTAGCCCAATAGCTGCGGTCGTCGCGGGGAGCCACCACTACACCGGTCTTCTCAAGCGAACCGAGCGGATCTTCGATGCGCTCTCCGGCTACGTCTGACTCCACCCACTGTCCGAATCCTGACTTGTCGGTAGTGACGGTCGGGACTCCAAAGGCGATGCTTTCGAGCGGAGTGTAGCCCCAAGGCTCGTAGTATGACGCGAAGACGGTGATGTCGAGGGCCGGAAGGATATCGTAGTAGGAGATATTCACCACGCCGTCTGCTCCGTCGAGATAGCAGGGTACGAAAATCACCTTTACCTGACCGCGCCCGGCGAGCTGCCCCTCCTGCTCGAGCTGAGCTATGCGGCGGCATGCCGGATCGGAATCCTCATTGTTGAGGCGATGGGTCAGATAGTCGGGCTTCACTTCCAACGTGCCGTTCTGGTTGAGGTCGATGAGGAGCTCACCGTTTGGCTCGCGCACCCAGGCCGGTACGAGTACGAGGGCGAGGATGTCGCGGCGCGATGCGGCTCCGGTGCGTGAGAGTTCCGCCATCGAGTCGAGGAATACGTCGAGGCCCTTGTTGCGGTATTCGTTGCGGCCGGATGTAGCGACAATGAGTGTGTCGCTGCTCCACTGGCGTCCGGTCATCTTTTCGGCTATCTCAAGCAGGCGTTTGCGTCCTGCGTTGCGGCGTATGGTGTATGCACGCCCGGTAGGCACGAAGTCGGGTTCGAAGCCGTTGGGGGTCACCACTTCGGGGCGCTTGTCAAGCAGCTGTGCGCACTCATCGGCCGTCAGGGAGCTGACGGCCGTGAAGCAGTCGGCATTGATGGCGGCTGCCTTCTCCACGGAGTGCTTCGCCTCCATATTGAGCTCGCGGGCCATCTGGTCGCCGTTGTAGCCGGTGAAATACTCGTATAGGTCCTTACCGTTGCCGCAGATGGAGCGGCCGATGGAAGTGGCGTGGGTCGTAAAGAGGCTGGCTGCCTCCGGCATCGTCTTGCGGAGCCAGAGCAGGCCCATGCCGGTGGTCCACTCATTGAAGTGGGCGAGCACATCCGAATCGTTTGCGCCCAGATGAGCGGCGATCGCCTTCATGGCGGTGGCTGCCGCCACGCCGAACGCGCATCCTTCGGGATAGTCGCCGTAGCAGTGGAGGGAGTCGACGCCGAAGAGGCGCCACATCTCACCGTAGATATCGTTGAGGGCCGGATATACGCCGTCGAACTTTATCAGGACCACGACCGGAGATCCCGGAATATCCCAACGGCCTATGCGGAGAGTGATGCCGTAGGGCAGTTCGAGTTTGGAAGCTCCCTTAAGGAGTGACTTTACTTCTTTGAAATAAGGAGAGGGATTTTCATCCGTCCATACATCGGGACCGATGAATATGAGGTTGTCGCCAAACTGCTCTTTGAGCACACGTGCCTTAGTGGAAAGTACGGTATATATACCGCCGATTTTGTTGCAGACTTCCCAGCTTGTCTCGAAAAGCAGATGCGTAGAGGAGCCAACGGGCTCATTCACAGTCTTTTTACCATTGCCTTTAGCTGACTTGCATGCCGTCTTGGTGGCTTTGCGAGTTGACTTTGAGGAGAGTGACTTCTGTTCTTTTTTCATATCGCGATTATATGCCCGTCATTGATGGATTCGGACGGGCGTTTCTTACGGGGTGCAAAATTATAAAAAAAATGCGTAATCTGCAAGTATTTCGGTTTTTGATAGGGAAAATTTGGAAGATTTAAGAGAAATTATTAATTTTGCATCCCGTTATGAAGAAAGGATTCGACAACGACAAGTATCTCAGGATTCAATCCGAACATATTCAGGAGAGAATCGCTCATTACGGAAATAAGCTCTATCTTGAGCTCGGTGGTAAACTCTTCGACGACTATCACGCCAGCCATGTACTCCCGGGTTTCCAGCCCGACAGCAAGCTGCGGATGTTTCAGCAGCTGAAGGATCAGGCGGAGATCGTAATCGTCATCAGCGCCCTCGACATCGAGCGCAACAAGATGAGGGGCGATCTCGGCATCACATATGACATGGACGTAATAAGGCTTCGCAAGGAGTTTGAAAACCTCGGTTTCTACGTAGGCAGCGTCTGCGTCACCCACTACAACGGCCAGATAAGCGCCGATAAGTTCCGCGCCAAACTGGAGCGAATGGGCATAAAGGTGTATTACCACTATATTATAGAAGGTTATCCGGCTAATGTAGACCTGATAGCGTCTGACGAAGGCTTCGGCCACAACGACTACATCCAGACCTCCCGGCCGCTGGTGATCGTCACGGCCCCCGGCCCCGGCAGCGGCAAGATGGCGGTATGCCTCAGCCAGCTCTACAATGAGAACAAACATGGCGTCACGGCGGGCTACGCCAAATTCGAGACTTTCCCTGTCTGGAACCTCCCCCTGAAGCATCCCGTCAACATCGCCTATGAGGCTGCCACCGCCGACCTCAACGACGTGAACATGATCGACCCCTTCCATCTCGAAGCCTACGGCAAGACCGCCATCAACTACAACCGCGACATCGAGATTTTCCCTGTGCTCAACACCCTTTTCGAAGGCATCTACGGAAGCAACCCCTATAAGTCGCCGACGGATATGGGCGTGAACATGGTGGGATTCTGCATCAGCGACGATGAAGTGTGCCGACGCGCTTCCAACAACGAAATCATACGCCGCTACTTCACCGCGCTCAACAATATGGCAAAGGGGGAAGACAACAAGTCGGAGGTAGACAAGATAGCGCTCTTGCTCAAGCAGGCCAAGCTTGACGCCTCCTATCGCCCCTGCATCGGAGCCGCACGTGAGCGCTCGGAAAAGAGCGGCCTGCCATGCAGCGCTATAGAACTTGCCGACGGCACCATCATAACCGCCGAACAGAGCCCTCTTTTAGGGCCGAGCTCCGCGCTTATACTCAACGTAGTGAAGCATCTCGCCGGCATCGACCACGACATCAAACTGATACCGCAGGAGATGATCGAGCCCATACAGCACACCAAGACCACATATCTTAAAGGGCACAATCCGCGCCTTCACAGCGACGAGGTGCTCGTAGCGCTTTCGGTGCTCAGCACTCACGACGAAAAATGCCGCAAGGCTCTGGAGACCCTTCCGCAGCTCGACGGCTGCCAGGCCCACTCCACAGTAATGCTCGGCGAGGTAGACCACAAGATATTCAAGAAACTCGGCATCAGCCTCACTTGCGACCCCGCCAAGAAGAACTGACATGACCGACACGGTAATGGCCATAATGATAGCCGGAATCGAGACCCTTCTCATTCCGGCTATCTATCGTTGGCTCAAGGCTCATATAAAGAGGCGTTGGCTTGTTTTCGTGGTTCTGATATTTGCGGTGCTACTGACCACTATGATCATCGGTACCGCCGTATCGGTAGTGATGTCTACCATCCTTCGTTCTGAGTGAGGTTTCTGTTGCGTTCCAGCTCCACCAAAGGAATCGGCCATACTTCATGGCGCGGCTGATAGGTGCGCGTATACATGAGGTCGCCGAATATGTCTGTGGCATCCTTGACCGACTGCTCAAGCATACCCCAGCGGCGCAGATCCCAATAGCGGTGTCCCTCTCCGGCCAGTTCGAAGGCGCGTTCACGCTGAATCCTACGTCTCATCTCTTCGGCCGACTTCACGTCGAGCCATGGAGATCCGTTGTTCAGTTCCGGCATCGCGACACGCTTCCTTACCATATTCACCTCCGCTATCGCCTTGTCAAGGGCTCCTGTCTCGTTGTAGGCCTCGGCGAGCATCAGTATCACATCGCCGAGCCGGATAAGCGGGAACTCATATGGCGTGCGGTTGTATTCGCCCCAATAGCCGTCGAGATTGCCCGTCGGGATCCATTTGCGCCAGAAATAGGAATTCCATCCTTCCGAATTGCGTATGAAAGCCATCGCCTCCATCGGCGAGCCTCCCTTTGAAGCGTCGGCGAGCACAAACTGCTTGTCCATCGGATTTGACCCGGCATCGGTGCCGAGATAGTGGGAGTAAGGTGTGATCACATTGAGGTTGAGGCGCGGGTCGCGCAGGCGGTATGCGTCCATCACCTTGGTGGTGTCGCACTGAAGAAGATCAGTGACCTTCGTGCTTCCCTGATCGATGGCAACGGAAAGGTATTCCCTGCGTAGGGAGGGCCCCCCGTCGGAGTAGCCTGGAAAACGGTCGTCCCAGTTGAATTCGGAGCCGTCGCTGTTCTCATACATGTCTACGAGCGCAGTGGAAGGCACGATGGAGTTGCCGGCTATCAGCCTCATAGTAGACTTATTGCCGAAATATCCTACGATGTTAAGTGCGTATCCGGCGGTGTTGTCGTCGATGGACTGGATCGAGAAAATCATCTCCGGGCTGTGCTGTCCGTTGTAGAGTCGGAAGAGTCCGTCATAGTCGGGATGAAGTTCGTAGCCATATGCCGCGTTCCTGTCGTAGACTATCTCTTCGAAATCCGAAATGGCATCGGTCCATTGGCGGTCGTAGAGATACACCTTGCCTCTCAGGGCATAGGCCGCTCCCTTGGTGGCACGGCCGAGATCCTCGGCGGAATGCCTTACGGGAAGTTTTTCTATGGCCTCCGTGAGGTCGTCGATGATATGGCGCCGCAGCTCATCGGCTGAAGAGCGGGGCGAGTCGAGCGAGGCGAAACTCTCGTTGATGTCGCAGCTTTCATCGTAGTAGGGCACTCCTCCCCAGCAGTTGAGCATCCGGAAATAGGCGAGAGCCCGGAGGAACTTAGCCTCTCCGGTCACGCAGTCGATGGTCTCGCGGGAGATCGGCATTGCGGCTACGTTGCGGATCACCGTGTTGCAGCGATGCACGAGTTCATACAGATACTGCCAGTGGTTCTGCACGCCGCCGCTCGCGGATGAGAAGGAACTGCCTCTCGACACGTCTGCCCATGGACTTACGCCGTCGGCGATGTCGGAACACATGTCGAACGTGAAATCCAGCCCGAAACACCAGTCGGCCTTCATCGCGGCATACATTCCTATGGCGGCCTGCCGGGCATGCTCTTCCGTCTGCCAGAATGTCTCTCCCGACATCTGATTGCCCGGAGCATAGTCGAGGCTTTCGCAGCCCGTGGTGGTCAACGCCGCCGATAGGATGGCGGCTGAATACAGTATGTGTTTCATTTGATCCTGTGTGCTTGATTTAGAATGAGATATTGAGGCCAACGGAATACTGCCTTACCGAGGGATAGCCCACGCTTGCGCCCACCTCGGGGTCGAGGCCGGGGAAGCGGGTCAGGGTGAAGAGATTGTCGATGCTTGCGTATACCTTAAGGCTGCGGACCGAAATCTTATTGAGAAGTGACTCCGGCACGTTATAGCCCAGCCGTATGTTCTTGCATCTAAGGTAGGCTGCATTGTGCACGAAGGCATCGCTCGGGATATTGTTCTGTCCGTTGGAACTGTTGCGGATGGCCGGATATTTTGAGTCATAGCGGTTTTCCGGAGTCCAGGCGTTGTCGGTGATGTCCTTGACGAGGGATTGACCCATGACGGCTACGAAGCGGAACGCCTGGTTGTTGTAGTAGACCGGATTGTCACCCACGCCCTGGAGCATGATGTTGAAATCGAAATTTTTCCATCTCGCTCCGGCTTCGAAGCCGTAAGAGAGGCGGGGAGTGGCTCCATGGCCGATGGTCACGCGGTCGTCGGCATTTAGGAGTCCGTCGCCGTTAGCGTCCTTATAGAGGAAGTCGCCGAGTTCGGGCCGCTGATATGTGGCGAAATAATCAGGATTCCCTTCTGCGAGCGACTGCACGTAGTCGAGGTCGGCCTGATCGCGCACTATGCGGTCTACCTGCAAGACGTAGATCTGATTGGCCGGACATCCTTCCTGCAGCTTATAGACTCCATCTACTGAAGGAACATCACCATGGAACTTCGTCACCTTATTGACCACGTAGCCAAGGTTTACCCCGACGTTATACTCCACGTTTCCCACCGCGTGATGCCATCTTATCTCAGCGTCTATGCCTTTGTTGTTGACGGCTCCGGCGTTGCGGTCGGGAACGGAGCTCGTGCCGTGCTCCAAGGGTGCCGGAAGTGAGATGAGGATTCCGTCGGTGTCTTTGTTGTAGATGTCGAGCGAACCGTTGAGTCTGTTGCTGAAAAATGCGAAGTCGATGCCGATATTGGCCATCCGCGTCTTCTCCCACGTAAGGAGGGGATTGGCGAGAGCCGTCTGGGCGAGACCTCCCGCAATGTTGCCGTTCAGTATGTAGTTGGCGGTGGCGAAGAGCGACTGGTGCATGTAGTAGCCCGAAGTGGCGTTGTTGCCGAGTGTGCCGTAAGACGCCCTCAGTTTCAGTTCGCTGAGCCAGCCTGACAGTCTGTCGGCAAACCTTTCCTGAGAGATCCTCCAGCCGGCCGACACTGAAGGGAAATAACCCCAGCGGTGACTTTTTGCGAATTTCGAAGAGCCGTCGCTTCTGAGGTTGGCTTCCAGCAGATAGCGGTCGTCGAAGTTGAGGTTGATGCGTCCGAAATATGAGCGCATGGCCCATTCGCTGTAGTTTCCCGTGATGTTGCCGTTGGTGGTTCCGGCGTCGATCGCTCCGAGCGAAGGATCTACGAGGTCATACTTGATGAAATAGTCCTGGTCATATTTATTGTATTCCTGACTCATGCCTGCCAGCACGGAAGCCTGGAGCCGTCCGGCCGTGAACTCATACCTTGCCGTGGCTTCGGATGAGCGGTAGGTGTTGCGGTAGTTGTAGCGGCGGATATATGTGCGCACTGCACCCTCGCGTATCAGTATCGGGCCGTCGAAAGTGAAGCGGAAGAGGTCGCGGTCGGTCAGATGATGTTCGATATTGCGTTCCCAGTAGTTGTAGGAGAAGCTTCCCTCGATAGTGAGGCCTTTGACGGGGCGTATGGCTCCGTGCAGCTTTATGACTCCGCGTTTTGTCTTGGTAGGGTAGTCCGTATCGTAGAACCATTGCCGACGGTAGGGATTGAAGTTGCTGACGTTCTCTTCCTCCGGATTCTGTATGCCTCCGTAGAGTCCTGTCGCCGGATCATAAAGCGTCATTCCGGGCACTGTATTGAATGCTCCCGAACCGAAGATTACGTCTCCTCCGGCAGCTGCGTTTTCCGAAGAGGGGTTGTTGCGGTCGCTGAATCCGAATATGTTGGCGCCGAGTTCCAGCCATGGCTTCACAGTGATGTTGAGGTTTGAGCGGAGCTGCCATCGGCTGTAATCAGTATAGTAGATCATGCCGGGATTGTCGATATAGCCCAGGGAAAGGGAGTATTTCACTTTCTTTGAGCCGCCGGTCACTGAAAGGTTGTGGGTCTGCACTACGGAGGGATTCCTATAGATATGGTCTTGCCAGTCGGTATTGGGGTAGATTGTCGGGTTCCGGCCCGCATCGTTGCGCCATTCATCGATCTTTCCCTGTGAGAAGCGTGGGGCCTGGCCGTTTCTTATGAGGGCGGCGTTCTGGATCTCCATGAAGTCGGCATAGTCGGTCACGAGATTGAGGCGCTTCGCTACAGTCTCAAACGAGACATTCACGCTGTAGGTGACCACCGGATCGCGGTCCACTCCGTCGCGTGTCGTCACCAATATCACTCCGTTGGCGGCACGCGATCCGTATATGGCTGCGGAAGCGGCGTCCTTAAGGATGGATATCGATTCTATATCTGAAGGATTAAGGTCGCTTAATGCTATTCCCGTCATGCCGTCTACCACCACGAGGGGAGAGGAATCGTTGAGAGTGCCCTGTCCGCGTATCAGGATACCCTGCGATTCATAGCCGGGGGTGTTGCCTCCCGAATTGGTGACGGCGAGTCCTGCCGACACTCCTGCCAACGCATTGGTGACATTGGTGATGGGGCGGTCTTCAAGGCTCTGCGCGCTTATGGATGAGACAGCTCCGGTAAGGTCGATCTTTTTCTGGGTGGCATATCCTACCACGACCACTTCGTCGAGTGCCTCCGACGCCGGATTCAATACGATTGAATAGTCTGTCTGGTCAGGCGCCAGCCTCACGCTGGCGGTGGAGAACCCGACGTAGCTGACAGTAAGGGCATCCGCATTGGATTCGGATGAGATGCTGAATTTCCCGTCCATGTCTGAAACGGTCGATCCCTTCGTGTTTCCCTTTATTCTTACGGTAGCCCCGATCAAAGGTTCGCCGGCGTTGTCGGTCACGGTGCCGGTGATCGTCCGGGCCTGAATAGGCAGTGAAGTGTAGGCGGTCAGGGCAAGGAATATTATAATTAAAATAAATCGGTTCATATTGCTTTAGGTGGATATTCCCTGTCAGTCATTCTGGATTACAATGAAATCGCTTGCTTTCCAGAATTCATCAGGGTCGATGATATGGAGTGTTTTAGTGCTGTTCGTCTCCTCTATGCTGTAGGAGGAGGCTGGATGGATGGTCAGGAGCCTGGCTTTCGGCGAGCCCATGTCCAGACGGTGAAGCCTTCTCTTGTCGGCCTTGATGAAGAGGTTTCTGTCGAAATTCGTAGGGATTACCTGGGTCTTGCGGAGGAAGCCGGATGATATCATGTTGTGTGATTTCAGGTCGTCTTTGGAAGCGATCACATAATAGCACGAGTTGAGCTCGTCTTCAAGGATGAGCGAGGTCTCGATCGCTTCGTCTCGTTGTTCGGCGATAGCCGAGGCGGTGGTGTTGAGGGAGTCGATTGAGCGTGTCAGTTGCCCTATATGCTCGTTTGCGGCTGTTAGCTGGCGGCTGAGCTTGTCGATGTCGTTCATCTGATAGGAGAGCTGGCGCCTGAGTTGCGAAGTGAGCTCATTGAGCTCTCCGTTGTTGATGGTTGAGATCTGCAGCTCCTTTTCAAGGGTCTCGAGCTGACTCTGATGTTGCGCTATGCGTTTCTTCATTTGCGAGATGGAGGTTAGTATGTCGGCCGACTGCGTGGCGTGGCGCCCGGGCGTAGAGGTGTTGGCCGCCACCATATCGTCAAGCTGCCTGATGTCCTCGAGGGCCGCTGTCACCTCCTTGAAAAGTGCGAGCAGGCGGTCGCGTTCCTCAAGGGCGGTGGCCAGCTCCTGCTTTGAGATTTCCTCAAGCGATTGCTGATAGACCTTCTCCCGGCCTTCCATGCATCCGGAAAGGACTGCAGCCAAGGTAAGCGTTATGAAAATAAGTCGTTTCATCATTGTTTTTTAAATTTTGCGTAAAGTTCGCAAATATCAGTGTCTTTATAAAAAGAATGTAAATGGAAATGTAAAAAGTGTAAATGAAAGGTTATGCCGCATTGGCGCTTACGGTGGAGCGGCCGCGTTTTATCCGGAATAAGTGCTTAACAAATATTTGTAATTTTTATAATAAGAAAACATTGCTCCGATAAGACTTTATGTTAATTTTGCATCATGAAATCCTTCGAATACAAGACGGGTCTGCTTTTCGACCTTTTTTTCTGCCTGATATTCATGCCTCTGCTTGTAGTGCTGGGGCCGGCTCATCATTGGTGGAGGATTTCACCCGTGTTCACCTGCGTGGCCATAGCGTATCTTTGCGGGTGCTATTTCGCCACCAAGTCCTTGCAGCTTCCAAAGCTCATCCTTTCAAGATCATATGGCAGGCTCTCGGGGATAATAGTGTCGTTTCTCATACTCACATATCTACTGACTCTTTATCCTTTGCCGAAGATGGACTTCGTGATTCCATCCATGACGGAATATCAGACGCGCATGAGAAACTACAATATGGCGGTGGCCGTATGGTTTATGTTTTCCGTGATAATGTGCTATTCGCTTACAGTGGCGTTCATCAAGGAGCTTTACCATAGGCGGATGGTGCAGGGAGAGATAGAAAGTCAGCGCGACAAAGCTCAGCTGGCGTTGTTCAAGGCTCAGATCAATCCCCATTTCCTTTTCAATACCCTCAATTCGCTCTACAGTCTTGTGGTGGGCACATCGGAGAAGGCCGAAGACGCATTCATCAAGTTCTCCGAACTGCTTGAGTATACCTATCGCACCGCCGACAATGATTGGGTGACCATAATGGATGAAATCAACTATATATCCAACTACATCGACCTTCAGCTCATAAGGTTGGGAAGCCGGACGAAAGTGGAGTGGATATATGAAGTGGATGAAGAGGAGACTATGGTGCCTCCCATGATCTTCCTGACTTTTGTGGAGAACGCCTTCAAATACGGATCTTCCACATCCAGGGAGTGCGGGATAAGGTTTTCCCTGATTCTTGAAAAGGGGCATCTGGGTTTTGAGACTGAAAACGAGATAGTGAGGTATTCGGATGATTTTAGGAAAGACATGCCTGTAGGCATACAGAACTGCCGCAACCGGCTTTCGGTGCTCTTTCCGGAAAACTATGAACTCGACATTAAGGAGAAGAATGGAGTCTTCAGTCTGCGCCTCGAGATCAATATGCTACATAATTCAATATGAGAAATCATGAATGAAACAATAGAATGCATTGCCATTGACGATGAACCGTTGGCATTAGACATCATCGATAAATTCTGCCGAAGGCTCGGCGGGATGCGGCTGTCGGTGTTCTGCGACCCGGTGGAGGGGTTGGAGGCGATCAGGCGCACACGTCCCGATATAGTGTTTCTCGATATTGAGATGGATGGCATAAGCGGACTCGACATAGCTTCGCAGTTGCCTGAAGATACATGCTTCATCTTCACTACAGCCTATCTTCGCTATGCCCTGGAGGGTTTCGATCTTGATGCGGTGGATTACCTTCACAAGCCTTATTCCTTCAGCAGGTTTCAGGTGGCCGTATCGAAGGCGCTCAGAAGGATAGGGCGCGGATCGATAAAGGGATCGTCGCAATGCATAGTGGTGAAGAAAGACTATAGCAACGTAAGCATTCCCATCGACGACATTATGTATGTCGAGGCTGTGGAAGGATATTCCAAGATATTCCGTACGTCGGGAGAATGCGTCATATCGAGGATATTGCTCAAGAAGATGATGGAGCTCCTTCCCGATGAGTCGTTTCTTAGAATCCATCGGTCGTTCATTGTGTCAAGGTCAAAGATAAAGAGTTACAATAAAAAGGAGATGATGCTTGTCGACGGCGTCACTCTGCCCGTAGGGAAGCAGTATGCCGCCGCATTTGACCCTAATTTAAAATAGAACTATTGATATGAAGAAAGGAATGTATAGCTTTTTGGGGGCGCTTCTGATGCTGACGGCATGCTGCGGATGCTCCCGTACAGCCAAGGGGGCAGCGTCCCGGGGTAATCCTACGGCAGCGGATTCAATCTCTGAGGCTCTGGATTATCAGATGAGGCATTATCCGGCATCGCAGTACCGTGACGTCTATAAAAATTTCATGCAGGATTTTTTCGGTCCCGGCCATATCCTTGCAGATACGGCAGCCTCGGGGCGCTATCTGCGTCAGGAGCTGGCGGAGGAGGGCCCGTTTGATGGTCCGCTATATGAGAAGACGGGATTTCGTGGAAACTTCTATAGGGTCAATCTTTCGCTGATCAAAGACGGCACGATTCAGTATGATGTGTTTTTTCCCGCTTTTGTCGAGAGCGTGCAGGGCATAGAGCCGCCATCCGGTGAGGAGTGGATGAAGACCTGGAGTCTTGTTGACAGCGTGATAAGGGAGAAAGGCTTGCGGTTTTACGATGAGGATAAGGACCGTCGCGATTTGAACGAACAATTTGCAGCAGGCAACTATATCGCTCATCATAGTCAGCGCTTCAACGACTCCGTTCATTTCCACTACCGTATCATTTCCCGCGAGAATTTCGAAAAGATATTATTACCAATGATAGATAAACGACAATGAATGTGAAAACTATTAAGATGGCCATTATGGTGGCTCTGACGGCAGTGGCAGGACTCTGCGCATGCTCGTCGAAAACAGGAAAAAGCAGCGCGAAGGATTCCGCGGAAGGCAAGTCGGTGATATGCTATTTCTCGGCAAGCGGCGTCACGGCCAAGGCCGCCCAGAGGATAGCTGACCTCACAGGGTATCCCATCCACGAGATAGTGCCGGAGGCCATTTACACGGAAGCGGATCTCGATTGGCGCGACACGTTATCGAGAAGCTATGTGGAGATGCATGATTTCTCCATACGCCCGGCCCTTAAGGATTCCGTAACGGATCTGTCGGAGTATTCGGTGGTCTTTATCGGCTATCCCAACTGGTGGAATACCCACCCGACCATCATCAATACCTTCATAGAGTCTAACGATCTGCAGGGTAAGACAATCGTCCCCTTCATGACTTCGGGCGGCAGCAACATCATCAACAGTGAGCAGAAACTCCGTGAGCAGTATCCCGACCTGACGTTCTCCAAAGGTCTGCTGATGAATGATGTCTCCGACAAAGACATAGAGAAGTGGATAAAGGAAATCGAGAAATAAAGAAGGCACCACCCTCCATGAGCATTGATCATGGAGGGTGGTCCCTTCTTTATGTCTATTTCATTTGGCTGAAAAATATTCTTTACTCAAACTCCAGGATGGAGGGGAAGCGTTTCCAGCCGAGGGCTTCCCTGTAGAGAGAGGCTGCGCCTTTCGGCACGTACAATACACTGCCATCCTTCACTACTGGAGTAACACGCAGCTCAGGAGGAGTAGGCCAATGCACCTTCATCTCCTTTACTGAGAAGATGAGGCTATTGTATTCCATCTCTGTCAGGGAAGCTGGAAGGTTGAGGTGTTCCAACGTACCACATCCTTGGAAAACAGCCGATCCTAATTTCTGAAGATTCGAATTGTCAGGGATATTGATTTCCGTCAGATTTTATGTCGGGTAAGTCCGGCATATCGTTGGAACTGCATGATGCTATGAGAAGACAAGTAAGGAATATGTATGGTATTCTGGTTTTCATCACTGTTATTTTGATTCGACATGTATATAGAAGCGGTCTTCCCGCAGGCGTTCCTCATCAAACGGGCTATGAACGATTATGGCGCGGGTAGTCTTGTTTTCGTAAAACTTGCAGAGCTCGACGTCAGAAGGAAGCTGCTTGAAAGATGCTCTTATATCGGCTTCTTCATACTCCACCGATGCTCCGAGATGGTTTTCAAGAAATTCTTCCAGCTGAGGTTGCTGACGGCTGTCGGCTTTGCCATAATCCACGCTTTTACTATATCGGAGGTATATGTTGAGGATTATACTGTCGTCTATTTTCAGGGGAAAACTATGGGAATACTTATACTCACCGAGTAGGTAGTTGTATATTCCTTTGACGCTACCGGGATTGTGGGTTGCTGAACACTTCGACCAATCGAATCCGAGGAAATCACGGTCCTTCAGTTCGAACGACAGGGAATCGGAATGCACGGCCTCACCTTTGCGGTAGCCCGTCAGATAAACGGTATATTTGCCAGCTTTGAAGAAATGGCTTCCCCATTGTGTCGAGAGATGCATGCTGTTGTTGGTTTGTTCAAAGATCCTGTAGGTATCCGGATGCTGATCAGAAGACCATACTATGGAGTCGTAGCATTGATAAGCTTGGGAGCCGAAGGGTGAGAACTGACCGTCACGTTGCAGCATTCTGAAACCGATGAAGTCAAATGGAGCAGGGTAGGGGAATGCGGCAAGATCGTCATCCTCATTGGTGTAAGACGGGTGATGGGTGTAGAGGGAAAGTTTGAAGCGGGCATAGTCTGGAAGCTCGGTGATGTCCGGCTCTTCGGGTGCTGTCGGTTCTTCCGGCAGGTCAGGAGTCGGTGGTTCAGGTCCGTCGATGAACACATCGTTTTGCGAGCAACCGGAGAGTGTCAACAGACCGGCTATCAGAAGAGTGATTATGTAGAAGATCACGAAGAAGGAAAGCTTACTTTTAATCATATTGTCACTTTTTCAAATACAGTCGCAAATAAGCAAAAAAAATTGAAAAAGATGTAAGATCTATTGTATTTTTGTGGTTATCCCTTGAATTATTAACATAGGACTATAATCCGCGTGCATCGCGCAGTTAAATATTATCCGTAAACTTTACGTATAAAATTAAGAAACGTCATTGTCATATTGCCTGAAAATACCTTGTGGGTGTTTCCGGGGATAGGCGCATTTTATTGCGGGAAAATAATATTCCTGGCACTCTCCAACATGGTGGACAGAACCTTACGCTGAGATTCCGAGAGCTTGGGCGTAGGTAATTTGCCGTTGCGCTCAGCCTCCTCGGTGAAGATTTGAGCATCTTCGCCCCAAAGTTCGGGTGATGTTTTAATTGTCATTGCCATATCAAAAACGCTTTAATACGCAAAGTTAGGGAATTTTTGTTAATTACGCAAGAATCTAATTGTAAAATTCCTGAATTAACAAAATATTTCGTGTGAAAAATTGTGAAAAATCAAATTGATTTATAAAAAAGCGTATAGCTCCAACTGTGCAGTAAGAGTTATTTTACTGAATTATCTTTA
Organism: uncultured Porphyromonadaceae bacterium; assembly: GCA_947175295.1. Lineage (GTDB taxonomy): Bacteria > Bacteroidota > Bacteroidia > Bacteroidales > Muribaculaceae > Lepagella. Next base: position 14,643 of record CAMWMK010000083.1, read on the forward strand.
GGACTTCATCTTCAGATAATCCGAATTTTTTTGCTATCTGTTCAGTCGTAATGCCGAATGATACCATAGCCTTGAAATTACTTTTCCTTTCTTCCGCTTTACCTTCTGCTCTACCTTCCGCTCTACCTTCCGCTCTACCTTCCGCTCTACCCTCAGAACGTTCGGTCTCGGCTATGGCATAAGCGTCCCTGTAGGCCTTAAGCGAGGCCTTGTAAGCATGCTTGTCATGTTCTGAAAGGGCCGCATATTTTGC
>CAMWMK010000084.1 GCA_947175295.1 uncultured Porphyromonadaceae bacterium
TGCGGATGCTGGGGGTATCCGTATGGATTTTGTCCGTAAGGATGCTGGGGATATCCGTAGGGTGCCGCTCCGTTGGGATTCTGAGCCTGCTGGTTTTGTCTGTCCTTGGACTGATTGTTTTTTTTCTGTTGCTCCATATCTTCTGTTGCTTCTGAATTTTTGTTTTCGTCGTCGGGAGTTACCGTGGCATCATCACGAGTCTCGCCCTCTTCATTGTCTGTTAAGTCGGTCGCCTCCGTGAATTCCGCTTGCTCGGCTTCCATGACGCCTTCCGGTGTCTCCGGCAGTGGCTCGGGAGTCGGTGGCTCTTCCGCTTGATTGTCGGTGAAGTGAATCTCATCCGAGGTGTTGGTGTCTTCTTCTGTCACTTCAGTAACTTCAGTACCAGCCATCTCTACGGGAGGGAATGCAGGCATGAAGGGAGGCATCCCCTCCGGACCGAATGGCATGCCGAAAAATGGCATTTCGTTCGGTCCGAACCCGGGTCCATAAGGTGGCATCCACTCGGGGCCGTATTGGGGATTGAACGGCGGTATACCCTCAGGATAGCATGTCTCTTCGAAGAAAGCCTCTTCCCGTTCATCCATATCGTCCGGGGCTACGTTGGGGAGGTCGCTGTAAAGTTCACGAGCGTGTTCCTCTGTGATGTCGATCACCTGTGGCCAGCTTTTTTCCTCGCAATTATGTGGACGTTCCACCGGCTTGTAGGGAATCTCAAACCAGAATGTGGATCCGTGTCCCTCTCCTTCCGAAGAGACACCGATAACACCGCCGAAGAATTCTACGATTGCCTTGCAGATCGGGAGTCCGAGTCCGGTGCCCTTCACGAAGCTGTTGAGCTTTATGAAGCGTTTGAAGACTTTGCTCTGGTCTTCAATGGAGATTCCGGTGCCCGTATCCTGACAGCTGAAATAGAGCATGTCGTCCCTTACCTCATATCCGAAAGTGATGCTTCCCTCTTTGGTGAATTTGATGGCGTTGGTAAGGAAATTAATCACTACCTGAGAGAGTCTGTTGGGATCCGTCTCTATCCAGCACTCCTCCATACCGAGGTTGCAGATAAGCTGTACTCCAGGGTTGACACGCTCCACGATCGATTCTCCGATGTTGGCGAGAAGTTTGTTGAAGTCCGTGGCTCGTATGTTGAATTCCATCGTTCCGGCCTCGGTCTTCGAAATATCGAGGATATCGCTTATGATTTGAAGCAGCATCTCGTTGTTTGCCTCGATTATACTTATGAATTTCTTCTTTTGCTCCGGATCGTCGGTATCGGCGAGCATATTGGAGAATCCTACGATGGAATTGAGGGGAGTCCTTATCTCATGGCTCATGTTGGCGAGGAAGGCCGATTTAAGCCTGTCGGCCTCCTTGGCGCTTTCGCGCGCCTCTACAAGCCTTATCATCTGCTCCTTGCGCTCGGTGATGCGGGTGAACGATCCTATGATAATCAATGGCTTGTTGTCTTCGTCATATTTGTCTACACTGGAGTTCACCTCGATCCATTCGATGCTTTCTCCTTTCCCGTCCTTGATCTTGAGGCGGAATTCGATCTGCGTATATTGCAGCTTGCCTGTCTTCATCTCTATGCTTACGCTTCTGACACGGTCTACGTCTTCCGGATGTATAAGCGAGAACAGTGTGTCTTCGGATAAGTATATTTCCGTTCCCCCATCGACTGGATGGTGATAGTTGAATTTCATCAGGGGGTCGCTGTATTTCATCTCGATTGTCTTGGTCTTGAGATTCCATCGCCAAGGGACTATCTGCGCGAGGTCGAGCGTCATCTGCAGCATGGCGGAGGTATACATGAGTTCCTGCTGCGACTTGATCCTCGGGGTGATGTTGAAGCAGAATATCTCGATCACGTCCGGATCATATCCCTTATGGAGGGTGACTTCATAATAGGAGTCCGTTTTGATGAAATGCTCGGTATACGTGGTGCCCCTTCCGTCGTCGCCCAGTTTCCCCACGGCATTGAGGAGGTTCTTCTCGTTGAAGAGGGGCTTTGTGTCGCCTTCCTCTTGGTTGCGCTCCAACAGGTCGGAGGCCTTCTGGTTGCCGGGTACGGTTTCAATATCGATCGGTATTCCGGCTTCGTCGTAGGTCACCTTACCGATGAAGTAGTTGACGGGAAGATGGTTGATCTTGATCTCATGCTTCTTCATGAATATCTCGGTCTTCCCCTTGAATCGATAGTAGCCCCATACGAGTGCCACGATCGTAAGCAATATCAGTAAGCCAATCGCGAATGGAAGGGGATTCCTCTCGATCATATTGGTGGGTTTGTTGAGGTAGACTGTATTGCCGGGAAGGTCATAGTCGTTAAGCCCTTTCTCGGCGAGTTTCGAGTAGTCGATGTATGCCACGCCTTCATCATCGAGATTCAGGGGGATGTCACGCATGTCATCTCCCTTCAGCATGCGGTCTATCACGGAATAGCTCTTGACCATTATGTCGTCTCTGATGGGAAGCACACCTCCCACTACTCCGGCCTTCATGTAGTTTTCCTTTATAGTGAAGACCGGTTGTGGCGATTGGTCGATGAGTACAACATCGCCGGCCGTGAATACCTTCTCTCCGAGATCGTCGTCTTCGAGATGATACCAGTTGCCTAACAGGACGCCTGTCTCCGGATGTTGCTCCGAAAGCAGGTCCTTGAGTTTGTCATCGTCATGACCCGCGTTGAGCCATTCCATCTTAATGGCCGGATATTTGCTGTCGAGATACATCCTTATGCTGTCGCGGAGCTGTACGCTTGTAGAGAGGTCGTTGGAGGCGTAGACTATCCTTTCCAACTGCGGCTGCATGGCCACCATCATGTCTATTGTCTTCCGGTAGTGGTCCGGAATCTTTACGAAGGTGAAATTGTATCGATTGCGGATATCCTGGAGGTTCACCACCGGTGCGTCATCTATGTTCGAGCCGGCATATTCGTATTCCTTCGGCATTATCTGGTCTGAGAGGCCCATGTAGAGCATCGGGACGTCTTTCCATCTGCGGCTTATCTCCTCGCGGGCCGAGAAGGCAGGGCGTCCGATGATGATTACGCCTGTAGGCGGATTGGCATCAAACTGGTCAAGGTTCTTATGCAGGGTTGCGTCGAATACGGAATCGTTGTTGATTAAGGCAGAGTTGAGGTGACGCACATGGCATCCTACCCCTTTCTCATTGACGAGATAGTACATCAAGCCGGATATGTATTCCTGCACCCATGGAGAACACTCGTCGTAGGAATTAAGTATTAGGAAATGATTCCTGATCGATTCCGCTGCCATTGCCGTCGGAACCGACACTGCCATGGCAAGAGCCGCCAGCAGAATGCCCAGCGACCGCCTTGCCCGTCGGAGTTTACATGATAAGTGATTCATAAATAATTAGGTTTGTTTGGTTGAATCAGTCGGTTGGTGAAGGCCTACATATTCTCGATCTGTGCTATCTCGGAGGTCTTTTTAGGATTCCATGAGTCTTTGTAGGATGTACGTAGCAGCAGTTCCTCCGTGTGGCCGACAAGGCGCACGAGACGCATGAAATATCCCATATAGAACGTGTATAGAAGCAGGAACGCTCCTAAATGCCGCTCTTCACGCCTCCTTTCCGAGATGCACATCATCACGACGAAGGCGCATATGGAGAATGCTGATCTGAGTATGAATCCCACTATGAGAATCTCTATCAGGCGGTCGGTATTGCCGAGAACGAGGATAAATATATAGAAGAGCCACACATAGTTGAAAATAAAGTCGAAAAGTATGTTGTCCATATTGGAGATCATGTTGGAGAATGAGAAGTTCTTATTGCTCCACATGATGTCTCTATGCTTCCTTATGCGGAACCGGACCAGAGACTTCGACCATCTTTTCCTCTGCTTGAAAAGGGCCGACCATTTCTTTGGCACGTTTGTAAGGCATATGGCATCTTCCGCAAACCAAACCTTGTGGCCGGCTTTCCTGATCTTCTGGGTTATGTCGCCGTCAAGTCCGGGACCTATGTCCCAACCTCCCACTTCACGCAGCACATCGGCGTCAAACGCGCCGAATGCGCCTGATATGATATGGTATATTCCGAGCCGGCTGGTCACCATACGTCCCACCTGGATCGACCGCAGATATTCGAGAGCCTGCATCGAGGTGCAGAGGGTATCGTCCTGATTGCGTACTTTCACGCATCCTCCTACGGCCTTGATGCGTGTGTCCATATAGAAGGGAAGGAGTATCTTCTCGATGGCATCCCTGTCGAGTGAGCTGTCGCTGTCGAGATGGACTATGTATTTGCCCGTGGCGTGTGATATCCCGCAGTTGGCGGCGCTGGCCTTTCCGCCGCGCTCCACCATCCTGAAATACTTATGTATGTAGCCCCGCTTAAGCAGGTCGCGGCATATCTGAGGGGTTGTGTCGTCGCTTCCGTCGTCTACGATGATGATCTCGAAGTTGCGGTAGGTCTGTTCGCTCAGCGACGTCACGAGCTTATAGATCTGATTCCCTTCGTTCTTGCCGGGGGCGAGGATGGTGACGAGCGGATTCTCGAGATAGAGCTTGTGTTTGGCCTCGGCTTTCATACGGCGGCGCTTGTTGAATGTCGCGCCGTGCCAGATGGCCACTAAGAAGTCGGTGAGGTAGTATCTTGGAAACTCTATGAAGAGCAGAAACCAGAATGTCGCTATCATGCCCTTCCCGATGAAGTTGACCGACAGGACATCCAGGATTCCGTCTATGTATTCGAATATGTAATAAAGCATTCTTAAGGATACTTGATGTTATGGATTACTGCCGGCGATCTTGCAGGCGCTCGATGAATGTGTCAACGTCGTCGCCGCGCGAGAACATATAGTTGCCTACAAGGTCATATTGGAAGCCGCTGTGGAGCCGTCTGTAGTCTTCGAACTGCTCTTTCAGCTCATACTCCATCTGTGTCTGCCCCGGAGCTATCTCGCCCGGGCTTACGCGGCGTAGGAAATAGAAGTAGTTGCCCCAGAGGGTGCTCTTGTAGTTGAAGAATCGGCTCATGGCCTGCACAAGCGGCGGCACGGCATATATGCCTTCATAGTCATCGGCCGTCGGATCGAAGACATAGAAGCGGGATACTATGATTACGTCGTCGGTCTCCTCTCTGGCGCTGGCGAAGAGGCGTATGTATTCCTGGAAATCCCTCATCGAGGAGTAGCCGTAGAATCCTACCTGGCTGACCACCAGTTTATAGTCGGTGGATGCGAAGGCCCGGATTCCTTCGGGAGTGAACTCGTATTCCTCGATGTTGACTTCCTTGAGCTCGTCGGTATTGTGGGTGCTCTTGCATGAGGTGCAGTAGACGTTCATGTTGGGATACATGAATGAATTTCCACATTCTTTGCAGGTGTAGACCGATGATGGCTTGTCATAGTCCACTCCGATATGACGCAGGAAGTGCTTGCATTTCGGACAGCGTAGCTCGTCGTCCCATTGGTAGGTGGACTCCGGCGATACGTTGGCGCATCGGAAGTGATGGATCACTGCCTCCTCATGCAGGTTGGTGCTGTCGCATTTCGGGCATCGCTCGAGAAACAACAGGTGGCTTCGCGAGCACGACGGGCAGACGTAGATCTTATGGATGAACCGTGTGCGCCTTATATATCCCAGCCGGAGCAGCTGCTCGTGGAAGAAATGGCGTTCCTGCATCTGCATGGATTCCTGGTTCTCATTCCATAAAGTATAGTAGTATACCGCCATATATCCTGAGCTCAAACCCGGGGTTGGCTCTGAAGAGAATGTGAACTGCCTGCGCGATATGGCATATCGACATAGTCTGAATATCTCCTCCGCGTGTGTGACCACAGGGTCTGTGCCGAGCAGGAAGTTGAGGCTCCTCATATTGTTGTATATCTCCTCTATTCCCTGAGCCATGTTGTGGTCGAGGGGATGGGTCGCGTATCCGTCGATGGTCACGTCGGCCTTTCCGAGCCATCCCTTGAAGCGCTCCGTCACGAAGCAAGGCTTGTAGCGGCATTTTTCCGACCATAGCGGCGAGGCATAGCGGATGGCGAGCATATTGCGGTCCATGACCGGCGACATGATGTTGATGAATATCGCGTCGAAGTCCTCAAACTGAAGCTCCGGCGTGGCATCCACTTCCACCACATCGTTGATCACGAGTATGCGCCTGCGGTTATGGTTGGATATGATTGTATATCTTGGATCTTGGTGTTCTGTCATTTCTTGATGATTTTGTTGGTGTCGAGAATCCATACTTCTCCGTATTTTGGATTCTTTTTCCGTAATGCAGCTGCTTCCGCAGTAGCAGCCTTTTCGGTCTCTCCGGAGCCGGCATAGACATATATCCTGTCGGCATGCCTGATGTAGCCGCATTGGATGCCCTCCTTCCTCATCTGCTCCATCATCGTCTCCGTGCGGGCCATCGAGGAGAAGACACCGCAGACCACAACATATCGTGAATGTCCGTCAGCGTCGGGCTTTTGCTGGTCGGCCTTGACTTGCGGTTCTTTCTTTTCCGGTGTCTTTTTCTCGGCTTCAGGTTTCGTCGGCTCCGGTGCCGTAGCTGCGGTCTGTTCCGTCGTTTCGGGTATGGCTTCGTCAGAAACGGTCGAGTCGGTGGAGTCAGTAGGCTCCTCTTCCTTGACTATGAGGCCTTTGCCAACTTCGTAGAGCATCGTGCGGTGTACTTCGGGAGCCTTCTCCCATGGGAAAAGGTTTCTTATCTTCACCTTTACCGGCAGTCCGGATGTGGCGCTCCAGAATGGAATCACCTGCCCCTCATCTATTGAGAGTATGGCTATCAAGGCCTTGTTGGCCTTTGCAAAGTAGCTTCGCAGGCTTTCAGGAATGTCTTCCGAGCGCACACCGTTCATCACGACATGGGCGTCAAAGCTCAGCTCATCGTTGACGTAGACCGTAGCCGGCATATTGTCCTTGATCCTCGACGTGAGGTTGACCGGCACGTAGGCCACCACCATCAGGTTGTTGTCTTTCAGGTTGAGGTGCTGCATGTCGATGATATTGTCCTTCTCGAAGAATATCATCCCCGTAGGAGCCTGCACGTCGGTGATGAATCCGTTCTTATTCGAGATGTTGTATCGGATGTCGTAGGCATCGCTGCGTGAATAGGGATTCTCGTAGATCTGCGATCCTCCTTTCCTGGAACGGTTGGGGCCTCTGGGACCGTACTCCGCGTCGTGCTTCAGATTGCCCAGCACTCCGAGCTGAGCCCTGAGGGCAGCCAGCAACGCCTCCGACTCCTTGAGTTCCCTTTCGAGATCCATTTTGTGGGAATTGTCGGAAAGGCCGAACGATATGTTGTGCGACTCCAGGGCTATCTGCTTGCGAAGCTCGGCGATCCTGACTTCAAGCACCTTTATCTTCTGCGCTATATCGCTGTGCTGGAGGGTAAGCGTACGCCGGTTCTGCAGCACTGATGGCTCGTCGTTGGGGTTTACCTCAAGCACGAGCCAGTCGAGCACGTAATAGGAATAGAGGGTATCTCCGATATGCACGATATCGCCCGGCTGCACATAGACACTGTCGAGATATATGTCGTAGGGTGCGCGCACCTTGTTGATCTCGATATGTATGTAGGCGTCATACTCGGTGTAGAGCGATTTGTCGATTACATACAATGTGGCGAGCGACACAAGGATGAAGATGATTATAGCGGCAATGATCTGCTGCCTGTTGATCTTCCTCCTGCGTTGCCGCAAGACGGCTTCTATATTGTCTTTTTCCTCGAGTGAGCGATATGTGAAGTTTCTCATTTCCTTGAAGTTGAAAGATTTTGAATTGAGCAGAAGTCACTGACGTCCTCTCCTGTAAGGAACTTGGCAAGGGAGGCTATCTGCTGGTCACGGCTATATTGGAATTCGAGAAGGCGTTCGAGGCAGAGCAGATAGGCGTTGTATTCCTTCATGCGGGCCAGGCGGTTGTATTCGCCAAGGCGGTTCTCGTAGGCGTTTTTTCTCATTTCTATATATTTCCGCAGCTCCAGGCTCCGTCGGTATTCCCCCGCTATGGAATTGTTGTAGCGTTCCACTTCCGCTGCCACGAATCCCACCTCGTCGGCTATCTGCCTCATCCTGAGATACTGCTCTGCGGCTATGGCGTCGCCCTGCGCCCTCAGGGCCTTCCTCTGCTTCGATGCCTCGTTGTTGAGGGGAATCTTGAAGTATACTCCCGCGTCAACGTTGCTTGAGTTCTTGAGCACGTCGCGGCTGTAGAAGGAATAGCGTATGAACGGGGAGATGTCTACGTCGTCCCAGTATTTGGCGTTTTTCGCACGTTGCTCGAAGAGCTCCTGGCGTAGACGGGCTATTTTGAAGTCGGCCTGGTTCAGGTCTATGTATTTCAGGAATGCCGCTGTGTCGAGCCTGACTATGAATGCGTCCGGCTCGGAAAGGTCGGTGGCCTCCAGTCCGGCTGCATTGAGTCCGGCAAGCTTGCGTTCGGCCTCCGCCTTCTCGCTGAGCACGAGCATTATGTCGTCGCTGCTTATGTTCTCATATCCGAGAAGGAACATATAGGCGTCGCTAAGCATGGAGAGATTGCGCACTCTGTGGGAAAGTATCCTGCACATGGCCGAGTCCTGCATCGACCTGTAGAATTCCCGTTGGCGTGCATATTCCGTTCCCCTTGTCTCCTTGGCATACGCTATACGGTCTATGTCGGCCTGTATTTTGGCTTCCTTTATCTTTCCGCCGGTGTTGTAGAGTCCGCTTTTGAAGAAGTTCCAGCGTATTTCAGCCTGTATCTTGGCGTTGTAGCGAGATATCTCGTCCTCATCCTCATCCATTCCGAACTCTCCGTCGAGGCGGTAGTATGTCTGTCCGGTGATCTGAAGACCTGTGGGCGACTTGATGTATTTCGCCTGGGCCTCCACCGATCTTCTCAAGGCTTCGTCGTAGAGGGAGTCGGCCGTAAGGGTGTCGGCGTATTTGCGTGTGGCGTCGATGAAGATGTTTTCCGTATATTCCTTTCCGGAAGGTGCCGGAGTGAAGATCAGGGCATCGAGCACTGCGAAGCGATCCTCAAACTCCTTGAGAATCGAATCGGACTTCGCCAGCATCGCGGACTGGGCCGACGATAGCAGCGATATGCCGCTCAGGCATAAGAAGAGATATATACGTTTCAGCACCATTACGTGTGATTGATTGTGTATATTATGGAGATTAATCGATTTCGAATTTGAGTGGATGTCAGATGCGGGCATCTGTCATCTCCCGGGGCAACGCCCCTTTTACGTCGAAGACCACTCCGTTGATCGGATCAGACAGGAAGTCCCTTATGTTGATGTCTGAGAAGTCCTTGTGGGCCACTGCGAGGATGACTGCGTCAAACCGTCCGCTGAGCTCATGGAGGTTATCGGTCTTGATTTCTATTCCGAACTCATCCATTACTCTTTCGGGATCGGCCCAGGGGTCGTAGACCGTGATGCGGCTCGTATATTCCTCCAGAGTCTGGCATATGGTCGGTATCTTCGTATTGCGCGTGTCGGAACAGTTTTCCTTAAACGTCACGCCCAATATCAGTATTTTCGCATCCTTTACTAAGATGCCTTTCCTGTTCATGGCCTTTATTGTCTGGGTGGCCACGTAGTTGCCCATTCCTTCGTTGATGCTTCTGGCCGCTGAGATTACGTAGGGGGTAACCCCGTAGGTGTTGGCTTTCTGAATCAGGTAGTATGGATCCACCGCGATGCAGTGGCCTCCTACGAGTCCGGGAGTGAGCCGTATGAAATTCCATTTCGTGGATGCCGCCTCCAGCACATCGTGGATGTCGATATCCATGGCATTGAATATCATGGCGAGTTCATTCATGAAGGCTATGTTGATGTCCCTCTGAGTGTTCTCGATTATCTTTGAAGCCTCCGCCACCTTTATAGATGGAGCAAGGTGAGTGCCGTTTTCCAATACGGAGTCATAGACTTTGTCGATGAATTCCGCTATTTCCGGCGTGGAGCCGGAAGTCACCTTCTTTATCTTCTCCACCGTATGGCTTCTGTCGCCCGGGTTGATCCTTTCCGGAGAATAGCCGGCGTAGAAATATTCATTCAATCTGTATCCGCAGGCTTTCTCGATGATCGGCACGCATACTTCTTCCGTCATGCCCGGATAGACTGTGGACTCATAGACCACAATGTCACCTTTCTTTATGATCTTTCCTATTGTCTCGCTCGCTTTTATCAGCGGCTGCAGGTCGGGCCTGTAGTTTCTATCGATTGGGGTCGGGACGGCCACTATATAGAAGTTGCATTCCCTTATGTCATCAAGCTCCGTAGTACAACGAAGACGATGACTGTCAATGGCTGCGCGGAGAAGATCGCCGCTTACTTCCATTGTGTCATCATGTCCTGAGTTGATGGCGTCTACACGAGCCTTGTTTAGGTCATATCCCATAGTGGGATATTTTGTCGAGAAGAGACGGGCCAAAGGCAAACCTACATAGCCGAGCCCGATTACACATATCTTTAGGTTGTCTAAATTGAGGTCCATCAAATATTAGATAGGTTGTGGGAATTAAAATGCCGCGAAGGCATTCCAATTATGGAATGGTAAAAAATCAACGGCGCATTGCGCCGTTGATTTTTTTTCGGAGTCATGGATTTATTCGGAGATAGTCTTTTCAGTAAGCTCGAATACCTGAAGACCGTCTTCGCCGAACGCTACATAAATCTTTCCATTGCGGAGGGCAATGTAGTTGGCCGACTTTTGGGAAGAAGCGTGATAGTAGCAGATCTCTTCCATTGTAGCCTTGTCGAGAACGCTTACGAAAGAGCCGTTCGCTACATAGATGTACTTGTCATCGAATGCCATGCCGTTGACGGGTACACTATTGTTCTCACCTCTTTGGAAGAAACCACTCTGAATTCCATTGGTGTATCTTACAAGACCGCCCTTGCTGAGGCAAACATAGATATCATTGCCGTCCATGGCTATTACGTTTTTGCCGTCGACCGGTTCGATGGTGCCTACCGCATTGAGAGTATTTATCTTATTTGCAAAGGCGAAGTCGGAGGCATCATAAGTAAATACTGAAGCTGTAGAACTGGTCTTGTCATAAGTGTCATGGGCGAGGACTGCCATATTGTTTCCGCTTAAGCTGATGTGCTTGGCAGAACCATTGGTCTTTGTGAAGATCTTGTTGCCGTCTGCGTCATTCACACGGCTGAAGTCAAGGTTGAGGGGACCGTAACCACCGTATGTTGCTACATAATAGTAGTTGCCTTGACGCACTACGCAGTTGCCGTCGCCGGCGTTCTTGAAGCCGATGCGGATCTGAGTGTTGGGATCATCTTTGCTCGGACCGTATATGGGTTCGTTGGTAGTAAGTTCCTTTACTTCGAAGACTTTGCGGTCAATACCTGTGGAAGCTTCGAAGTCAACAGGAAGAGTACCGATGAACGCACTCATAGTCTTGGAGTTACCGACAGTCACGATACGGTTGCCGTCAACGATGAGGTGGTTGAAGTCCCAATCGGGAGCAATCATATAGCTGCCAAGCTCAAGACCTGCCTCACCCTTGTCGCTGATCACCTCGATACAGCCCTTCTGAGCGTATTCTCCAATGTAGTTCTCGTTCTTGTTTTCATCCTTGCCGTTGCCGCGGAGGTGGTAGGATACATATGCCTTTCCGTCCTGGCCGAAGTTGATGCAGGTAGCTGAGATGATACCGTGATCGTGGTCATGGCCATCGATATCCGTAACCTTCTTGATCTCGAGGATTGGCTTGCCTGGCACTACCGGGGTAGTGGGAGGAGTACCGAATTCTCCATGGCAGCCGGCCGCAGAAACGTAAACCACCTGATCGGCGGAGCTGTACTGAAGCTCGAGTTCATTGAAGGCAATCTCACTATCAGCGATATAACATTTGTCGAATTTGACGGCTATATTTTCTCCGAATGTATTCTGAGCCCACGTCTTGTTGTTTGTATTAAATGATGCGGCGTAAACTACAGCATTTTCACCATTTACAGAGAAACGTGTATGCTGATTTGAAATATTTAACCTATCAGCTTCAACAAGGCCGTTGTCGTCAAGAACTAAGAAACCTGAGTGAAGAGTCATTTTTTTAGCCTTGAGATAGGAAGTCTTGAATGTACCAGAACCATTGAAAGTAATTTCTTCGTCAGCAATGAAGGCACACGCAACGGCATTACCGTTAAGGCGTACATTTGTAGCGGAGATAGAACCCTTGGAGAAGAACTCAGCTGTATCGTTCACTCCAAACTCATCAATCTCATCGATATCTACAGCTGAGTAGATTTTTGAATTTTCACCAATGGTAAGATTACCAGCAATTGTTCCATAGTTATACAAAGTTGTACCGGGAACCAAGGCAGACGGAAGATTTAAAGTACCACCAGGGAGAACATATATAGTGTTCTCATTCTGACCATTTTGCCATGGAATTGTCAAAGTGCCTTCCACATAAATAGTTATACCTCCATTGAGGTTGATGCCCTGCTCAAGCGTATCACCAGCTTTAACCACATAAGCCTGATTAGTCGCAGGTGTCCCATAATTATTGTGCTCTTTAAAATCAAGAGCATCTTCAGGTACTACCGGAGCTTCTGGCATATTGAATGTTTCAGTCGCTGCCACATATTTGCCATCGCGAGTACTGCGGGTTCCGTAGTTGCGGATACGATTCTGGTTGGGACCGTACACAGAGTATGAAGCCGTCTTCAGAGTTGACTCGGGGATGTCAGGAGTGTCGGGAGAAGTGATGTCGTTCTCCGACTGACAGGCAGTCAGGTAAGACATACCAGAGGCCGCTGCAAACAGGAGAGCGGAGTTGCGGACATATCGCAACGTTGTTTTAATGTTCCTCATATTGATGTTATTTAAAATATATTATAGTTCTTGTCTGATATCTATAGGTCATGATTTCTATCGGTAGTATGTAGAAGCAGGGTAAGCAGCAAGTCAAAGTCAAGTATATGCATCGTCTGTCTTGAGACGCCTCTTACTTCCGAATCCGGGACATCGGCAGGATACATCCCCGACGATGTTGGCGGGGAAATCTTGTGAACTGCGTTCTGAGGTTTTGACTGGTCGGTTCATATATTTGTTTTTTTATCTGGATCAATCAGGAAGTGCGCGTATCTAAATACTTGTAGAGTAATAGATTGACGTTGCTTCTCAATGGACCTTATAGATTGAGGGTATCAATCATCCCCAAGGAGGTGATTGATTTGGGTGCAAAGATAATAAAATTTTTGATAATAAGGAAAATATTTAAAGGTTTATTTGCTAAATATTCATAGATTTAATATTTTTTTCATATCTTCCCGTCATTACGTGAGTTGTTTTCTTTTGCTCGTCTTCATTGACATCATGAAAAACTTCTAAAAACTTGTCACTTACCTCTCGGAGGAAGTCGGTGAAGGAGTTTATCACGTCGAGCAGTGACGTCTGCGCGGCTTCGTTCTGCTGGGCGAAGAGGGTGCCGCTCGTGGAGTTGGTCTGAAGCTTGCCCTGAAGCGTAGGCGAGACGCCGCTGATGTCTTCGAGCATCTGCATCTCGATCTTCAGCAGGTCGGTGATGCCGATATTGGTGGAGTTGGCGCTGACCTGCGTCGGCATGGGCACTCCGGGCTGTGCGCGGTAGGGGAGCACGCCGTTGAAGCGGCTCCATTCATCGCCCACGTCCTGGAGGTCCCAGCCGCGCGGTAGCGATTCGTCGGGAAAGAGAAGCACTCCCTTGGCGCTGGAGCGCATGATGAAGTCGTAGAGCGTGATGAGGCGGTTTACGTAGCGCTGCTGGTCGATGACGTCGCTTATATAGGAATGCACCTCACCGTCGATGAAGGGATATGGCTTGAATATGTAGGGATGGTTTTCCCGCGGGTCCTCCTCGCGCAGAAGAGTGCCGTCGTCGGCATACCACCGGCATCTCCACGCCGTCTTGGCGTGAAGCCTTAAGCTTTCATTCTCATGGCCTAAACCGGAAGATTCAACCGGGACGATGCGGAGCGTTGCGGCCTTCTCGTCGTGGACCATAGCGAAGAGGCTGACCTCCCTGCGCCACACCTCGGTCAGGCGGCAGGCCGCCCGGCGGCGCCCGTCGCGGCCGTAGATCCCGCAGAGGCGGCGGTAGTCGTCGGCCGAACGGCAGAATTTCTCAAGCAGGGTGGAGAAGGAAGCATTGTGTACTTCTCCGATCAGGTCTACGTCGTGGCAGCGCGGATCGTAGCCGTCGGAGTGAAAGAAGAAGTTGTCGGGGGTGACGGGCTGTATCCTGCGCCCTGTTACCTTTACCGCCACGAGTCCCGAGATGAGGAATTCCTCGAGAAGGCGCGGCGCGAGCTCCTCCATGCGGTTTTCGCCAAACCATTCGCTGCGCTGTCGGTTGGCCTCCTTGAGCCGGCGTCCCTTCAGGCAGGAATTCTTCGTAGTGAGCTGTGGCGTACGGTATTGTGCGCGGAAAATCCCCACCACATTCCGGAGGATGCGGCGGAGGATGTTGTTTTTAAGGGGCTCCTGACCCTGACGGCGTATCAGCTCGAGCTCCGTCATGCGCCCCTCCGGAGTGTCGATCAAGTCGTCCCACTGATTGCCGTAGACGTATCGTTTGCATCGTGCGCGTTCCGCGCGGAAGGCGTCGAGACGCCTCCAGGCGCCCGACGCGAGAATGAATGTATCCTGCATCGCAAAAGTGTTTTTTTGCGGCAAAGATAACACCTGCGGCATCCCCCGCCACCTTATCCTGACAAGTATGGTTCTTTCCTAATTTAAGTGAAAGTCCCGTCTTCCACCTACATACCTTCTAA
>CAMWMK010000085.1 GCA_947175295.1 uncultured Porphyromonadaceae bacterium
GTTGTATCGAAGGGTGGAAGATTGTCTGCGGAATGAGTGTGGGATAGGCAAAAAGAGTATTTGAGTTGTTTATTATTTAGAGGAAGCCTGCCGACGGGCCCCCTCAGCATAACCAACACCATATAGACATGGCAAACAAACTTGTAGAAATGATTCGCCGTCAGGCGGAAAAATACGGCGACCGCGAGGCATACCGCTATTGCTGGCGTAAGGTCGGGGAATGGCTACCGACAAGCTGGGAGGAGTTTCGCGTCCAGATCGACGTGGCGGCCCGTGCGCTCGCCCGCCTCGGACTCAAGGAGAAAGACAATATCGCCATCTGCTCCAACAATACCCCGCAGATACTCATCACTGAATTCGCGGGATTCCGCAACCGTGCGGCCACGATTCCCCTCTACTCAAGCAGCAGCCAAAGCCAATACGACTTCATCGTCAACGACGGACAGCCACGCATCCTCTTTGTAGGTGAGAAGCATCAGTATCCGCTTGCCTACAACTACTGGAAGCAGCATCCCGAGCAGATAGACAGGATCGTAATCTTCAAGAAAGACGGATTCGAAATCAATCCCGACGATACCGCTTCCATCAGCTGGGAAGACTTCATGAAGCTCGGCGTGGAGGCCGACGAGGACACCCGTATCCTCGTAGAGCAGCGTTCTGGCCGCGGACTGCCCGACGACATCGCGACGCTTATTTACACTTCCGGCACTACGGGCGAGCCCAAAGGCGTATGCCTGAGCCATTCCAATTATGACGCCGCGATGGAGGCCCACCTCAAATTCCTGATCAACGTCACCGATAAGGACCTTTCGATGGCCTTCCTTCCTATGAGCCACATTCTGGAGAAAGCATGGTGCTTCTTCTGCCTGACAAAGGGCATACGCATCGCCATCAACGAGGATCCACGCATCATTCAGGAGACACTTCCCCAGGTAAGGCCCAACCTGATGACATGCGTACCCCGCTTCTGGGAGAAGGTCTATGCCGGAGTGAAGGAGAAGATATCGAAGATGAACAAGGTGCAGCAGGCCATGGTAGGACGTGCCATACGCGTAGGCTACCGCCGCAACCTCGGATTCCGCCGCGAGGGCAAACCCGTACCCTCGTGGCTTGAGAAGGAATACCAGTTCTGGGACAAACGCGTCTTCTCGAAGGTTAAGAAGACCATAGGTCTACCCGACCCCAAGATGTTCCCTACGGCCGGCGCGCCTCTGAGTCCGAGGATCACGGAGTTCATGCAGTCGATCGGCATAAACGTCATCATAGGCTACGGCCTCAGCGAGACAACAGCCACCGTGTCGGCGTTCCCATTCGTGGATTATGAGATAGGCACAGTCGGAAAACCACTTCCTATGGTGAAAGTGAAGATCGACAAGGAGGGTGAGATCCTTGTAAAGGGCCCCACCGTCACTGCCGGATACTACAACAATCCCGACGCCAACGCGAAGGCCTTTACCGACGACGGATGGTTTCGCACGGGCGACGCAGGATATTTCACCGAGTCCGGAGCCCTTGTGCTTACCGAACGAGTGAAAGACCTTTTCAAGACATCCAACGGCAAATACATCGCTCCGCAACTGCTCGAAAGCCGTCTGGCCGAGAACAAGTATATCGACGAACTCGCCGTAATCGGAGATGAGCGTAAATACGTGACCGCACTCGTAGTCCCCAACATGGACCAGCTTACAGCCTGGGCCAGACAGAAAGGCATAGATACCGAAAACAAGGCTGTCTTCCTTAAGGATACACAGGTAATCGAGATGCTGATGGCCGAGATCGACGAACTCCAGAAGGACCTCGCCTCGTTTGAGCAGATAAAGAAGATAACGCTCCTGCCCCGTCATTTCTCTATGGCAGACGGTGAAGTGACCAACACGATGAAGGTGCGCCGCCCCATCGTAGCCAAGCGCTACGCGAAGGAAATCGAGGAAATGTATGACGGACCGAAGGATGACGAGACCCCTCTCATCCCTGAAGAGGCGGAGGAGAAATGAACGGCACTGAAACTCCCACTTCAGGGGGCTGGGGGGCTACCCTTACAGCCCGACATATCATCAGCGGAAGCGCCACGATCAGGGAAACCCTCGTGGCGCTCAACCAGTTGAGCGGCGATTCGATGACACTGTTCGCCATCGACACCGATGGCAGGCTTATCGGAAGTGTGACCGACGGCGACATACGGCGCGCCATAATAGCGGGGCACACCACCGACGACCCCGTAAGCGGCATCGCTTTCCGAAACTTCATATCTCTTCCGGCCGATGCATCTCCGCAAGAGAGATACCGGACGGTAGCGAAGGCACACGAACAGAGGGTCAACCTCCTGCCGGTGACCAGCGACGGAAGACTCACCGGAGTGATCGACGTAAGGCTCATGAAGTCGGCAATCCCGGCCGACGCCGTGCTGATGGCCGGAGGGCGTGGCGAACGCCTTCGCCCGCTCACCCTCGATACACCGAAACCCCTTCTGAAAGTGGGCGGACGTCCGATCATCGACTACAACGTGGAGTCGCTGCTTAGATATGGAGTGGAAAACATATATGTGACGGTCAATTACTTAAAGGAACAGATCATAGCCCACTTCTCTGATCCGAAATGGAACGGCCTCGTGCATTGCGTGGAGGAGCCATGCCGCCTCGGCACCCTCGGCAGCGTGGCGCTCATCGACAATCTAAGTCAGGACTATGTCATAGTGATGAATTCAGACCTGCTGACAAACATAGATTTCGAGAAACTTTGGCGCCATCATGTAGAATCGGGAGCTGTGCTGACAATGGCGACCGTACCGTATACCGTATCCGTACCTTTCGCGATACTGCGCACGGATGGCGACCGGGTGACGGGACTGGAAGAGAAGCCTACTTTCAACCATTTCGCCAACGCAGGCGTATATATGATAGACCGCAAGGTTCTTGAGGGCATAAGGCGTGGTGAATACCTCGATGCTCCGGACTTTGTAGAGTCGCTGATTGAAAAAGGACTGAAAGTATCGCATTTCGCAATCGAAGGCACATGGATAGACATCGGCTCGCCCGACGACTTCCGCTACGCCAACGAAGTCACACGATCAATGATGAATGATAAATTATGAATTATGAATTGAACAGTTGCGATTCAGAGAATCATGTCTCTGCCTTGATTCTCAATTCTCAATTTTCAATTCTCAATTATTGAAAGACATGGCAGAATCAAATTTCATAGACTATGTAAAGATCCTTTGCCGCTCAGGCAAGGGAGGCGCCGGCAGCCGCCACTACCATCGCGCCAAGTATATTCCGAAGGGAGGCCCCGACGGAGGCGATGGCGGACGCGGCGGCCACATCATACTGCGCGGCAACCGCCATAAATGGACTCTTCTCGACCTGCGCTACCAACGTCATATCTTCGCTACTGACGGACAGAGCGGCGGCGAGAACCGCTCCACGGGCAAAGACGGCGAAGACCGCATCATCGAGGTGCCTGTAGGCACTACGGTGTTTGATGCCGAGACCGGCGAATACCTGTGTGAGATCACCCGCGACGGCGAGGAGATCAAGCTTCTCCGCGGCGGAAAGGGAGGACGCGGCAACGTGCATTTCGCAACAGCGACCAACCGTGCGCCCCGTTATGCGCAGCCCGGCCAGCCGGCTATCGAGAAGGCTGTGGTATTGGAGCTGAAGCTTCTCGGAGATGTAGGTCTCGTAGGATTCCCTAATGCTGGAAAGTCAACTCTCCTGTCAGCCATCTCAGCGGCGAAGCCGAAGATCGCTGACTATCCTTTCACCACGATGGAACCGAGCCTTGGAATCGTGAGCTACCGCGACAACCAGAGTTTCGTGATGGCCGACATCCCCGGCATAATCGAGGGTGCCAGCGAGGGAAAGGGGCTCGGACTCCGTTTCCTTCGCCATATCGAGCGCAACGCTGTGCTCCTCTTTATGATTCCGGCCGACTCTTCAGACATCAAGAAAGACTACGAGGTGCTTCTCAACGAGTTGAAGCAGTTCAATCCCGAACTGATGGACAAGAGCCGTGTACTGGCCATCTCCAAGTGTGATATGCTCGACGAAGAGATGATGGAGGAGATGAAGAAGGAATTGCCGGAAGGCGTGCCTACGGTATTCATCTCTGCCGTTACCGGTTTTGGCCTCACGGAGCTCAAAGACCTTCTCTGGCGTGAGATCAACTCGGAAGACAATCTCGCACAGTCTACCATCACCCACCGCAACCTCGACCGCCACCACCGCGTGGAGGAGGAAGACGAGTTCATCTTCCATCAGGACGATGACGAGGAGGAAGACTGGATGCCTGAGACGGATGAGGAATGGGCCGACGAGTTCTGGGATGAGGAACAGTCGGTCAACGACGAAGACGCCACTTGGCGAGGCACCAAGAAAGGCACCGGAAAATAAGATCATGAGACCATTGCTCCAGTTAGACATAGAAGGGATTCTCCGCAAGAGAATCCCTTCGCGTAAACAGAAGTTCATACCGGGGTTCCTATACGGAGCCCTCTCCCGCCTCATCCATCAGGATGAACTCAACGAGATGCTCCGCATAGGCTATCCCTCGCAGGGAAGCGAATTCTCAAGGAAAGTCCTGGAGCACCTTGACATTGAAGTTACAGTCGATGGAGCCGAGAATCTCCCGGCCAAAGACCGGCGCGTGGTGTTCGCGTCCAATCATCCTCTCGGCGGCCTCGACGGCATCGCCCTTATAGCGGTATTGGGGCAACGCTACGGAGATGAGAACATCCGCTTTCTTGTCAACGACCTTCTGATGAATGTAGAGCCGCTCGGCACCGTGTTTCTTCCTATCAACAAGTATGGAAGCCAAGCACGCGCGGCAGCCGAGGCTATCAATGCGGAATATGCCTCCGATCGACAGATAGTCATTTTCCCGGCCGGTCTTGTATCGAGACTCCATCCCGGAGGGGAGGTACACGACCTCAAATGGCAGAAGGCATTCGTGCAGAAAGCTATCGAGAACGACCGCGACATAGTTCCCGTAAGGTTTGTAGCACTCAACCGCAAGCGATTCTATCGGCTTGCGAAATGGAGGAAGAAGCTCGGCATCAAGGTCAACATAGAGCAGGCTACCCTGCCAGCGGAACTATGTGCCTCGCGCGGCAAGAGATTCCGCATCATCATCGGGCAGCCGGTTTCGGTCTCAGAACTAAGGGCTTCCGGCAGATCCTTTCCCCAGCTTGCCGAAGACCTCCGCGCCGCCATCTACCGCCTATCCCCTCCAGAAAAAATATGATTGCAAGAGAGAGTGAATATCAAATATTTTTTTTAATTTTGCGTTCGAAAAACTGAATTACGATGAATCAGACGACAGAACACCTTACGGTAAAAAACTTCGGACCAATCCTGGATGTAGATATAAAGTTCGGGGATCTCACTATATTGATCGGGCCTCAGGCCTCAGGCAAAAGCCTGTTGCTTGAGCTTTTCAAGCTTGTGGAAGATCACGACCATATAGTGTCGACGCTCAGCCAATACAATTATGTACTCGGTCGATCAGCTGCGCGTTCTCTTCCTGAATATTATTTCGGAGAAGGTCTGTCGTCTCTGGTCAAGGACTCGACAACCGTATATGTCAACGGACAGGATGTTACGGAAAGACTGACTGATGCTTCCATTAAGACTGAAGGCCCGGCAGAGGAATCCATCTTCTATATTCCAGCCCAAAGAATCCTGAGCATTGCCGACGGACGCCCTAAAAACTTTATGGAATATGATCTCTCCACACCATATCCTTTGCGCATCTTCAGCGAAACCCTTCGAGTGTTCATGCAAGGAGGTTTAAGCGGTCCTGATATAATCTTCCCGATGAGCCAACGCCTGAACAAGAGCGTAAGGGATTCCATCAATTCATCGATTTTCCATAATGGGAAAGTAATAATGGATGAATCGGGAGGCCAGCGGAAGATGAAGCTCTCAATTGATGGACTCAAACTTCCTTTCATGACCTGGAGTGCCGGACAGAAGGAATTCATGCCCCTTCTTTTAGCTATATATTGCCTGACTGAACCTTCCTCCTCCGCCGTAAAAAGGGAAGACTACAAATGGGTCATTATAGAGGAGCCTGAGATGGGACTACATCCGAAAGCAATCGAATCTGTAATTATCGAGATCATAGGATTAATGCAACAGGGGTTCAAGGTGATACTCTCGACCCATTCTTCTGTTTTCATTGATTTTGTATGGGCCTTGGAGTTTCTCTCTGACTTGGATCAGCATGATTTCCGAGATGCCTTATGCAGGCTCTTCAGGATTAATTCCGACAATATGGATCAATCCATTTTTGACGGACTCCAGCAAAAAGACGTGAAGGTGTATTATTTGGACACAAAGAGCAATAGTGGCGTAGTATCGGCAGATATCTCAACATTAGACGTGATGGACGACGACGAGATCATCTCCGAATGGGGTGGGCTGTCTTCCTTTGCAAGCCGGGCTTCTGAAATCGTAAGCGAGTATGGCGAAGATTAAAAACACGAAGACAATACGATTTAAAGAGGCTGTGGAAAGCTGTCCAGAAATAAAAGACAATCTGCAGAAAGGACTTTCCGCTATGGGTGCCAACTCTAAAGCAATAAAGGCGACTGATACTAAATTGATTGATGGGAGTGTCGATATAGACAACGCTGTCAAGGCTTTGTATCCAAATGATGCCCGATGGGATTATGTAATCGGCTTTGCAAATGAGGCATTATTCGTTGAGGTCCATCCGGCAGACACAAAAAATGTCACTGAAATGGTGGAAAAGGTAAAGTGGCTAAAAAAGTGGCTTTCAGCTTCCGCTCCAATGCTAAAAGAATTGCATAAAAGCGGTGATTTCTTCTGGATTCCCTCTGGACGAGTAAAGATATCCAAAGGCTCCATTCAATTTAAACAAATAGCAGCCAACAATATACAGATAAAGAAGCAATTGAATCTGTAGTGTTCGTACCGAGCCCCATAGGGCACGCCGGCCAGGAACTTCCATGCCAAAGCCGGGCACACGGCCGATGTCAAGGCTGCAAGAGAAAGGATAATTTCGTTTTCATATAGGTCAGTTGAATAATATCCGCAAATTTAGCAATAAAACCGACATCTGCAAACACACCCGTTAAAATAAAAAAAGTATTTTCCGAATACAAATTTATAAATGAATATTTGCTGCATAAAATAAACAAAAAGCATATCATTAACATATTTTAACATAACATCAACTTAACATATGAAATTTTTATATAAATTTGCAAACTGAAATGATATATCAGTAAAACTCTCTTACCTGCTTGATTTTATTTCATGCAAATCAAACAGACATCTGAATGACAATCTTTTTATCATAAACAACATAATTTATATTTATGAAGAATTTTATACTTCTTTCAATCAGTGCTCTCCTATGGGGATATGGAGCTCAGGCGCAGACGGTGCTTCCTCCGAAAGCACTCTCCCAGCAGGCACAGACGCAGATGCCTGTCAACCGGAATACCCAGAATTCCGACCGCAGCCAACGGTTTGAGGTTCGCAACAACCTCATGAAAAAGGCAAATGCATCTAAGAAGGCTGCTCAGAAACCGGGAGACTATCAGCTTATCCAACCCACTCAGGGAGAGGAATACACTCTGGTTAAAGAGGGTTTTTCCTACGGCTACAGCTGGCTCTACGGAATGTTTTCACAGACACTTGACGGCGCTATATCCCATGCCATAAAATCAGAAGACGGAACAAAACTTTTCGTACAGGGTCCTTTCTTCTGTGACTACTACTCCGCAGAAAACTGGATTGAAGGAGATATCGAAGGAGATGTGGTGACTTTCACTTTCCCACAGTTGGTCGATGAGGAGGTTTACGATGATGAACCGGAGTACAATGCATGGTACTACGCGATGAAACTTCAGTTCGAGGTCACAGATGAAACCACACAGGAAGGATGGTACTACACTACCGAAAACCAAGAGTTCAAATTCCGGCTTGAAGCAGACGGAACCCTCATATCTCTTGAAGAGCCGGGCACAATGATCGGTGAATGCCTTTGGTATGAAGAAGAGGATGGCCAGCCGGCTCACTGGTCATGGCAGGCCACCGGTGATATAATCAGCAAGATGCGTCCTAATACAGCAAAGGAGATTGAGGCTCCCGAGGATGTCGAGTTCTCGACCTGGAAGCTGATCACAGGAATTTCCTCACGCAGCGTAAAGGTAGGAGTCGCAGGCGATGCTATGTATATAAAGGGTCTCTTCAACAGTACCGGAATGTCAGACAAGGCTGTGGTAGGTAAGATTGAAGGGGATAAGGTTTCATTCGAGAATGGCCAGTATATGGGTGAATATTGGGATAACAATACCCTGGCTTACTTCGATGCCGGAAATGTCGTCGAAGTCACGGAAGACGGCGAAACGTACAGATCATTCAGGATTACAGACGATATAACATTCGACTGGGATAAGGAAAACAATGTGCTTAAGTCTTCCGGCGCTTTCTGCATCTCAATGTCTCCCGAAAAAGTGATCTACTATTTGATGGTGGAAAATCCATATATCACGATTCCTGCTGAAAATCCCGCAGTGAGATCCATCCAGAATCCTGTGCTCGATTCTTTCTATGATGTAGACGAGGAATATGACTATGACGCAGAGCTTTATTTCGACATTCCTACCGTGACGGAAGATCATCAGATTCTTGACACAGGCCGCATCTATTATGAGGTGTTCATGGATGGCGAGCTCTTCACCTTCTACGACGATGAGTATGAGCTTCCAGCCGGCATGACTGAAATGACAGAAGTGCCATTCGGATATGAAAGTGAGGACACATACGACTTCTACGCATCCGGAATCAACCATGGATTCACGTTCCACACACGCGGTTTTGAATCGCTCGGTGTGCGACTGGTATATAAGACCGACAGCAAGAACATATATTCCGACATAGTCTATGCACCAGGATATGAAACAAGCGGTGTATCAGCAACCTCTTCACGTAACATCGACAGTATCCGCTACTTTGACCTTTCCGGCCGTCAGGTAAGCCGCCCGGAAGCAGGAGTATACGTAAAGCAGACCGTATACAGCGACGGAACCGTGAAGACTTCGAAAGCTGTCAGAAAATAAGCAGTAAATAATAATCGACAGCGGTACCGATCATCAGATGCGATACCGCTGTCGCTTTTTCAATATAACAATTCAAATGATGAAAAGCAGATACATACTTTCAGGCCTGATAGCGTTAGGCTCATTAAGCACCTATGCCACCGATATTGATTTCACATATAATACCGACAACATAGATTATAAAGTATATGGTTTCGAGAAGAAAGAGAAATACGACATAGCCATCCTCATCAATAATCCTGCCTATGTCGGAGCCAAGGTGAAAGGCATAAGCGTGCCGATGCCTGTAGATGATCCGGCCGTGACAGATGTTACCGCATGGATTTCTACAGAACTGAAACTGGAAAATAAAGTAAACGCTCCGGACATATGCAGCAAAAGCGGAGAGGTTACCGGTGAATCGATCGACATAACATTCGACTCTCCGTATGAAATACCGGTGGAAGGCGTATGGGTGGGATACTCATTCAACATCACTGATCTTTCAGATGAATACGGATACCCTAAAATGCCAATAGCATGCATAGAGAGTGATGACAACCTCGACAAAGGTCTTTGGATACATACGAGCCGCTCCAGACTGAAATGGACCAATTTAGGAGAGTCTCTTGGAGCTGTAAGCGCCATGACAGTACAACTTTCCACTGATTTCGGGGCCAACGACGTCGCCATCAGCCTTCCGGCACAGTCATATATAGTCAGTGGCGAGGACTATGCCATTCCTGTGACCCTTATCAACCATGGTTCCAACGCACTTGAGAACGTCACCTACAGCTACACCATAGGCGATAAGAAAGGAACCGGAAGCCTTCATCTCGATACTCCATTGGAGGCTTCGGGGAAGGCCGCTGTCGTCGGCATTACCATAGAGGCTTATGAGGAAATGGGGGAATATCCCTTTACTTTGACCATCGACAGTTCGAACGGAGAAACCAACAATGATCCGTTTCGTGAAGGAAAGGGCACAATGAATGTCTGGCCTCTCATACCTGTGGCAAGACCCCTTGTAGAGGAATTCACCGGATTGGGATGCGGCTATTGCCCTCGCGGTTATATAGCGATGGAAGAGATGGGCCGCATGTTCGGCGATATGTTCATCGGTCTTGCTTACCATTCAAGCTCTTATGAAACCGCTATGGTCACTGTGGAGAATAGGGATTTTCCAGTGGATGCAGGTGGGTTTCCATCAAGCTGCATAAATCGTGGTGATATAATCGATCCGTCGTATCTCCCCTACAGATGGAACGGTTACGCTTCGGAAATAGTACCAGCTGAAATCACCGTGTCGGCCGATTACTCAGAAGACGGCTCAGAAATCCACGCTACTTCGACTGTCAATTTCGTAAGGGATGAAGAAAATGCCGACTATATGCTTTCATTCGCGCTCGTAGCCGACGGTCTACAGAACCCTTTATGGTTACAGTCAAACTACTATTCCGGAGCTGAAACCGGGGACGGGGTAGACAGCGAACTTTGGGACCTTTTCCTCAATGGTGCGTCAAAGGTCGGTGGTCTTGTCTTCAACGATGTAGTGGCATATTATAAGGATATCAAGGGAATTGAGGGCTCAATACCGACATCCATAAAACGAGGAAAGCCTATGACATTCGACTATTCCGTAAAAATGGAGGATGTCAAGACAGTAAGCGGTAAGGACTTCCTTAACAAGGATGCAAAACTGCACATAGTAGCCATACTTCTTGACGGCAAGACTGGCAGACCTGTTAATTGCAATAAGTCTGCATCGCTCCTTTATTCCGATTCCGCTTCCGGAGTCCGTAATGCTAATATTACTGAGACAGAAGTGAGGGAAGTGATATATCATAATATGCAAGGTGTGCGCCTGCAGTCACCAGAAGGCATATGCATACGCACTGAAGTGATGAGCGACGGCACTCGCCGCACATACAAGCACACTCATTGACATCGGTTAAATATAACATGTCCCGCTTTCCCAATCGATGGAGAGCGGGACATTGCTTTTTTCGGACGGTTACGGTCATCTGACTATCTTGACCGTCCCCAACACTGAGCCGGAACGCTTCGCATCAGCATCTACCGCCTCTCCCCCCCCCGAAAAAAATCTGACCGTAAGGTATTGAATATCGATATTTTTTTTGTAATTTGCGGCAAACAATATACAGATAAAGAAACAATTGAATCTGTAGGTATTGGCATTCGCATATCAGTCTCCATTATGCTCCTTTCGTGTTTTCCTAAACTTATCCCACTGCCTGTTGAGATTTCTACGTGCCCGGAATTTAGTGATTCCAGTGGCCTCCTTTAGCATAAGGAGCGCCCACCTGCCTGCTTTGAAATTACGTCCACCCAACTTATGGCTTATCATATTTTGATCAGGTACGACATCCAACTTTACCTCATTCTTGTCGATATTGTCAACCCTCCATACCAAAAGCTGTATCTCCGATGGCAGCGGAGGAGCGTCAGCAGGTTCATATATGCCTATCTCATCAATATCAAACGAGCTTTTGTCCCATTTCTTAGCTTCCTTAACAGAGATGAATTCCCTGTCAAGAATATAGACCTCTGCTGTGGTCTCCACAAAAAACGCTTCATCCTTCTTATTGAACCTGAACATCTCATACCCTCTTCCGGTCGACTCCATATCCACTGAGTAGCCTGTCAGATCCAAAGCGGACATGGTGTCTCCAATTACATTATCGAAATCAAAACCTAATCTGATTCGATTGAATTCAAGACCTTTCTTAAAGAATCCGGATAGGTTTCTCACCCATTTAGCTCCAGCGGTGTCTGCAAGAACATCTATATTGATTGAAACGGAATCCTTACTTTTCGTCCATATCTCAAAAGGACTGTATTTTCCCCAGATGGTGTCTCTCCCCGTCTCTACGCATGAAAGTTTCTCCGGAACACGAAGATACGGAATAATTCCGATCCAATCGGACCATGAGAAATGATGTTGACACGCATCGCTTACGCTGTCAAGGCCCTGACTATTTGAAAACCGATAATAGGATCGGCTTGTAAGGACTCTTGGTGTTGACCATCCCTTGAAATCTACTTTACCTGCCGGAAGCATATAGTCTACCATCTTTTCCCTAAAGAGAAAGACCGTATCGGTATAAGTGGTCATAGTGGAATATTCCCTTACATAGGCCAGCAGATGCAGGAGCTTCTTATGTCCGGATACTACCAGTACTTCCGGCAAAACTGTCGCTTCATGTCTGCTCCCAAAGATATAGGAAACAGGAGAAAGCATCAATATGATTATGACAATTAAATAACGCACTTATTAATTCAATTTTCCGTAAAAATCCAAACAATTTCCGACGCTGAGGAGGAAACCGCTGCACTATTTGATGAGGATCTTCTCGCCGTGGCGGATATAGATGCCGGGGCCCGGATTGGCGATGCGGCGTCCTGCCAGGTCGTAGTAATATCCATCGGCCTCCTGTCCGGCGAATTCTATCGCCTCGACTCCGGTCGTAGCGCCCGATGCGGCCCATATCTCCTCATCCGTTGCATAGTCGCTTCCGAGGTAGTAGCCGGTATGTGTCGGCTGGTTGTAGCCGATGTTCTGATTGAGTGCGCTCATTTCGTAGATATGATCGGTCATGAGCCAAGGGATTCGGTGGGTGGTCGGAATCCAGGATGAGAAAATCTTGAGGTCTTTTGTCTTGGTATTGTCGGGGAAGATGAGTTCCTCACGCCAGTCGCCGAGAATATCTCCGTAGAATGAAGGATTCTCCTTGGTGCCGTTGATATGCGCGACGTCATAGCGGTAGACGGTGAATACACGCCCACCCTGACGGCTGTCGATCTTCGTGCCTGTATAGGTCTGGCGGCTTAACGTTCCGTCAAACCATATGGCGAAATTGCATGATCCGGGATAATTGGCCCGATCGCCCGGAAGTTCATTGCCATTGATGTCATGCACCGTGCTTTTATACCACCAAAACTCACATCCCGGCGATGCAGGGTCTATGTCGGCTATCATGGCCCTTCCCATATCCCCGTCGGTCGCGCTCTTATGGTCGTAGATGATGCTTCCGTCGGCTGCGTCGCGAAGCGCGACTTCCGTCTTTCCTGTCTCAAAACATGAAAAAATCTGCAGGCCCGGACGCGAAGGGTCGAATTTCCCGAGATGCAGCGCGTCCCCGTGTCCGAGGCCGGAGGTGTAAAGCCCTACCCCATCATGGTCTACGGTCATCGCTCCATATACTATTTCGTCATATCCGTCGCCATCCACATCGCCTACACTCAGCGAATGGTTGCCTTGTCCGGCATATCTGGAATAAGCCTTGCCGTCTTTCCCTGTCAGCTTGGCGTCGGTATCGAAATTCCAACGGCGTGTCAGTTCTCCATCACGGTAATCCCAGGCTTCGATCACCGACTTAGCATAGACACCGCGCCCTAAAATCACTGAAGGAAGCTGCCCGTCGAAACATCCGACTCCCACGCGGAGGCTGTGGGCTCGCTTGAAGTAATTGTCGCCCCAGTCTTCGCTTCTTCCTCGCTTTATGAAGTCGGCCCGAGCGAGTTCCCTGCCGGTGACTCCGTCTATTATGGAAAAGAATTCCGGACCCGACCCAATGTAGTTGGCGCCTTTGGTGCGGTAGTCGGTCTTTCCGTCGCCATCGGTATCTCCGATTTCCATCCCGTCGCCGAAGACGGTGCCTTCTCCAGTCTTGATGGCCATCTCTGCCTTCCCGTCGCCGTCAAAGTCGGCTATGGCGAAAGAACTGCTGTTGCCGAGTATTATGTTCGGTCCGGAGCAGACGCGCCAGAGCATCTCGCCGCTTAGCCGATAAGCCTCATAGAGCACCGTATGGCGCACCTCAAGCGGAGACTCGCCGCTTCCGGTGCCGTCATTGTCGCCGTGTGAGAGCAGACGCTTCACCACTATCTCCATCACGCCGTCGCCGTCAAGGTCTCCTACGCTTACGTCGTTGGCCTGATATTCCATTCCCTCGATGTCGCATACATCCTTTGTCGGAGTCAGGGGAATGGATATGTATGGAAGAGCATTGTGGCGCTGCTCTTCCTTCATCACATATGTGGAGAGGGTATCGTCTTCTCCTGCATAAGTCAGGCGGTAGGTCACATCGCCGGCACTCGTCAGCGACAGCCCGTTGTCCTGATAATTCGGGTTCTTTCCTAATTTAAGTGAAAGTCCCGTCTTCCACCTACATACCTTCTAACT
>CAMWMK010000086.1 GCA_947175295.1 uncultured Porphyromonadaceae bacterium
TTGAACCTTTACCCTGCGGATTTGTTGTAAGGCTTGCATCACCCTGCATAAAAAGAAAAGCAAAAGCAGCGGGACCCTCACGGGCTCCGCTGCCAGGCTTTGTCTCTGGATACCCTCACGGGCGAGATGACATCACTTCTTAGGGCCATGTTATGCTTGTGGTATTAACAACAATGGCCAATTACTGTTTTAACTTGTTTTTCTTTCCTTTTCTTTATTTTCTTTGTCGTTTTTTTCATCACTCGGAGACCGCTCCCGATTCATAGTCGGGCGCAGTACCCGCCTGGCCCCGGAATGAAACCTCCAGATAAGGACTCTCCGCCGTTGCTGACACACGCATATACGGGTTGTAAACACGAATAAGCGTAGTCTGTCCTTCTTCAATCTGCGCGATGGTCTGGAATCGGGCTCGCACCACATGGTTGGTCACGCCGTCATTGTCATCGTCGACTATCGTGCCCTGCTCGTTGCCGTCTTCCAATTTTGAATTGTAATCAGCCCAAGTGACTGTCTTCGTATATTTGATTGTCGTTTCTTCAGGTTTGAAGTAACCCTGTCCGTATTCAACTACCAGATTGCCCACCTTATTGTTTTCTATGTTCTGACGGTCAGACTCAAACGTGAATGTCATCGGGAACATCGCCTCCGGTATATCGTCGGGAATATGGAAACGAACCGTCAGCGGCTGTCCTAATTCCGCACTGCTCGAAACGTAGCCGTTCCATTTCTCACGCTCCTCCACATTCGCGATAAACTGAGAGTAATAGTTGTAGTTACCGCCCCATACTCCGGCGTTTGTATATAGCCAGGGGTTACGCACGATGATGGTGATGGTCCTTCCAAGTCCCGTCGCCGGATCATACACCACTATGCTTCCTTCCTTACGTACACCGTCAGGATTCACCGTCTTGATCGATACCGTGCGCCATCCGTCAGCATTATCAGTTGTGCCGTAGTCAACGCTCTCAATGGCCGTGCCTTCGTCGACAATAAACTTAATATCGCCGTTTGAAAGGGTATTGGCGTTTTTTATATCCTTATTGTATTTGAAAAGCAACTCGATATCCGTCTGGTCGTCCTGGGTGACAACGAAAGTGGTCTGATTCACCCTGAGCATATCATTGCCGTCCGAGACATTGAGCATGTTTCGGGTGTTGACATCAAACGAGAAGTTGTTGTAGACTACGCCGTTCATCGCATCCTGAGGGGTGGCATATCCCTGGGCTCCTACCTGAGTCACATTGATGGAATACTCGAAATTCCTCAATATGTCGTAGTATTCGAAGAGATTGTTTTCATTTTTCCGTCCAAGGTCGATCTTATAGTAAGACGATTCAGTATCTCCTGCTCGCCTACCCTTCATGATCACGACCGGAGTATAGAGAGATGAATTCGGACGCTCATACATGAACTTATCGTCATTGTCAAACGTCGCGTCAGCCACATTCCTGTCAGTGAAGCTGGAAGCCTCCGGATTGTAGGGCCAATAACCTTGATAGTTTTCACTGATTACTTCGTAGTCTAATATATTTTTTCCGTTCAGGAACTCAGGAAACTCAGCCTTGTCAATATTCCATGGACACACCGTGCCTCCTACCGGCCGGTTAAGGAGGGCGAAGCCCTCATATGTGAAGTCAGCGGCCGTGGACGTCAACGAAACCTTAGCAAAGTTGCTGATCATCGGGATATGCTCCAGATCTGCCGTTAGGGTTTCATATGGAGTGAACTTCTCGCCTGACGCATCATATTCTCCGTATCCGTCAGGGAATACGATTCGATGCCAGTAAGCAGGAGTGCCGTCTGATGTCTGGATAGAAGGAATCATGTATCCCTCATAGTTAGGCGTGAACCGCAGATCCTGGTCCTCAGTAGCGATGAAGTGAAGGATACGTGGAGTGTCATGCTTCCTTAGGGTCAGAGTGAAATGTATGTCACGGTCGTCGCCATTCACCGCATAATCAGAGATGAAATCCGTATAGTTTTCCGACAGGGCGTTGCTGCGCGGATTTCCTTCATCCGAGAATTCAAAAACGTATAGCTTAAGTTTTGAATAGTCGGGAGTATCGGAAAAGCCGCGTGTCTGCGCACCCTTGATAGCCGCTACGTTGAGCGATACATCAAGCCGGATGCAATCGTCTTCCACCGTTATGTCGGGCCGCGAAGGAAATTGATTCTCTTCGCTGCACCCTCCGGCCATCAGCAAGACAATCGCTGGATATATGTATTTAAGAAACTTCATAATCTACTTATCTTTCTATATATTCTTATCTTGGCGCATCACCCCAGGTAAATGGATACTTTGCTGTGGTATAGGTTTGACCGGTAGCGCCAGTGCTACCAGTTGAAGTACTTTGAGTAAAGTTCCAAGACACAGTTCCGTCAGCCTCCACAGTAGAATCTCCCCAGTACCATTCATCATATACACATCTTACATTACCAGTCGTTCCACTACTTGAGTCAAGACCATCGATTATTCCATTTGTTATATGAACAAATCCTTGAGCCGTACAATATCGTACTGATGCAGAATTAAACAATTCCGGAATTTTATTAGTATTAGAAAGTGTCAATATATATTCCAACTCTCCATATGTGGGCAACCGCCACCGTCCGGCCGGGTAGTTCTTCTCCTGATATCCGGCACATCTGACTATTGCCGTTTCCATATTCATATAACTGGAAACCGCATAAGAAGAAGCAATTCGATATTTTGGAGCAACCATATTTTTAGTGCTTTCAGATCCATCAGTGGGATAATAATACTTCAACGTTCTTGTCGGACCATCATACAAAGCAGGTGCAGTGGTCCATGAAGTAATCACCCT
Source organism: uncultured Porphyromonadaceae bacterium (assembly GCA_947175295.1). GTDB lineage: Bacteria > Bacteroidota > Bacteroidia > Bacteroidales > Muribaculaceae > Lepagella. Next base: position 2,826 of record CAMWMK010000086.1, read on the forward strand.
ATTATTATCCGCCACATCTTCGGTCCTAATCCAAGCAGGATTATCAATATCATTAACCCTTGGATCACCAATTATATAGTCATTATTACTAAGCTGAACAATGCCAATGACATACATATTGGGATTTCGGTTAGTTCCTCGAAGTCCACTTGGAATCAAATTATTCAACTGTGCAGTTGACACGCTCGTTTGAGTCCTGGTAAGTCCATTAATATATACACTTCCATATGCAGCAGACGCTTGCGGTCTTCCATCAGTACCCATCACATAGTTATTGGCTTCCGTTGAAATATACAATGCCGGATACTGTGTGATCTTTATGGTTTCTGTATATGACGGATTGTCCTTATGGGCGATAGTCACCTCAAACTCATAAATAGAATAGGCCGCATCATTGGTCGGAGTATAATATGCTATGGAGTTTATACTCTGAGTCATAGCATCCTCAGCCGGATAATTTCCGTTGGTCGGACCTAAAACCACTTGATTTCCATTGGAGCTATACGGTGTCCATTGTAGCAACTGATGGTCAAGCTGCAGAATACGCGTACCTGTAACTGCATCCACCTTGTTTTTTTCGGTGTCAGGATCTTCGACCACCTCACATTTATACAGGCCGTTGCCGTCATTCCGGGCTGCGGATGCATTGTTGACCGCCTGAGTAACAGTAATAGCCCTCTCAATACCGTTGGCGTTGGTATTATAGGCATAATAGGTCATAGTGACATTCGTAACCACTACCTCATGCGATGAGTAGAACGAGATATTATAGGAGTTCTCATTGTTCACTACGTAAGTGTCACGGTCTACTACCAAGTATCGGTAGTCGGCTATATCCACGTCTACGGGTGCGGCGCCCCAATCCACAGCACGGTAGCTTACGTCTGTGAGTTCAAGCGGTTCCTCCGGTGTATAGTTGCCGAGGATACCGACGTTGATCATCACGCGGTATGACGTATTGCGTACTAACTGAGAATCCTTCACTACCGGCACCATATAGTAGCAGTTGCGGTAGACGCTTCCGTTGGTCCATTGCACATTGAGGGTAAGGAAAGTCATGTCTTCCTGATTTTCCTCACTCCACTTATTGGGATATGTGTAAAGCGGTAGGTTGACGTTCCACGGAAATTCGTCATCAGCATTACCGGAATTCGTAAAACCGATCTGCGTATTGTTTGCAGTCGAAGTGCTGAAATAACCGATATCGTCCGACTCATAAGTGGGATTCACCTTCGACTTGTCGACACCGTTATTTATCAGCACATTCATCGAAGCAGTGACAGGGCGCCACGTCACTCCGTTGCCATCCGTGACCTCATCGGTAAGACTGACTGCAAGGGTGATCTTGGAGGCTGCACGCTGAAGATGCACCTCTCCCTCCACAGAACTCTTCGAAGGGTTGGCAGTATCATACGAAAGGGTGAGGGTCCCCTCTCCGTTCATGATAAACGAAGTCTGCTGTGTCGCAGTAGCGAAATCTGAGGTAATGGGCAGAGTCCTGAGGCTTCCGAGTGTTATGACTTCAGGAAACGAATAGGCAGCCGGGAGATTAGCCACAACATAGGCAAGGGCCTTGTTTTGCGAACCTTCCGGAAAAAGATCCGCAATGATGTCCCGGTTGAGCTTAATCTGCACGCTGGTGGATTCCACGGCATTTGGAGCGATGCTGTGGGTCAGCACCGGCGTGTCGTCATCCCCGGCTGTCGCCTTGAAAAGATAGATATTCGCTCTCTGTATCCTGTTTTCATTATACTTGTCATCACTCTCAGTGTCGCGCGTACGCATCGATGTGTTCGAGAGGTTGATCGTGATGTATCCCTCCTTGGGGGCGGCGCCTTCAAACCCCTCCATACCGTCTTCGCTGCAGGCAGAGGCGAGCAGCAGGCCTACGACGGAGAAGAGCATCAGTGCAAGACGCCGTATTCCCGAGTATATGTTGCGTTCTGTTTTCATTGTGTTCTTATCGTGAAGCGTTCTGAATTATGGTGAAGTTGGTGTTCTTGCCATATTCTCCGTTGAGCACGTCGGCGGTAATGATTCGTCCGTCACCGGGATTCTTAACGGTTATGATGAGTATGGCCTCCCTGTTGTATTCCTCAAGAGCCGGATACTTGGCCTTTATCCGGATTGTAGACTGCGCACCGGTGATGGTGCCGGATATCGTTTCCACTTCATCTCCTGCCTCATTTAGGAATACGAACGCGTCACTGGCCGTATTCGTGTTGGCGGGAAGCAACTGGGCCGTCCATTCGCCGTCTTGGGGAGTGTCAAGCGTGAAGGTAGCTGTCAGTACCTGAGTGCCATAGCTGCACATCACGGTAGCGTCAGTTAGGTTCACTTCCGCGTCCCCGATCCATTCTATCGGTTTTGTGACGCCGGGGTTGTCGGTGTATTCCCACTTTACAGGTTCTTCAGATGTCCAGTCGTCGACTATCAGCCTGACGTCAAGATCACCCTGAAGGCCCGTTATCTCATACCTATAGATATTGTTGCGCAGTATCGGTAACGATGCTCCCGCAGTGCCGTTGGTATACGAGGCAAGGCTTACCCTGTAGAATGTGGAATTCTCATCCGAGGGTCCCGCCCCCTCCGCTACAGGAGGCTGGGCCGTGATGCGCACATACATCTTCTGGTTGTCGGCTATGTTGGTGGGATTATATTCAGTAAGGTAGCAGGAGAAGACACGCATTTTATCGTCGCGACCCTGGGTGGCGGTGGCGTCAGCGAAGAAATTGACCAACGCTCCCGTTTCCTCCGCTCCGACATAGGTGGATGTGGTGGGGATGGAGGGGGCGGTGACATATTGGGTCTCCACGATGTTGAGGATGTTCCACTGGTTGAATGTCGGGAATAGAGAACCCCTGTCGTTATGCCCTACGAGCTCCACTTTCTCGATCCATGTGCGGGCATTCGTGCCGGGCTGAGTGGTAGCTTCGCCGGTGCCGACCGCGTCGATACGGTCTACCACCTCTATCTTGGCGAGTGCGCGGAGCATGTTGATGTCGCCGGAGCCTTCCGTATCGGCTGAAAGGTTGAGCGGTTTTGCCACCGTACTCGCCTGTAGGTCGGCCACAGCCACATTATATGTATGTATACCGGCCATCGGAATATAGGCCGGAGTCATGTCGGCTATCGTCTGTCCGAAACCATCGGTATAAGGAGTTCCATAGACCGATGGAATCCAATATATCATATTGTTGTTGTTTCGGACCGGCATGGCGAAAGTGGCGCCGGTGGTCTGGTTGAAGAGGTCGTCGAGTTTCTGCCCGATATGGTAGGAGGCGTTCTGCGGATTCAGGCGTGAGAAGTTTCCTACCACCGCTATTGTGAAGGTAACGTCGGTCTTGCCGTCGGTCAGCGTATGGAATTCCTGCGGACTCATGAAGGCCCGCACGGAGTATTTCGCATATCCTGTATCCTCCACAGGATCCACGTAGGGCACGAACACCTTGATCAGCGTCTTGGTCTCGTCGAAGAGAAGGAATGTGGTGTTGTCAAGGTCAAGGTAGTTTTCCGCCACCGTACCGTCTTCAGTGCCGGCAGGCACCACCAAAGCCCTTGTGCCGTGCCCTGCGGGGTCACGGGTGACGACGGTAAACTCCAGAGTGATCTGATCCTCCCCGTCGCTTTCGGCAGGGCACAGCGAGTCATCGTTGATGCACGATGTGAGCATCATCGCCATCGCCATGGCGCTTAAGCCGGTAAATCTATATATGCGTCTTTTTTTCTGCATAGTTGTCTTTTCTTAACTGTCGGGAGTTTCAGTTGAAGTTAGAATTCCATTATCTGCGGGGGCACGACCTTCCATCCGAGGATGTTGATTCCGCCTGCGGTATACCAGTTGAGGTCGGCGTCGATGAAGAATGTCATCGTATATCGGTCGATGCGGTCGAGGTATTCCTGTGCTGACCATGCTCCGTAATGTCCCCTGACGAGACAGAGGAGATTGACGAGGTCGAGGCGGAGTATGTCCTTGTCGTCCCACGTGCGGTGAACCACCAGCATCGGTTTCCGGTCGGCCATGAGGCGTCCGGTGGTCAGTTCGGCGAGAAGGCCTGTGACGCTTGTTTCGGTCGCTTCCTCCTGCTCCTCATCGCCGTCGCGGGTCTCGGGCCGTATGCTTTCAAGCTGAGTGACGCTCCAGGGCATGTAGGAGAAGAGGCGGTCGCCTATCGGCTGGTTCTGCCAGCTGAGCTCACTGTTGTCGGCCTCGATGCTTACCGTCAGCGCGTCCGGTTCGATGGGATACCCTTCGATGTTCTCCAAGGCGATCGATATCATGTTGGTGTCTTTGGTGAGGTCGATTGCGGGCAGCTCCACCGTGCCGTAGGTGTCGGGAAGCTCCACGCTTGCGGCATATCCGTGGAAAAGCGGAGTTATGTCGTGGTCGCAGTAGAGCGATCCGTCCGCACCGCTGAGCGAAAGCGTGGCCGAGAGGTCGGTCAGAGCCGGGGTGCTTCCGCCGCCGATGGCGAATGCCGCGGGATCGCTGCCTTCGGCCCTCCCCTCGCCCCATACGAGCATCGAGTATCTGCCGGGCTTGAGCACTCCATCGGCAAACTCCAGAGCGTAACCGTTATCTGCGAGCTGGTCTACGGTAGCTGAGAAACTTCTTTCGAATGTTCCCTGCTCGTTGTAGACATAGACGCTTACGCGCTCCACCTGCGTGGAGAGTGCGTCCACGTCGAGGTAGTTCATCTTATAGGTGATGGGAAGCCGGTATTTTACCGAACAGTCACCCTCATAGTCGAAGATTGCCGAGTCGCAGGAACCGAGGATGGTTCCGGCGGCGATTGCCGTGATGGTGAATAATGCCTGGATGCTCTTTTTCATCGCTGATTATTATTGATGGGGGCGGACCCGGGAGGATCCGCAAGGTTGATTATTCTGTATTATAGAGAAGGGAGCAGAAAAGGTAATGCACCCTTGTTGTTTTCGTATCAGGTGTCCGCCTGTCCCGGAGTGGGATTGCGGAATTGTCTTATCCGAGGAGTGGGAGGTTATGGACGACGCATTGCTCATGCGTCTATGAGATAGAGAGTTTTTAAGCGGCGGGACTCCGCCTTTCGGGGCTTCGCCCCGCCGCTTTTCGATTTATTCCATCAAATTACTTTGATTTCGTAAATTAGAGGTCTACAGACCAAGAGCTTACAACATTCCAAGACAGAATGTTCAGGCGCATTGCCACATACTGGTTGAAGCTATCCTTTGCAGGAACAATAGGCTGATTCCTGCTACGCAGACCATTGGCAAGGCCCTTGATAGAGGAAATTGTAAGGTCATAAGAGTGGTTACGTACAATACCGAGCTCACCAACACTCATAGTCTTCCAATTGTAGACACCGCCATTGTCATTTGCAGTGTAGCTCGCATCTTTGAAGTTGAGGTGACGGATAGGAACAGTGAAGAAGCCAAGGCCTTCAAAGAATATATCAAAATAACCGGTCTGAGACACGAGCATCGCATTTACTGTCGTTAAATTATCAGCATTTACAGGGATGTAGTCTCCACTTGCATTATCGTAAAAATAGATATTTGAAGGTACAGACGAAAGCTGCAGTGTCACCAAACGACCAGCCACATTGGGATTACCAGCCAAAGCCCTTACTGCTGCCTTAGGATGCTCAACAGTAAAGCAAGCAAGATTTGCTGCTGATATATCTTCAACATCTACGGGGTCCTTTCCTTCCTCATCTACAAAAAGAATAGTCTGACGGTTCAACAAAGCTGTTCTTGCCGATTCCATACTACCATAGTATGTACCATTATCTCCATCGTTACGGTCAACATAGAATGTCTTCGTTTCTGTGGCATCATTAGAGATAACTTCATAGTGTCCTAACACAACAGCGGAACCAACAGCAGCAGCAGGATTTCCATTAGTGCCATCATTCTGAATAGTTCTCTGAGGTGTTGTAGTCTCACGAGTATAGATTACAGATTTGTTAAAACCATTCTCACCAACTTCCTTCCACTGCTTTCTCACCTCTGAGTAGGTTGCATTGTTAATGCCTGCCACTACACTATTATATGAATAATAGTTGACATCATAGGCATAACCCGCTGCATAAGGATCATATTCAACACCGGGATTAGCTTCCGGATCAAAAACCTGATCAGATACAAGAGGGAAATTGTTCTTGAAGTAAGATGGAGAAGTACCCCAGTAGCTACGATGATCAGCTACACTATTCCAGTTAGAAAACCCTGCTCCAGTGAGTGCGCCGTTAATCTGAGCGTAGTCAGGATGCATATCAATTTCTCCATCCACTTCTACACCGTAACGCTTAGTCAGATAGGTTTTATTATCTACCGCGTTCATAAGCCAGTATTCAGGCACGAATCTAATAGAGATATCCGCCCCATCTGCATCTGCATTAGCCAAAGTATAGTTCGAAATGTTGGCGTTATCTAATGTAAGGCTAACTTTAGCGGCAACGCGTTCTACATAGATATCAACGAGAGCTGCTTTTTGAGCCGCTGTCGCATCTGCACCATTTGCAGCGGTAACTGCACTCTCAGCTGCAGCCTTTGTAGCAAACAACTGAGTGTTGGCATTAATCGGAGTAGCGCAAAGACGCTGATTTGCCTGACCTGTAAGTTCATCCTGACCATAGTAAACGGAATTGGTCATCAGGAAGTTTCCAATACGGGAAAACTCTGCCTGTGTAATGTCGCGGAATCCGTCATCATCTCCATTCAACGATTTTTTAGCGATTTCATTTACGACATCCTGATTACCGTTCACAATACAGATTACCTGAGCAGGAAGATTCTCTCCCTGAGTAAGTTGTACCGGAACTACCGAAGTGCAGAAACGCTCAACGTTTGCTCCTGTACCGTTGCTTGTGAAGGTCAAGCCCTTTACTTGCTCTTCATTAAGATGCGAAACTGTTCCAGTGGGATTGCCGTTGGTGTCATAGAACAGGAAGTCGAGACAGTAAACATAGCTTTCTCCTGCAGTCGCTGTACCATCCGCATCTGTAGTAAGGCTTCCGTTTTCATAAGCACGTGTTGCAGCTGCGTTCGGAGCAGACAGCGTTACAGCGATGAAACGGCTCTCGTCTTCAGCAACCTTCTGCGGCTCCTGGACGGGCATTTCGTTGGAGCAGGCGGTGAGGCCGATGGCGAATAGCCCGGCTGCTCCTAAAAGAAACTTTTGTTTTTTCATAAATGAAAAGTTGTTAGTTAATATATTTTGGTTGTTTTGTTCTCGCGTTTGTTTTGCGAGGGAGTTTTTTTCTTCAGTTACCTTACACGCGCGGGGACCACGCTCTGTTACGGATTCAGAGGCCATATTCGTCGATCTGGTTCAGGAGGGCGGAGGCTTCCTTGATGCCGCCCCGGGCAGCCTGCTGAAGCAGGGGACGTGCTCCGGCGATGTCGCCTTCCTTCACAGCTATCACGGCCTGCGTGTAGACGGCCTCGGGAGTGGCCGGGGCCTTCGAGAGGTAGGACTTCGCCTTGGCGGTGTCACCCTTCGAGGCGGCAGTCGCAGCGGCGTTCAGGTTGGCCACCGGGTCGTCGGGATACATCCGGACGGCGATGTCCATCACGTCCTGGTATTCCTGGCTGCCGCGGTCGAGCGTGCGGGCGTACGTGTAGATCTCGTCGAGGCTCAGCTTCTGGGGAGCGGTGCCGATGAGCACCCTGATCTGCTCGAGGTCGGTGAAGTTGCGCACGGTGTAGCTCACCTTGTAGTCGGTGTGGCGGAGCGAGGGATACACCTTCGAGAGAAGCGTGAAGTAGTCTTCGGGAAACTCCTTCTTCATCCGCTGGTCCTTCACGTCGGGGGCGAGGGAGGTGTCGGCGATGAGCTTCAGGAGGGCCTCCTTGTCGTTGAGGCCGTCCATCTTCCTGACCTTTTTCTCGAGTCCCTCCCAGTCCTCGGCCACCCACGAGTAGTGAAGCGTGGTGCGCGGAAACTGGAAGTAGCGGTTCACGTAGTCCAGCAGCGCCTGCGTGCGCCCCTTGGCGAGCTTCTCGTTGAAGGCGTACGGGCCCTCGGGGGAGGCGTAGCCTGTGAAGTCGACGGAGGTGATGGTGATGTCCTCGTCGCTCTGGATCTCGTCGATGGTCCTGCGGATGTCGGCGAGTTCCTCGGGGTTGCGGCGGTAGTCGGGATATATCTCCGTCTTGTTGACGGGGAAGTCTATGTATGACTCCTTGCTGATGTCGCGGCTCTTGACGATCTCCTTGGCTGGCGATACGTAGACCATGACGGGCTCGAGGGTCTTCTCGCGGTAGTCCATCGTCATGAGCGGACCGTCGTAGAGGGTGGTGATGCCGTCGGCCTTCGTGCAGCCGGCGCAGCCTACCACGCGGCCGGTGACGTTGAGCTGCGACAGCTCCATCCACTGCTCGTAGGGGACGGCGACGGAGTATTCATACGCCTCCTTCGCTCCAGAGCGGAGTATCTCGGCGGGGTTGGAGCCGGAGTTGCCGCGCAGGTGCTGGTAGTAGCGCGTGCGGCCTGCGACGAGCACGGAGTCGAGCGCGAGCGTATGTCCGTTGCCCTCGATGGCGGGACGCAGCCACACCTCGCGGTTTGATTTCTTGGGGAAGGCGTCAGGATGAACGGTCATCTTCACTAAAAGCTGTGATTCAGACCGCTCCACCGCCACGTCGGTGACGGCGCCGTCAGGTATGTTGGCGAGTTCGGCGGCAGACACCGAGATCGAAAAGGCGACAGCAGCCGCCATGATTGTAAGTTTCCTGTCCATGGGTGTTGTAGCTCTTTTCATCGGTTAGAATACATATACGAGGTTGATTGCCGCCTTAGTGGGGAGGAACATGTCCTTCTTTCCGCTGCCGGTCTTCTTTCCGCATCCGTCGCACTCAAACCGGTCGTAGTCGGCGTGGATCCAGCCGAGTCCGAGCTCGGCCTCGAGGTTCCAGTGCTTCCCGAGGATCCATGAGTAGCCGTAGGCCACGCCGGCTCCTATGGCCCAACCCTGGAAACGGTGGTCGCGGAGGTCGCCGAAGTCATAGACGATGTCGCGGGCGAATGGGAGATGGCCGAAGTTGAACTTGCCGCCCAATGCGTGAATGGCGAAGAAATGGCCTGTCGTAGCGTCGCAGAGCCAGTAGCGCGCTTCGGGCTGTACCATCCAGTGTTTCCACTTGCGGCCGTCGTTGAAGGTGAAGGGGTTGAAGTTGCCCGATACGTCGACGCTCCAATGGGGCGCGACGCGCAATTCAGCCCCGAGGTTTATGGTGGCCGTAGCGTCGTAGAGCAGATTGGTCTTAAGGCCTACCTGCTGTGCCGAGGCATCCACGGTCCCGGCGAGCGCCATCAGTCCCGCGATGAGGACTCCTGTCCTTTTTGTCAGTTTGTTAGCTGTCATATATGGAGTTGTCTGTTGTCTGTATTAAGTCGTCATTCAAGAATCCCAAAATCCTCAATTCTAAATTATAAATTCCCTACCCGCCTGAGGAAGGATGAGAGCGATTTATAGTTCAGTCCGTGCCTGCATGCTATGGCGTGGAGTGCTCCCCCATCCTTCCGGTATTCCTCGATGGCGGGCCGGTATTTCTCCCAGGCGCTGCGCTTGACGCGCCGGCCGTTTTCGAGCCTCACCATCCCCTGCCCTTCCGCAAGGTCGGGAGCGTGGACCTTAAGGTATTCCCTGAAAATGTCGGGATTCAGTCCGTATTCCCTCCCCACTTCCGAGACGGGCCGGGGGTTTGCCCTCAGGCTGGCGATGGCTTCGCCGTATTTGTTTTCCTTCCGGTTGCGGCGGATGTCGCGGTGCCATTGGTCTACATAGTGCCTGAATCCGCCGAGTGGCACTCCCGTCTCCTTGACTACCTCCTCTATGGTCATGCGTCCCTCCTTATAGAGGTTGAGGGCGCGGGCGTAGCGTTCGGCTGTCTTCTTCCTCGGACCATAAAGCTGTCCGTTGCCCGAGAGGTCGCCGCTGCGGCGTTGCCGGGTGTCTTTCTTCGACCGGCTGCGGCGGGCGGCCTTGGCGTCGATGGCGTCGTGGTGGTAATGGCGCATATACTGGCCGAATCCGCTGAAGGAGATGCCGAAACGGTCGGCGACTTCCCTTATGGTGAGGTCGGTGTCTTTATAGACTGATACCGCCTTTTCGTAAGCTGCCTTGCTGGATGGCAATGCGCCGCGGTGGAGGCGGTCGGCGATGCCGAGGCGTCGGCGTAGCGCTTCGCGTGCCGGAATTATGTCGGGGTAATGCACACGGAGCTGTGCCGAAAGACCTGTGGGGTTGAGGCTGAAGAGACGTGCTATCTGGGAGATGTTGAACTCCGCATAGGCGATGTCGCCGCATGCCTCTATAGCGTCCTTATATTTAAGGTGAGTTGCGCGAGACTGTCCGCGGGGCGACTTGATCCTTACGGGGCTGTCGTCGGGAGGCACTTCGAGACCATACCTACTATATAGGAGTGGACGGTGGTGGCGCGAGAGGTGGTGGCTGAGCGCGTAGGGTGTAAGACCTGTCTGCTCCGCTATTTCCTTTATAGAAAGGGTTGATGAGGCGTAGAGCTCCACGGCGGCAGCATATCTGTCGCGTGCCGCTGAAATGCGTTCGGCTACGGGAAGACGGTTGATTTCCGTCGTCTCTGTCGTATGCTTTTTTGCAAGTTGGTCTGCGGTACTCATAGCGATACCTCTCTTATGGTTGAAAATAATAGATAATTCTCTCTTTTTTTGGTTTGGCGCCGGGGTTCCGACGGGCTTTTTTGGGGAACTGAATACCCCTAATTTAATTATCTCTTTCTAAGAGATAATTAAATTTTGCATCTATCTATATATTATATATTTACATAGCATCAAAAAGCGCATTTGCTAAACAAATGTGCCATTCATCCCTATATAATGGTCATTTTCGTAGGAGTCGGTCTGATTTTGTTTTGTAAGAAATTTTCAACGGAAACAGAATAATTTCAGCTTAATCAAGAAAAAATGATTTTTTTCAAAAAAAATATTTTAAAAATTTGCATTTATTAGAGACTTTTATTAATTTTGCGCTCGATTTAAGTATCTCTTAGAAAGAGATAATTTAAAATTTTGACTATTTTTTAAAACGGTAATCGTTTATAAGTCAATAAAATACCGATAATACCACATTATTTTGAAAGTATTAAGTATCGGCTACGCAGTATTAGCTGCGCAGTATCGGCTGTGCGATATAAAAAAAGCCCTCTTTTTCAGGAGGGCACTGAAAAAGTAAAGCATTTTTCAGTTTACTCTTAACCGAGTCTACC
>CAMWMK010000087.1 GCA_947175295.1 uncultured Porphyromonadaceae bacterium
CCATATTTTCCACCAAGGCTTTTCATCCTTAGAAATATCCTTTTTTTCAGTCTTTTTTACAGGTGTAGACTTGGATGGAGTTTGGGGCGATTTTTCCTCCTTGTTATCATCGTTGCCCCATATTTTCCACCATGGTTTTTCATCCTGAGATATATTCTTTGTCGTTGAACCTTTTTGAGTCTTTGGGGTGGATGTTTGCTTGACTGGTGTGCTTGATGTAGTTTTTTTAGACGTAGAGGAGAATCCGAATTCTTTCATCATTGCGGTATTGGCAAAAGTAAATTTTCCCTGGCTTTTAATATAGGCAGGAATAAGTTTCCCTTTTTTAGAATCAAATTTATAACATATTTCAGTTTTTCTGCTGTCATCAAATTTAAACTTGACATAAGTGTTTCCGACTTGAGTAACAACATGATAGAGTTGCCCTAATAGAGTATTACCATAATATCGATCAAACTGTTTTTTTAGTTTCTCAATGATGTCAGTATTGCTCTTCGTCGCAATTATTTCATTTTTAGTATTTTCTGGTGCGTTTTCTTTTAAAAACTTAACAATCTTTTTTTCGTCTGAAATAGAAAATTCATTAATTCCAGGGAACGTTAAGTTTATTATAGAGTTATAGTCGAGATTACGCTTGACAATGAAGTGATTCTTATCTAAGGCATCCATAAACAAAAACTTCAAGTCAGGATTATTCTTGAAATCAGAAATTTTCTCGATTTTCTCTAAGGTAAGAGTATTTTTTTCTGTAAAAGTATATGGGGTAAGAGTAACTTGGTCTTTGTCATGTTTTTCCACCCACATCTTTATTCTATCAAGGTCTATAGTGTATTTAGAAGGAAAAAATATCCTGATCTTATCATTAATTTCATAATCAGCTATCCAATGACTTGATGCCAAATCCTCAAGAGTAAATGTTCGGCTAAGCTTTGAAAAGACATTATCCTTCTTAGCTATCCACATGTTTATTGTGGCATCTAAATCATAGCGTGTTTGATTTAGATAGGCAGCAATGAATTCCTGATATACACTGGATGTAGATTTAATTCGAGGGAGAAGTAAACTTGCGGTCAAAATAATGGCTGTTTTATCGTCTGTAGACTCATTGTCCAAGGCTTTTCGAAGAATTGATAAAGCCTTAGAAGGATTATTCAGAATTTTGTCGCTCATAAGGGCGCACTGAATGATAGCCATAGAGTTATTGGGCAAATTCTTTAGTACTATAGAAATATTCTTATCAACCTCTTCCTTACTCATATTGGCATTATTGCCTAAACGAGCAAGAGCAATCATTCCGGCTTTCTCGTTGATACGGAATAATGGAGCTTTATTGTATAGAGCAGTATACTTCTCAAAACATTCCTCAGCTTTCTTTATATCACCGCAATCTAAGTTTCCCATGCCAAGATAATAGTAATAATCAGCTATATGACCGAATTTATCGACATTGTCATTAAGCAACCTGACCATTGTTTTAGGGTCTGGATTGGTTATAATCTTATTGAAAAGAAGTGAAGTGTGTTCTGTTAATCTATCGGATTCTTTTAGATTGTATTTTTGATAAAGTTTGAAAAGAATATCTAATGCGGTCTTACGTAATTCAATGAAATTTTCAAGTTGCTTCTTGCGTAAATCCCACATGGCGCGAAGTTCTTCTATGGTTTGTTCATTTTTGGCCGTTTTATATTCGATTCCAGTTCGAGCAGCGGTGACCAATACTTGAAAACCAATTTGGTATGCATTATTTCCCCCTCCAGTGATCATCATAGTATTGTTAAGAGCCCCAGATAAAGCTTTCCATTTCAAATTATCTCGTTGAATGGAATTCACTCTTCGCATCATTTCCCTCTCTTGCTCTGTAATTTGCAACTTTCCGATTTTTTCAGCAAGTTCGCTTCGAAAGGTCACGATCTCTGGAATTCCAACAATCTGCTCGAGCCCAAGATTATTGATTAACTGATCGCTTTCATGATCTAATACATCTATCGATTTATTATTGATGATGGTAGTCAAGGTACTAACACAATTATTCATTTGTGCTATTACCATTTCTCGTTGGTCTATCTGTGCCCTTAAGGAACATAAACAAGAAAAAAGAATATTGATAAAAAGAATGAAGCGATTATTGATCATAATGTATGTATTTGATAAATATATATTGTCTTTGAATCTTAGAGAATATAGAAGCGGGATTTATCTATATCTCCGGGGTGAGGACTGTGCCGTTGACGCGTTTCGTGCGCTTGGGTGTTACTCGGAAGACTTTTGACATGTCTGTTTCACAATGTGCGGCCTCACTGCGCGGTTACCTATATAATACGCCAAAGACGTGAGGCTGTTCTGCATCACGTCCTTGAGTATCAGGTATCGCCAAACACCTATCTTGAGAGAACTGAAGAGTGTGTAGCCCCACGTCCGGATACGGGTATGGCATGACGGATGGATACAATCCATCCATGACATAGGGATATCCAGAAAATGGGCATTCTTCACCATTGCCCTCTCAAGTATGCAAGATTTGGCGATTTCGATACTCAGAACGACGGCAAAATGCCTTTGGCGTTGCTGCTGTCGCCGCATGCGGATCTCTATCCGTATGGGCCGGGATGGGCCGTCGGCGGTAGCAACAATGCAAAGTTAATACATTTTTTGAAGAATGCCCAATGTTTTTGCGATTTTCTTCAGCGGATATTGCGTGTTCTACGGCAATACGGCTACGAACAAATGCAAAATTAATACGGCTCGCCTGATTATGCAAGCCGTATATTGGTTCAAGTTGGTTCACGATATGAAATACAGTACTTATGATCGTTAGCGATTGCTGGCGTTGATGATTTTGCCGGTGGAGGCATCTTTGAAGCTGTTTTCGGCAAATAGCTTCTTCATAGATTCTATCTGCTCTTTACAGGACATAGAGATTGATACGGTATCTTTTGCCTTTTGCTTTAAGAGTTCATCAGAGAAATTTACCTTATTATTAACGAAGCTTTCCTCAAGAGCTTCATTGACTACCGACTCGATGTCGGCTCCATTGAAGCCTTTTGTGAAGCTATCTGCCGATAAAGCTTTAGCAGCTTGTGTGGATAGACCCTTTTTCATAAGGTGAACCTTGAATATAGCTTCCCTTTCAGCAACAGTGGGAAGATTTACGCAGAAGATTTCATCGAAACGGCCTTTACGCTTTAGTTCTGGTGGTAATTTTTCTGCGTTGTTGGCTGTAGCGATTACATAGACTGCGCTTTTCTTATCCTGCATCCAGGAAAGGAAATAGCCAAACATACGAGTTATGGTTTCGCTATTACTGCCTCCTACGCCCGAAAAAGCCTTCTCTATCTCGTCAATCCAAACAATACATGGAGCTGCTGCTTCAGCAATCTTTATGGCTTTGCGAAGATTAGCTTCACTCTCTCCAAGGTATTTGCCCATCATGGATCCCATGTCCAATTTCAGCAAAGGACAATTGAACAGGGCAGCCGTGGCCTTTGCGCACAAGGATTTTCCACATCCGGGCATACCCACAATGAAGACTCCTTTTGGAATATCAAGTTTTTTGCTACGTGCTGCCGACAGTCTGCTATAAATAGAGGCCTTACGCTCGAGGAAAGACTTGAGGGCATCCATACCACCGATATTTTCGATTTTTTCTTCCGCGTCCACAAGCTCGATTACTCCGGAATTCTTTACCATTACTTTCTTTTGTTGCAACAGCATATCCCGGTCTTCCGCACTGAGTGTTCCGTTGCTGCTCATAGCCATATCAAGCATACGATCTATATCGAAGGCTGTAAGACCTTTGAGAGAGGGCATGAGTTCCTTCTTGTCTTCATCATTGAATTGGGAATAACCATTGACTTCTACGTGCTCCTTTATAAGCTGTTCGATTTCATCATCATTTGGATATTCAATTTCAAGATATTGAACGTATTTGGCAATTTCGTCAGGAACTTTTCTGACTGAATCGATGATGATGATTGTAGAGTCGAATTTACGGTCGTATAGTTTACGCTGTGCGAAGAGGGCCAATAGAGTCTTGATTTTTGGATCGTCTATTAGATCATGTATTTCGCGAAGAATCACTATCTTGTTTGGTATTTTATTCCCAAACGCAGGCTCTTCAAGATACTTCTTTTCTATGAAGGTGCTAAGATCAGTCTTGTCAATTATATTAGGTTGTCTTGTTTCGAAATGAGTAACGCCTGTTCCGGGATTCCATTCATATATATTTTTTGCATTGCTTCCGACTGTCTGCAAAATCATATCATCGACTCTTACGAAGTCGAAATCATGGATATAGATGATCGGGATGTTAACATCCATCATCTTCTGAAGATTACTGATAACCTTATTTCTCATATCCTAATTCTCCTTTTGCCAAAGCTGCTATAAATCGTATTAGCTGTTGGTAGTTTAATTCCCATAACTTTTTATCAAATATGGGTTCCTTATTTTCTAAAGATGAAATTATCCTATCTAAATTTTTATAGCCTTGAAATTCATATGGATATTTTTGAGAGAGTTGTTTCAATTGATTGATGCAATTGGTATATCCTCCCCATTTTCCCATATGATACAGTTCTTTAATGATAAGGAGATATTTAGTATACTCTCCACGTCCTGTAATTTGTTCTGTATATGGCTGTAATGTTGTGCGATATATGGAACTTAAGGTATTTAAGAACCTAACTAAATCTTGAGGATAAGATGTGTCAAAATATAATTCTGAGAATTTAGTCGGTCCTTTTTGAAAAGATTTGAACAGTTCTATCTCTTGTGGTGTAAGAGCACGTTTAGCGGTATTAGGAGTACTTTTAACATTTTTATCCACCCATTCCTTAGCCATTCCGTATGTCTTTGCACTTTTCTGATACCATTCCACCGCTTCATCCTTTAGATAGGGATATTCATAGGCGGCTTCGGCTATGAAATATAATTCTTCATCAGAGACAGAATTCGTATAATGAGTTAGAACCTTTAACCATGACATTACATTCATCGGTTTATCTGATTTATGTTTCTTAAAATCATCCAAAACGGCTTTTAAAGGTAACTTTTTAAGTATAGTCACAAAAATATTTTGCCAATCTTTTAGAGCCATTTCCGAATTCTCATCATTACAGGAAGAGTATAATTCACGGGCTTCTGAAATGTTCTGAAGATTCTCACAATAACTCTTTAAAGCTGGAATATTGTTCTTTATATTATTAAGGAAAGACTTTGGGTATTTCCTGTGCCATAATTCCAGAAGTTCTTCGATATTCGTGCTCGTAGTATTAAAAATTACAGATGTCAGTTCTACCATAGATTTAGAGTTGGCATCTATATCGTGATCTTTTAGTTTCTCTGCTGTTTCGGCAGCCTTGATCTCGCCAACTCTTTTCAGCCATTTATATAATTGGCCATCCTTTACTCTTGGTAGGATATCATCAAGAGAATAATTATCGCGTAGCGTCTCAATGGAAGAGTGTTCCTCTCCTCCAGAGACGATACGTATGCGGATTGGTTTTGCTTTTGGTGTAAGTGTCATGCGAAAAAGAGTTTAGCGATATTCTTAACTGTCGTCGATACAGATCTAACCACCCTTTTTGTGGCAGTAGCTATGGTCTTTATTCCATTATTGATGACTTTCCGTACTATTGGCTCTGTCTTCTTCAAGATAGATTTTACGTAAGGTTTCAAAACCACTGCGGGAGGATAAGCCATTGCTACGACATCGACCACCTTCTCTCCGACCCAGTTCATATCGAGTTTCTTCTGAATTAATGTGTCGAGTCTGACAGCTGCCTGATCAATCAATACTTCTGTAGATTCGGTGATATCGAGTTGCCCGGCAGAAACCTTATAGGCAGTCTTAATGCTGACGGCGCTTGCATCAGCTTGCGAAGCCACTTCTTCCGGTGTGACTTCTGAGTCAGAGGCAATAGCGGATGCCGCCATCATTTTCTTGATTACCTGTTCCTCCTGGCTTCCATAGTCAGAATTAAGGAAGTCATTAATCGCAGGATTCTTATCAGATTCTTCCGCATTTAATTCTTTCACGTCCATTACCTCAGCTTCCATTACTTCCCCTTCATATAGTTCGGTAGTGGCGTCAACTGTCATCATTGCGTTGATTTCCTCAATGATCAGAGCATCTTCATCCATCTTTTCGTAATCCATACTCAGTCTTCCTTTTTGATTTTAACTGTCTTGGCAAATGCTTTTCCGAGTTCTGCAAAAGTTTCCTCAGTCTGTTCCTCACTAAATTTTTTAGCCTTGGCTGTATTCAGAATTTCTTGTGCAAGCCAATTTTTCCTGCTTATGCCTTCTTCCTTTGCGGCTCGAAGTGATCTGGCGTTAGCTTCTATGGCATCTAAGGTCTGAAAAGCCTTTTGGATTCGTTCGTTCTGTTCTGTTGTGAGATTGAGTACCTTAAGTGCCTCATCCAGATTCCCGGTTTTTTGATACTCCTTGAGTAGCACTGAGAATGTTTCGTTTAAATCACTCATGAGTAAATTGTATTGTTTAATTAAATTACAATGGAATTTTAAATAATGTGAAGGGCTTAATTATACAATGACTACTTGGCTATTATACACTCAATCTCAGCGGCCCGATCCGCGGAAATACCAAGTGATTTGGCAAGCCGATCGAGGAGTCGACGTTCCTTAGCAGTAATAACACCATCATCTTCAAGGCACGCCTTTACTTCATCGGCATATTCCTGCTCTTCTGCTGTAAGAGACAGAGGTTGGTACATTGTTTCCAGTTCTGCGGCACGGGCTTCGCTGATACCAAGTGATCTCCTGATACGGTCGAGTAGACGACGCTCCTTGTCGGTTATTATACCATCTTGAAGGCATGCTTTCAATTCTTCGATGAATTCTGCTTCATTGTCAGAATTTGTGTTTGATGTATGGGGTACGTCGTTAATCGACATCTGTGTTTCAATTGGCTTGGTTGGTTCGGATGTTTCTGATTCCATTGGTTGACCATTCAGATAGTTTCTTGCGTTATCTACAGCTACTTGTATTTCTTTCTGCAGTGACTGAAAAGAATTATTATCTTTGAGGAGCGAAGAAGCTCTTCTTAAAACATCCTCCACGGCGAATAGCTGACGTCTGATATTGGATTCGGAAGCTTTTTCCTTGACCATTTCAAGTAGTTTGCCGGCTGCTACACGAGCTGAAAATAGAGTCTGAGTACCCATATCACCAATCTGTGTGGCAATTTTAGCGGCCCCATCATAATCTCCATCCTGTAGTTTGCCATTTATGATACGGCCACAGAGATTTCCTCTGATTGTCATGTCACTTATTTTGGCTGTTGCTTTTGCGGCCTCATCCAACATCCCATTCTTAATATACTCTTCGGCTTGAGCGTTTGCGTATTTATTCTCCCAGTTTTTGAGATCAGATTCAACAGTATTGAGAAAATCTCTGCTCCCACGTGAGTCAGATAATTGATGCCGTATGTCCTGAGCGAGAGTACGCATCTGCGGTAAATAAGTATCCATATTGCTGTATCGGATACGATATGTTAAATCTGCCCATTCCTTCTGGAAGTCCTCTCTAAGGCGCTTCTCTTCTTTCAATGCAGAGTGCCAATAATATATGGTATCCTTAATATGATTTACCAAGGAAAGCCATATTGCGTCATCGTTACAACTGCGAGCAGCACTGTCAATGTGGCTCTTTGCACGTTGTATATCTTCGAACTGCCCCTCGTCTTGTGCTTTACGGAAATAGAAATAGGCCATTGCGAAGTAATACACGATGTCTTTTTCTGACCTAATGAAATAGTCTTTCAGATATTCTTCAGCTTCTTGAAAGTTGTAGTATGGATCCAAATGACTTTCAAGGGTTTTCCAAGGGTCAAATCCTCGGTGGGGATAATTCACAATATCAGTCTCCCATTCCCAATCTTCATGCGCATCTTCAAATGAATAGATGCCTTGTGTTTTGTAATCAGATTCATCTATGATTTGATTATCATAGTCGTCACTTGAATAATCATTGTTATCATAGTCATCATATTCTTCATCAGTATAATCATCATTGTCATACTCGTTATTCGAATATGATTGATTATTATTGTTATTGGAACCGGAGCCCCTGAAAAGATCAAAAAATCCCATGGTCAATCCAATTTCACGAAGTCAAAATCATTCGGGGAGCAGCAGGCGCGGCGGTAGTCGAAGGCGTAGAGGCGGGCGTAGGCGTCCTGGAGTTCGCGGGCGCCGTTGTAGAAGGGAGTGGAGGTGTGCTGGGCCGTGGTGACCACGACCGACATCTCCGGGGTGAGGACTGTGCCGTTGACGCGCTTCGTGCGCTTGGGTGTTACTCGGAAGACTTTTGACATATCTGTTTCACAATGTGCGGCCTCACTGCGCGGTTACCTGTAAATACGCCAAAGACGTGAGGCTGTTCTGCTCCACGTCCTTGAGTATCAGGTATCGCCAAACACCTTTCTTGAGAGAACCGAAGACTTCATAGCCCCACGTCCGGATATGAGCGTCATACTGGATGGGTACAGTCCATCCATGACATAGGGATATCCAGAAAATGGGCATTCTTCAAGCGTAACTGTCTTAGCGTAGTCACTCGGTGCCCTCCGGGGCGAGACTCCCGCAAGGATAAGATCATCTCATGCGCTCTCAACCCCTTGGCGTGAGTTTACACGGAGACAGTTACCATCATCCCTCAAGTATGCAAGATTTGGCGATTTCGATACTCAGAACGACGGCAAAATGCCTTTGGCGTTGCTGCTGTCGCCGCATGCGGATCTCTATCCGTATGGGCCGGGATGGGCCGTCGGCGGTAGCAACAATGCAAAGTTAATACATTTTTTGAAGAATGCCCAATGTTTTTGCGATTTTCTTCAGCTGACGATGCATGTTCTACGGCATACGGCTACGAGCCGATGCAAAATTAATACGGCTTGCGGGATTATGCAAGCCGTAATTGGTTCAAGTTGGTTCAAACTGAAAAAATGGATGCCGGGTCTGCGCGGGATCACATCTGGGCGTAGGAGAGGACTGTGGGCGACTCGACGTCGACGCCGAATTCCTTGGCGCGGGCTAGGATGGCGCGGGCCAGTTTCGGCTTGAGGTCTTCGGGGCAGTAGCGGAAGTAGGCTTCGGCGGCGCGTACGTGGGCGGCGTCGGGCATGGGATATTCACGGCGTTCGGGGAGGCCGAATACGCTGTCGGGAAGTTCTTTCTTTTCTTCGTATGTGAGTCTGTCGTTCATAGTATTTTTGTCTTTTATATGGTTTTCAGTTATAAAACGAAGAGGGGTGGCTGTTGGATTATTGCTTTAACTATATTTTGCAGTCATGATGCAAATGCGGCTCGGGGCGGCTGGAAGCCGCCTTTCCATGGTGGGAGGATATGGGGATGCTGCTCGAGGCAGCTGGAAGCCGCCTTTCCATGGGGACTGCGGGAAATATTTGGTAGGATTAGGATTTTTGATTAAATTTGCGGCATGAAAATGATTCGATTGGTTATTATGGCTTTTTCTGCCTTGGCGGGTGCTTCCGCTTTCGCAGCTTCGCCGCAGGAAGTGGCTGAAGAGGCTATGGCGGGCTATGGGCTTTTCATGCGCGATTCCCTGCCCGACGACCGGCAACGGGGCTACGACATGATGCTCTCTGCGGCCTGGGAGGGTGACGCCAAGGCCGCCAACAACATAGGATGGCTTATGCAGAACGGTGAATTCGTGGAAAAAGACCTCAAAGGGGCCTTCCGATGGTATGAGCGCGCGGCAGACCAGGGACTTCCGGCAGCGGCCCTCAATTATATGGAGCTTATCCTCCACGATAAGGATGAAGTGCTCGGCGACAGGCTGCCCGACCGCGAGAGGATGGCGAAGGCCTCCGCGCTTGCCGGGACATCAATGCTGATGGGGAGGGGACTTCCTTACGACTCGAAGCGTGGGGAAGACCTTCTACTGCGCGCTGCCCTCTTCGGCGACGAGAAAGCCGCGATGACGGTGGCGCAACAGCTGGAGATGTATCCGGATTCCTTCTCATATCTGCCATTGGAGGAGATAGCCGCGCAGTGCGACGCGCTGCTTGCCCCGGAGGAGCGGAATGTGCCGGAGGGGATGCCGCCGGCGGAATTCGCCGACCTCATGATGAGTCCGGCATTCTGGTATCAGAGAGCGGAGATTAAAGATTAAAGTTTATATGCATTATGCATTGTGCATTGTTACGCTATGGCTAAAGACAAGATAGCATACTATATATGGATAGTAGACACGATCCTGAGGCACGGTAGGATCTCGAAAAACGACCTCAACGAGCTCTGGATGAAATCGCCATATTCGGGAGGCAATCCGATGGCCGACCGAACATTCTACAAATACCGACGCGGCATCGAGGAGAGCTTCAACATCGAGATAATGTGCGATCCCGACGGTGCATACCATATCGACTCCAATGAATCGCCATACGTAAAACAGTTTACCGACTGGACGCTCAACAACTCGGCGGCTACGAGCGTAATGCAGGAACTCGGTTCTTCATCGGGTCGTGTAGAGATAGAGGATGTACCCTCGGCGAGGGAATTCCTGCCTATCGTCTCCCAGGCGATGAGCAAAAACCATATGGTGGTATTCACCTATGCCGGGTTTGCGCGTTCGCGTCCGGAGGTGGGGATACTTTTCGCACCTTATTTCCTGAAGCTCTACAAGCAGCGGTGGTATATGTTCGGGGAGAAGGACGGAGGAGGCCTGCGTACATACGCGCTTGACCGAGTGACGGAGATGGAGGTGACATCCACACGCTTCCAGATGCCGAAGGGAATTAAGATGGAGACGTATTTCGGGAGCATCGTAGGCATAACGTCCTCGAAGGCCCCGGTGCGGGATGTCGTGATACAGACTACCGCCACACGGGCGAAATACCTGCGCGCACTGCCGCTCCACCATTCCCAGCAGGAGGAGACACACGATTTCTACTCCATATTCCGCTACCGTCTGAAGCTGAACTATGAGCTGATCAGCGAACTGATGGCGATGGGACCCGACGTGACGGTAGTGGCTCCGAGGGAGCTGCAGATGATGATTGTGGAGAGGCTGAGGAGTACGTTGGAAAACTATAAGTGAAGGGGTTAAGGGTTAAATATATCGGGGATTAGATGATGATTCCGTCATCTAATCCCCGATATATTTATTGTATCATCTTCTGCTATCAGCGATTAATCTTAAATCATTGATTTATGGATTCGATCAGCTTGATGGCGTCGATGTATTTAGCTATGCCTTCGGCTACTTTCTTGGCGTCCTGCATAGCGTGGACTACTGTGGCGGGTCGGTTGGTGACGTCGCCGCCGGCAAAGACACCCTTGCGGGTGGTCATTCCGTAGGGAGTCTCTCGTGTCAGCACATAGCCGCGGTCGTCTACCTCAATGCCTTCTGTGGAGTCTACGATTCGCGACGCGGGCGCGGAACCTACCGCCATGATCACGCGGTCGATCGGCATCACGCGGTGCTCGCCGTCCTGCTCTATCTCGATCGATTCGAGACGCAGCCCTTCGGCACCGTTGACCTTCACTACGTTGGTGTTCCACATGAACTGCACTCCTTCCTCTACGGCATCGTCATATTCGGCGCGGAGGGCCGACATGCTGTTGATGTCGCGGTGGTAGATCACGGTCACTTCCGCCGCTCCCATGCGGAGGGCTGAGCGGGCGGCGTCCATGGCCGTATTGCCGCATCCTATGACGGCGATCCTGTCGCCTTCGCCGATCACTACCTCGTCGCGCTTGATGAAGCCCTGGTTGAAGAGGCTCACCCTGCGCAGGAACCATACGGCCTGGCGTACGCCCGGGTGCTGGCCTCCCTCGATGTTGAGCGTCTTGGGGCGGCTCGTGCCTGTGCCCATGAAGATTGCGTCGAAGCCTTCGTCGAAGAGGCGGTCGATGGTGTAGTTCTGGCCTATGGTGGTGCGGTTGTGGATCTTCACGCCGAGGTTTTCGATCTTCCTTATCTCGCGGCGCACCACTTCCTTCGGCAGACGGTATTCGGGAATGCCGAACATGAGCACTCCGCCCGGCTCGATACCCATTTCGAATATCTCCACATGGAAGCCCTGGCGCGAGAGGTCGCCGGCTATGGTCAGTCCGGCGGGGCCGGAACCGATCACCGCCACACGTCCGCGGGTCTTTTCGGGTATGTTCTCATGGCTCCATCCGGCTTCGCTGTCGAAGTCGGCTACGAAGCGTTCGAGCTTGCCGATGTGTATGGCCTGACCCTTCTTGGCGAGCACGCAGTTGCCCTCGCATTGGCGTTCGTGGGCGCATACGCGTCCGCAGACGGCGGGAAGGTTGCTGCGGTTGTGGATGATTTCGATGGCGTTGCCGAAGTTGCCGTGGGCGAGCTCTCCGATCCAGTCGGGGATGTCGTTGCTGATGGGGCATCCCTTCTTGCATCCGGGCACCTTACAGTGGAGGCAACGCTGCGCCTCCTTGATGGCTTCCGGGAGAGTGTAGCTTTCCGCGACTTCCTTGAAATCCTCGTTCATTATCAGGGCTGCTTACCGATATAGGCGAGGATGCCGCCGTCTACATAAAGGATATGGCCGTTGACGAAGTTGGAGGCGTCGGAAGCGAGGAACACAGCGGGGCCCATGAGGTCTTCGGGAGTGCCCCAGCGAGCGGCGGGAGTCTTCGCGATGATGAACTGGTCGAAGGGATGGCGGCTGCCGTCGGGCTGGATCTCACGCAGCGGAGCTGTCTGGGGAGTGGCGATGTAGCCCGGGCCGATGCCGTTGCACTGGATGTTGTGTTCGCCGTATTCGGAGCAGATGTTGCGGGTCAGCATCTTGAGGCCACCCTTGGCTGCAGCGTAGGCGCTTACGGTCTCGCGGCCGAGCTCGCTCATCATTGAGCAGATGTTGATGATCTTGCCGTGGCCCTTCTTGATCATGGAGGGGATTACGGCCTTTGCGCAGATGAACGGGCCGATGAGGTCGATGTCTACCACCTGACGGAATTCCTTCACGTCCATCTCTGTCATGGGGATGCGCTTGATGATGCCCGCGTTGTTGACGAGGATGTCCACCACGCCGATGTTTGCCTCGATGTCGGCGATCATGGCCTTCACTTCCTCTTCGTTGGTGACGTCGCAGAGGTAGCCTTTGGCGTCGATGCCGGCTTCCTTATAGTTCTCGTAGCCCATGGCTACGCCAGACTCCGTATTGCTGTTGAATACGATGCGTGCGCCCTGCTCGTGGAGAGCCTTGGCGATGGCGAAACCGATGCCGTAGACGCCACCGGTCACGAGGGCAACCTTGCCCTCAAGTGAGAAATTTACCATTGTCTTAATATTTAGGTTTAGTTCCAATTAAGTTTTCATCGTAGCCGGCGTTTTCATCGTTTTCAATGGAATGGCCGGGTTTTCGGGCGTGTTTTGACGTGCCGATATGCAAAGTTAATGAAAAATTCGGAAAATCCGTAACAATTACTTAAAAAAAAGTATCGGCTACGTAAGTATCGGCGCTTCGCGCAGTATCGGCTACGCAGTATTGGCGCGTATAAAGATTTTTTTTCTTGGAGAATAGCGGAATTTTGCTTATCTTTGTGGATGAATCGCAAAACTGACTTGAAATTATGGGACTTTGGAGTTTTTGGCTGATATTGGGGGTAGGATTTCTTGTGGCGGAGCTACTTACTATGTCTACGACCTGTCTTTATGTCGGGACAGGCGCGTTGGCGGCTATGGTATGCGCGCTGCTCGGAGGAGAATGGATCGCTACCACCGTCACTTTCGTGGCGGCTACCGCCCTTCTTTACGCTACCACTTACCGCTGGCGAGGCCGGCTCATAAAAGCCCTTCACAGGGGCGCGGAGCATACGGCTACCGGAATGGATGCGCTTATAGGGAGGACCGGCACAGTGGTGCAGGCTCCGGATTGCCTGCGGATGCGCATCGACGGGGATGTCTGGCAAGTGCGTCCCTCTAAGCATGGCGCTCCGCTTGTCGCGGGCGAGGAAGTGAGGGTAGTGGGATATGACTCGATCATACTGACGGTGGAGAGAATTGAGAATT
>CAMWMK010000088.1 GCA_947175295.1 uncultured Porphyromonadaceae bacterium
ATTGAATCGATAAATCTAGGTCTATGCCTCAGCTAGGGACTTTTTCAGTGCCCTCGACACCGCCCCGGAATCTTTGATATTGCAGTTTCACTAAAGATTTACTCTTTATCGGTCTGTGGATTGTTGCCAAACGTAAGTGTGGCTTCGCCGAGTGTAGCGCCGGCAGGAAGGTCAGCCTCGCTCTCAACCGCTACGATAGGCACGTTGATGGCGGTGTAGGCGATGGATTTGTCGGTCTCAAGCAGAGTAGCGCGGAGGCCGAGCATGTTCTTGCCACTCTCGGGCTGAGGCATCTGCGCCATATCGATTTCCATGGGAAGCGGGCTCCAGGTAAGACCCGGTGCGGGGATACCGTTCCAGAAATAACGTACGTTGGCGATAGCCGACTGCTGGTTGCTGTCTACCGCCTTGGTGGTGATGCCTGTGATGGAGAAGACAGAGTCCTGGATCACATACACCACGCCATCATTGACGGCAGCTTTATCGAACGACATCGTGATGTCTACGTTCGGAAGGTCTTTGTCGCTTGAGCAGGATGAAATCATCATTGCAAAAGGAATGACCAGAAGGAGATAAAGTAGTTTCTTCATTTCTGTTTGTGTGTTTGTGTGTTTTTTGGTTACTTATTATGTCGCATTAGATTTTCTATCAGTAAAACATATGAATCGCATTAAAGTTGGAAGATAGTGGAATTTTTAGTAATTTTGCAGAAAAAATAAAAAACACACGAAACAACGCTCATGAATATGAAACGACATACCCTCCTATTGGTCCTCCTCCTGACCGCGGCATCGCTCTTCGCGGGCTCACCGCTCGACGCATTCCTCAAGTCTCCGGCCATCACGCCCGGAAGCACAGCGGTCATCATCCAGGACCTCGCCACAGGCGACGTGCTCGTCTCGCACAACGCCGCCACTCCCCTACTCCCCGCCTCAATCATGAAGACAGTGACCATCGCAGGCCTGCTCAAGGAAAAGGGGCCCGATGAAAGGTTTCACACGAAGGTCTATGCCGACGGAATGATAGCCGGCAACGCGATTGAAGGCGACCTCCTGATAGTAGGAGGAGGCGACCCGACATTGGGAGCGGACTGCGCTCCGGAATCGACCGACATCGCCGACGAAATAATAGCCGAACTCCAGCATATAGGAGTCACCGCCATTAAGGGGGGCATCCGCATCGACACATCCCTATATGAAGGCCCCGACTGCCCTTCCTCCTGGGCTGCCGCCGACCTCAACGAGGCCTACGGCACAGGAAGCCATGCCCTCAACTTCAGGCGCAACGCGGCCGGAGGAAAAGCCGTCAGAAACCCTGAAAGCAAATTTCTCTCCTACCTCGCCACGCGGCTGCGGCAGGCCGGCATCACAGTGCAGGGAGCTCCCAAGACCGGGACCAAGGGAATCGGAAGCAAATACGCCGTGCTTCTCGTAGACCACGTCAGCGACTCATATGCCGAAGTGATGCGCAGCTGCATGATGCGCAGCGACAACCTCTTTGCCGAAACGCTGCTGCGCGCCTTCGGGCTTGCCCGCGGAAAGGCCGGCTCCACAACGGCCTCAGCCGACGAGATGCTTTCCTTCTGGAAGAAAGCCGGAGTGCCTACCAAGGGTGTGACGCTGATCGACGGCAGCGGTCTCTCGCGCGCCAACCGCGTGACGGCCGACTTCATCAACAGCATACTGCGGCAGATGGGCGACAACGAAGACTACGCCTCCTTCATGCCGCTTGCCGGACAGGAAGGAACCCTGTCGGGATTCCTGAAGGATACGCCGCTCGATGCCTATGTAGCGATGAAGACCGGCAGCATGAAGGGCATACAGTGCTATGCCGGCTACAAGCTCGACGAGCAGTTCGCGCCCACCCACAGCATAGTAATCATCATGAACGAGATCGGGACGCGAGGTACGGCCCGCAGGGCGGCGGAGAAGCTGCTGCTCGAGACCTTCGAATAAAGCGAACGGAGCCGGACGCATAAGCCATACCCGGACGCACGAGCCGTGCGTCCCTATTGGTCGTGTGCAGGCTCTTCGCCGGATGAGCGGCGCACGATATAGAGGTCGTAGTAGGAAAGGAGGAGCGTCGTAAGTGGCAACGCGATGATCATACCCAGAAATCCGAGCAACGTGCCCCATATGGAAAGCGCCAGCAGGATGATGGCGGGATTGAGACCCATGGCCTTCCCCATTATCTTCGGAGTCAGCACGAGGTCCTGGATGCACTGCACCACTACATATACCCCCATGCACTCCCAGAAGAGCACCCAGAAATCCGGCCCTCCCGAAATGGAACCTACCAGGCAGAGGATCGCGGCGATGGGGAGCGATATCATCTGGAGATAGGGCACCATGTTGAGCAGTCCGATAAAGAGGCCGAAAAGCACGGCCATCGGAAGCCCTATGATGAGGAACCCTGCGGCGAAGAGGAGTCCGACGATGGAGGCTATGTAGAACTGGCCGCGGAAATAGCGGTTCATGGCGTTTTCGATGTCCTTGACGATATGAAACACCTGGCGCCTCTGTCCGTAGGGGATAAGCTGGCGCATCGAAAGGATAAACCGGTCGTAGTCGAGCATGATGAATATGACGTAGAGCACCACGATAGCCCAGCTTACGACGCCCACGATAAGGCTCAGCGAACTGCCGATGAACGACCAGGTCTGATTGAGGCTGTTCTTGATCAGTTCCACCCACTGCTCCCGGCTCAGGAGACGCCCGATCTGATCGAAATCGACATTCCGGCGTATGAAATCGTGTATTTCCTTCGAAATGTAGGGTATCTGTATCTGGCTCGCCGCATACTCGCGGATTATCTTCGCCATCTCGCGGCTTTCCTCCACAAGATAGGGAATCAGAATCCAGCAGAGCACCCCGATGATCAGCACCGTCTCAAGAAGGGTCATAATCACCGGGAAAAACCTGCGCTTGCATCCCAGCATCTTCTTATTGAGCTCTACGGAAGGCTCAAGGACATAGGCTATGAGGCACGCTACAAAGAACGGAAGCAATACGTCGCTGAGGATATCGAGAAGGAAAAGCGCGGCGACGAGTCCGCATATCGAGAAGAGTATGCGGACCACACGGTCGAATGTATAGGGACGTCTATTCATCTATCACTTCATTTATCACTTCATTTTGTCAAACTGCGTAGGGTCGCCCACTATCCAGAGGAGGTCGCCGGCATGGAGCACCGTGTCGGGACGCGGATTGATGAACTCATCTTCTCCGCGCTGCACTGAAATCACCATGCAGAAATAGTCGTTGCGGAGGTCGGTCTCGTAGAGCGGACGGTCTATGATGGGGGAATTGGGCGTCAGCAGTATGCTCTTTAGTTCGATGTCGGGATGGCGCAGGGTATCCTTCTTCGTCTGGCACGTACGGTCGATCTCATCGTTGAGATGCTGTATCTGGCTGTCGGTGCCTATCACTCCCAAAGTATCGCCGGGGAAGATGCGGGTGTCGCCTGCCGGAAGTGGAATGAAGTCGTCGCCGCGGCGTATGCTCGAGACGCTCACTCCGAATTCGCTCCGGAGCCCGGAATCCTTCAGTTTGTCGCCCGCAAACCGGCAGTTGGGCTTGATGTCTACATAAGCCTGATGCAGGTCGCTGACGAGGTTGTTGTTGGCGCCGCTGCGGGCGTTCTCCCGGTTGTTGAGGTTGTTCATGAATTTCGCCTCCATCTTATCGAATCCCTTCATAAGTTCAGACGAAGCGAAGATCACGATAATGAGGAAGCATATCGAGCCGCCTATCCAGCCTACGATGGAGGAATAGCATACGGTAAGGAAATAGACCACGAAGAGCAACGCAAGGATATAGCGGATTACCCTCATAGCTATAAGCGGCACATCATAGAACGAAGCAGTGGAGTGATTCTTCATCTTGTCGTCAGGCTTGATCTCAGTGAATGAAAGGGCGGCGAGGAAGGGCGACATCAGCACCAGCGTGCATGCGGTGGCCACCAGATGTCCCCACTTCGGGAGAAATCCCTCCACAAGCGGGAAAAGGGCCTGACGGCACAGGATGATGATGGCGATGAGTATAACAGAATAGAGCACTATCCTCCAGACATATCGGCCGAGGATCTCGCGCCATAGGCGTGCCGTCTCGTTGGTGTCTACCTTCTGCGATGAATACCTGTCGATGAGGAAACGCAACTTCTCGGGCAGATGCTTCTCAAGGGCCTTATAGGCCGGAGTGGAGAGCTTGATGAAATACGGAGTGGTGAAGATGGTGATGACCGACACGGCCACAATGATCGGATAGAGCGAAGCGTCGAGCACTCCGAGCCCCATGCCGAGCGACGCGATGATGAAGGAGAACTCACCTATCTGCGTCAGTGAGAAGCCGCTCTTTATTGCCACCTGCAGTGTCTGTCCGGTGACGAGCATGCCTAGAGTGCCGAACACGATCATACCTACGATGACCACTGCTGCGAGAAGCAGCACCTGCGGATAATATGTGGCTATCACCGAAGGCTGCACCATCATGCCCACCGAGATGAAGAAGACGGCGCCGAAAAGGTCTTTGACCGGAGCGATGACGTGCTCCATGCGCTCGGCGAATATCGTTCCGGCGAGGATCGAGCCCATCACGAAGGCACCAAGTTCAAGCGAGAACCCGCACATCACTGAGAAGGCGGCCATCATGAAGCAGAGCCCCATCGCCACCACAAGAAGCGTTTCGGAATTGAGATAGGAGCCTACCTTCTCAAGGAATGAGGGAAGGAGATATACTCCCACCACAAACCATATGATGAGGAAGAAGCAGAGCTTGGCAATGCTGAAGATGAGTTCCGAGCCCTGCACATTGCCCATCGCGAAGGAGGAAAGCAGCACAAGCATGAGCACCGCGAAAAGGTCTTCGATGATCAGCACCGCGAGCACCATCGACGCGAATTTCTGCTGCTTGAGCCCTAAGTCGGTGAAGGCCTTGAGGATGATCGTGGTCGACGACATCGATATCATACCTCCGAGGAAGATGCAGTTGATGGTGTTGAGATGCAGCATATATCCCACTCCGAATCCGGCCATCGTCATGCCCACTATGATTATCAGGGCCGTAATGATGGCGGAGCTGCCTGAATTCATGAGTTTCTTGAAGGAGAATTCAAGGCCGAGTGAAAACATGAGCACGACAATGCCGAGGTCGGCCCATACCTCGATGTTCTCGAGATTGGATATGGAAGGGAGATAGACGAAGTTGGGTGAGGCGAGGAAGCCGGCAAGGATATAGCCGAGCACTACGGGTTGCTTGAGTTTCTTGAATACGAGTGTCGAGATAGCGGCCAGCACGAGTATCCACGCAAGGTCGAGTATCAATCCGTTGGTGTGGTCTTCCGAGCTATGCCCCGTCTCCTTTGCGGCGTCGGGATTCAGCTCGGTGTAGATGGTCTGCTGGATGTCGGTGGTGGTTTCCTGAATCATCTGGGGCATCATAGGTCGATCTGGTTTGAGAGTGTTATTGAAAGTATGTCGTGAGCCTCGCTGAGGCGGTTGATCGCATCCATCAGTTTGCGGGAGGTGCGTGTGAGCACCACGAGGTTTACCTCCGTATAGTCTTTCTCGAAGTTCTGCTCGATGAAGAAGTTGGAGACGTGTATCCCCTCCGCCTTCAGAAGGCGGTCGTAGTCGTCGATGTTGCGCAGTATTCCCTTTGAGCGAATCGAGATCACCTTAGTCTCCTGCCCTATATGGATCACATGCTCGAAACGGTTGAAGCCCACTATCACCATGAATATGAGCAGCGTGCAGACTATCGAGGCCATATACATCCCCACTCCGACGGCCATGCCGATGATGGCTGTGATCCAGATTCCGGCCGCGGTGGTCAGGCCTCTGACCACACCGCGCTGCTGTATCATCGCGCCGCCGCCGAGGAAACCGATTCCGGTGATTACCTGCGCCGCTATTCGGCCGGGGTCGCCGTTCTTGAGCCCCATGTATTCCTGGGGCACGTAGATGGATAGGAGCATGGAGAGGCAAGCGCCCATCGAGATGAGGGCAAACGTGCGTATGCCGGCCACCTGCCCTTTGTGCTTCCGCTCAGTGCCTACGAGGGCGCCGAGCAGCAGGGCGAGCAGCAGGCGGAAGGAGGCGTTGACGATGTTGACGTCGAGCGAGCCGAACTGAGTGTCTATGTATTCTATTATATGCATTGGCTTTTATTGTATATCGGGGTTTCGGACTGCGTCCTCAACACGGGGTTGATGTAATGGGGTGCTATCCGTTGAACTGCTCCGGATAGATCACCATCAGGTTGTGGGCCGAGAAGTTCTTGGAGAGGAATTCGGGGAGCTCCTCCTGCGAGGTGCTGTAGGAGATCGAGCCTTTCCGTGCGCCTACCACTACGAGGAGGTCTTCCGCCCCAATGTCTTTCGAAAGGAGTATGAAGTCGTCCCATTCCGTCATCTCCTGATAGATGCGGCGTATGCCGTAGCCGTCGGTGGAGATGATGTCTTCGATATATCCCGATGTCTCCGGAGTGGCGAGGAATATCACTTTGCATGCGAGCTGCTGGGCGAGGTTACCGATGCGGGCCACCCAGTCGTGGAATCCGGTCTCATACTGCGCCTTACTGCTTGCCACCACCACGATTCTCCTTACGGTGGAGATCGGGATGAAACAGCGCGACATCACTACCATCTTAAGGGTCTCCTGAAGCAGCGTATCTACCATCTGGCCGAAGAAGGAATCCACTATGTTGGCCTTGCGGTGGAAACCGATCACGATGTCGGTGGCATGGGTCTGGCGTATCATGTTGGTGAGTCCTGACACCACATTGAGGTCGAAGCGCTCCTCCTCCACGGCCTGCACTCCCATCTCCTGTGCGGCCTGTGCGGCAGTGCGGAGTGAGAAGCGCCCGGCGCGCAGACTCTTCATATCGTCGGAGTTGCGCACGAAAAGCGCCGTGATGGGTTCGTTGTTCTTGGGCGAACGCATGAAGACGGCGAGCCTCATCAGGCCTTCGGCCGTGATGGGGTTGGAGACGGCCACTATTTGGCGTGCGAATTCGGGGCGCTCCACTCCTGTCTCCTCCATCTCGGCCGCCGTCAGCTCGATTCGCATGCGGATGGCGGTGCGTTCGGTGGCTACCGACGCCACGAGGCAGCAGACGAGGATCATGAGCACGGCTCCGTTCATTATGTCTTCGTTGATGATGCCGTATTGATAGCCGAGCATGGTGGCGGCGATGGTAGCCGCGGCCTTGCCGCTGGTAAGGCCGAACATCATGCGGCGGTCAGTGGGCGTAAGCCCCATCGTCTTCTGGGCTATCCATGCGGCCAGCCATTTCGAGACGAGCGCCACAAGCACCATGTTGAAGGCCACCCATGCCACAGTCCATCCGCTGAAGATCACGTGGACGTTGATGAGCATTCCCACCCCGATAAGGAAATAGGGGATGAAGATGGCGTTGCCTACAAACTTTATGTGGTGCATCAGCGAGGAGCGCCCCGGAATGAGGCGGTTGAGCACCAGTCCCACATAGAAGGCACCCAGGATGGCCTCAAGGCCGATCACCTGGGCCAGCACGGCCCCGATGAATACCATGGCGAGGATGAAGATATACTGCGCCACCGCATCGGATATCTTGCGGAATACGAAGCGGGTGACGCGCGGAAACGTCACTCCTACGGCCAAGGCGTAGAGGGCCGTATAGAGCAGTAGCCTGAGGATATCCAGGGCGTTGAAGACTCCGGTGGCCTGCAGTTTCACCACCGAGGCGAGGGTGAGGAGGGCGAGGAATACGGCTACAATCGTGGCGCTTACCGCAAGAATGACCCCCTTGCCGTTCTGAAGGCCGAAACGGCTCACTACGGGATAAGAGATCAGCGTATGCGAGCTATACATGCTGGCCAGCAGCAGGCAGGTGGTCAGTCCGGCGCCGAAGGCGTATCGGGCGGCCAGCATGCCGAAAGCCGCGGGGACTATGAAGGTGATGAGGCCGAAGGCGAGTCCCTGCTTCAGGTTCTTCTTGAAGTGGTACATGTCGATCTCCACAGCCGCCAGAAACATGAGGTAGAGGATTCCGACCTGGCCGAAGATCTGAAACGACGCGTCACGCTCCAGGAGGTTGAAGCCGTAGGAACCTACGGCCACGCCGGCGAGGATCAGTCCCACGACATCTGGAATCCTCAGGCGCCTGAACACTATGGGCGCCGCGAGGATCAGCAGAAGCACCAGGGTGAAGATTACCACCGGTTGATGAAACGGGAGACTGAATAGCTGGTTCAAATCCTGAAGAAGTCTTTTGCGTTGCGGGTCGTAGCCTCATCGGTCTCTTGTGGAGAGATGGCAAGTATCTCCGCAATCTTTGAGTTGATGTGTGATAGATAAGCGCTTTCGTTGCGGCGTCCGCGTTTGGGCACCGGAGCGAGATAAGGGGAATCGGTCTCAAGCAGGAGCCGGCCAAGGCCTATTTCCTTCACCGCGTCGGGCAGGCGCCCGGAGTTCTTGAAGGTGACCACTCCGTTGATGCCGAAATAGGGGTCGCATACCTGCCTGATACGGCGGACATCGTCCGGAGAACCCGTGAAACTGTGGAACACGAGCGGCGGCAGTTGCCCGCCGAGCTGCTCCCCGGCTGCCACGATGCATTCACAGCATTGCTCCATAGCGTCGCGGCAATGTATGATGACGGGAAGCCCGAGCCGGGCGGCGAGGAGTATCTGGGCTATGAAGGCCTCTTTCTGGAGCGCGATTTTGGAGTCGTCCCAGTAGAGGTCGATGCCCACCTCCCCTATCGCGACGGGCGACGTAGGCCCGAGGGTAGCCACGATGTCGTCGAGTTCCTCCCGCCAGTCCTCCCCTACTTCTGTCGGGTGGAGCCCCATTGCGGTGCGCGTGCGTTCGGGGCGCGCTGCGTGGAGCGCGGCCACCTCGGCGGCAGACTCGCGGTCTACCGCCGGGAGCACCATAAGCTCCACTCCGGCCTCGACGGCGCGGTCTACAGCAGCCTGGCATCCGTCGGGCTCCTCCTTCGAGAAGGAGTCCATATATAGGTGAGTGTGGGTGTCCACCATATGGGGTTAAAGTGTTAAGGGTTAAGGGTTATTTGGAGCGGCCGATGAGCTTTTCGATGAGCTTGCGGTAGGCTTCGCGGGCTTCATCGCTGAGCGAGGTCTTCTTGATGGCGGTGAGGGCCTTGCTGCTGTAGGCGGCAGCCTCCGCCTTGCTGATGGCCGGCATGCCCATAGCCTCGTAGATGCGGGTTACGGTCTTCACCTTGGTAGGACCTTCAGGCATCTTCATAGCCACTTTCAGGGCCTCGGCGTTGGCTCCTCCCATAGAAAGGGCCTTCACCATGAGGAAGGTCATCTTGTTGTTGTTGATGTCGCCGCCGATGGGTTTGCCGAAAGTCTCGGCGTTGCCGAATGTGTCGAGGTAGTCGTCTTCGATCTGGAAGGCCACTCCGAGCATCACGCCGAAATCATACATGCGTTCGGCGTCTTCCTTCGAGGCGCCACCGATGAGTGCGCCGATCTTGGCGGCTCCGCCAAGCAAGGCTCCGGTCTTGGCCTTTATCATCTCGATGTATTCCTCGAGGCCTACCTCTTCCCTGCTTTCGAAGTCCATGTCGAGGCGCTGTCCTTCATATACTCGGAGAGCCTGCCGGTTGAAGGTGTCGAGCACCGGACGGAGTATCGAGTCGTCGACGTCGGCTACGTATTCAGTGGCCAGCGTCAGCATAGTGTCGCCCGAGAGGATCGCGGTGTTCTCATCCCATTTGGAGTGTACCGTAGGGCGTCCGCGCCTGAGGGCCGACTTGTCCATCACGTCGTCGTGGAGGAGCGTGAAGTTATGAAACATTTCTATGCCTACGGCAGGCTTCAGGGCCTTTTCAGGGTTCTGTCCGAACGCGTCGGCCGTCATGAGCACGAGAGTTGGGCGCAGGCGTTTTCCGCCGGCCTGCATTCCGTATTCCACGGGTGCATAGAGGCCTTCGAGGTTTTCTTTAGGGAGAGAGATGGCGCGGATTTCTGCCTCCGCTATAGCTGCGTATTCTGAAGTTCTTTTCATTGGTTTTGTAATTGTAGGGTCTTAATTGATTGAGTCGGAAGCCGCGGCTTCCATATGCGCGGGCACCTCCGACGGGAGTTCGGGGTGCTCCTCTATGGGAATTGAGTCGGGCAGCGTGACGGGCACTCCGGCCGCGGCCGACTTATTGCGTGCGTAATATTCATCTATGGCCTCTTCGTCGTATTCGAGGAAACGGCGGTAGATCTCTGCTGGCATATCGGAATTTTTGTCGTAGCGCAGCACAGTCCGGAATCCTATCAGGAAACGCGCATACATGTCGGGATCGTCGGCCGAGGCCCGTTTCAGTTCCTGAAGCTCTGCCGCCACATCGTCGGCCGTCATGCCTTTCACGCGTATCTGGTTCAAGTATTCCAGGCCGAGCGTCAGGCCGAGGCCCTGGGGGTCTTCCGAGCCTACGAGAGCGCGCAGGCGCATCTTGTCGTGGAGCGGGAGTTCCTCAGCCACCCGGTCGAATTCCCAGCTGAAAGACTGTAGGGCGGTGTCGGCATACGTCTCATATGCCTTCAGGGTGGCGTTGTTGAGCGTGTCGATGCGCACGCCCTCGATTCTGCCGAGAGAGGCGAAAATGATAAACCGAGCTACGGAGTCGGCCGAAGCGTGCTCCATCATGTATACCACTTTCTGCTCGTCGGAAAGGGAAGCGAAACCGTCGGGGAAAGCGGAGGCCTCCCCCTTCTTTCCGCCGCAGGCGGGTATGAGGAAGATGAATGCCATCACTATGACGGGAATGAGTTTTTTCATAAATTTAGGTTTTAATATGCAAAATTAGGAAAAAAAAATGAGTTTTTGGGTATTTCAGGGCGAAAATATGCGCGGAAATTTGGTGGGGTGAAAAAAATTGATTAAATTTGCAGTGTAAAAGAAAGACGCATGCGATAGTAGCTCAGTTGGTAGAGCATCAGCTTCCCAAGCTGAGGGTCGCGGGTTCGAGCCCCGTTTATCGCTCAGAATGATTCAACTTATCCGGCCTGATCCTCATTGGAATAGGCCGGTTTTGCCTTATAACTGACACACTATGGAAAAGAAGAAGACAGTGCCGGTGCTTCTGATCACCGGCTATCTCGGCAGCGGCAAGACCACGCTGCTCAATAAGATCCTCAACAACCGCAAGGGGATACGCTTCGCGGTGATAGTCAACGATATCGGCGAGGTCAATATAGATGCCGACCTCATCGCGAAGGATGGCCTCATCGGGCAGAGCGACGACTCACTCGTAGCGCTTCAGAACGGCTGCATCTGCTGCACGCTGCAGATGGACCTCGTAAATCAGCTTGTAGACCTTATGGAAGGCGACCGCTTCGACTACATCGTGATCGAGGCCAGCGGCATCTGCGAGCCCGAACCGATCGCCCAGACCATCGCGTCGATTCCCAATATGGCCCCGGCCGTGACGCGCAACGGCATTCCGGTGCTCGACTGCATAGTGACGGTGGTAGACGCCCTTCGCCTGCAGAGCGAGTTTGGCAGCGGCAAGTCACTTACCGTGAAGGAATACGGCGAGGAAGACCTGGAAAATCTCGTAGTGCAGCAGATAGAGTTCTGCAACATCGTGCTGCTCAACAAGATCTCGGAAGTATCCAAGGAAGACGCCGATATGATCCGCGAGGCCATCCACGCCCTCAATCCCTCAGCCAAGATCATCGAGTGCGACTTCTGCGATGTGGATTTCAGCGAACTGCTCGACACGCATATGTTTGACTTCGGCAAGGTGGCTACATCCGCCACATGGATCCGCGAGATCGAGAAACCCCTCGAAGAGATCGAAGCCGAAGAGCATGAGCATGAGCATGAGCATCACCACCATCACGAGCACGAACATGAACATGAGCATGAGCATGACCATCATCATGATCACGACCACCACCATGATGACCATGACCATCATCACCACCACCATCATCATCATGGCGAAGGGGAAGCGGAGGAATACGGCATCTCTACCTTTGTATATTATAGGAGGAGACCGTTTGACCTCAACAAGTTCGACTATTTCTGCGACAAACAGTGGCCGAAGAGCGTAATCCGCTGCAAGGGCCTCTGCTACTTCAGCGACAACCGCGACATGAGTTATCTGTTTGAACAGGCCGGAGTGCAGAAGCGGCTGACGGAATGCGGACAATGGTTTGCGACGGCACCGGAAGACGAGCTGCAGCGATTCTTCGCCACGGAGCCAGGTCTGCTCCGCGACTGGGACGACGAATATGGCGACCGCATGGACAAGCTTGTCTTCATCGGCCGGGGCATGGACCGCGCCGCCATCACCGCCGCCCTCGACGCCTGCCTGGCATAACCGGAAGCGTATAAAACTATACACAATAACACAAAGAGGCGTGTCAAAATGACACGCCTCTTTGTGTTATTGTGATATTAATGAAAGATTACTCTTCGGGAGTTTCTTCATTGGCGGGAGCGTTGTGGTTGAGTTTGAATATACGTACACCGGTCTGACCGTATGCTACATAAATATACTCACCTTCAACTGCTACGAAATTGCATGAATGACCATCTGTACCGGCAACATAGTTCACATTGCCTTCCTCATCAGTGATAACATTGCCATCGTTATCAACCTCAGGAGTGGTCTCGAAAGCATAGAGTTCGAGATTCTTACCGTCAAACTTCTTGTAGACGCGAAGTCCGGCACCTGTAGCAGCGTACACATAATCACCGGATACACAAACAGCTGTAGTATTGGTAGCATTGCCCCATACCTGCTCTTTGGTATCCTTGTTGTAGACGCGAAGACCATCTTTAGATCCACTTTTGGCCTTACCTCCGGCAACGTAGATGTAGTCACCATCCACAGCCATGGTGTGCTTGCCATAATAGGTAGCAGAAGTTCCATCTATAGTCTGCCATACATCCTTTATGCCATCATTGCGAAACTCCTCGGCTGATTTTTCCTCGGACTTAAGAGGAGCACCAATATTCCATTCCTCTGATCCATCAAGAGAAACAATATAAGCTGCATCAGCATCGGTACGGAGCACATAGTCACCTGCTATGAACTTGCATCCGGTTTTCTTTACAATGGTATCTACATGAGCTTTGCCTTCATTCGCACCTACGAAATCAGCACTGATTGAGAAGATACCGCCGTTTTCATAGCCTGTAGCAGCGTATATGCGGCCATCCCTGAAGGAAAGGGAATTAGCGGAAGAACCATGTAGCTGACGAACGATAGCTGTGGTCTCACCGTATTTAACACGTGCTACAGCACCACCTTTCATGCGGTCGGTGAGAGCAAGGTAGAACGCATTGTTTGCGGAGATGACGCTGTTGAACTTAGCCTCATCACTGATATAAGTTGTTGAAAATGTCGGAACGCCACCGGCATTGTATGCGATGACATCAAGAGCTCCACCCCACTTAAATGCGGGATCTGAAGCCTGACGGTCTGAATGCCATGAAACGTAGACACCGTTATTACCGAAAGCAATGCCGGTAACAGACCAAATGTTAGAACTCGATTCATTTACAGGATCAATAGTATACTGGAGTTCAAGTCTTTCTGACTTTTCACCACGAGTAGTGGCAACTTCATGGATACGGCTTGCCTGAGAAGAGGGGGTAAGGGTAGTGAGAGTGAGGACATCATCATTAGCTTGGTCCTCCGGAGCCTTCGGGGCTTCCGCCTCATTTGAGCAGGAAGCGAGCACCATGGCTGATGCTGCGGCTAAAAAGAAATAATTCTTTTTCATGTGTGAATTATGATTATATGATTAGTGATTGTTG
>CAMWMK010000089.1 GCA_947175295.1 uncultured Porphyromonadaceae bacterium
CGAGATATTTCGCACACTTCTTGGCGGTGTTGAACTCGCCGATGGAGTCGAAGCCTGTGTCGGGGCCGAGGAGCTTGAACATCTTGGAGTTGTTGTCGCGGATGGCTCCGTAGTGGAACTGCTGTGTCCAGCCGCTGTCGTAGTCCATCTCTCCGAATACGATCATCATGGCGCTCTTGAATTTCTCCACTTCCTCGGGAGTGAGCGAACCTCCGTCCATTACCTTAGTGAACATTGCGTCGATCTCCGGCTGCGTGTAGTCTTCGGCATAGAATTCCTCGATGCCGTGGTCTGAAAGGCGGCAGCCCATTTCCTCGAAGAAGTCGTGGCGCTTCTGAAGCGCATCTACGAGATCGCTGAATGTGCGGATCTCAACGCCGGCGGCTTCGCCGAGTTTGGCGATGTATTCGCGGTATTCTTCGGGTTTGTCTACGGCCATGGCCTTGTCGGGGCGCCATGTCGGGAGCATCTTCACCTCGAAGCCGGAATCCTTCACCTGCTTGTGGTATTCAAGAGAGTCGGCGGGGTCGTCGGTGGTGCAGACAGTCTCCACGTTGTAGCGGCGCATGAGTCCGCGTGCGGTCATGTTGGGATCGTTGCGCAGTTTGTCGTTGCACTCGTCGAATATCTCCTTGGCTGTCTCCGGATTGAGGAGCTTGTCGATGCCGAAGGCTGTCTTGAGCTCAAGGTGCGTCCAGTGGTAGAGGGGGTTGCGGAAAGTGTAAGGCACTGTCTCGGCCCATTTCTCGAATTTCTCCCAGTCAGACGTGTCTTTGCCTGTGCAGAAGCGTTCGTCTACTCCGTTACTGCGCATGGCGCGCCATTTGTAGTGGTCGCCGCCGAGCCAAAGCTCAGTAATCGAATTAAACCTGTGATCGTCGGCCACCATCTTCGGAATCAGATGGCAGTGATAGTCAATGATCGGCATCTTAGCCGCGTGCTCGTGGTAGAGCTTCTGCGCAGTCTCGTTCTGCAGCAGAAAGTTTTCGTCCATGAAGGGTTTCATATGCAGTTTTATTTGTTTATTTCTATTCTTGATATTATGGTATTATTCCTCTGTGCATTTAGAGGGTGACTCCGTTCTTGAAGATGGCGATCTCATGGATACCGGCCTTTTCGGAATGCACCTTGCGGCCGCTTGCCACGTCGAGCACGAAGTCGGCAAACGCCTTCGCTACATCCTTCATGTCGGCGTCTTCCACCAGCACTCCGGCGTTGAAGTCGATCCAGTCGGGTTTGCGCCGTGCGAGGTTGCTGTTGGTCGATATCTTGGCCGTAGGCACGAATGTGCCGAAGGGGGTGCCTCGTCCTGTCGTGAAGAGCACTATCTGGCATCCGGACGCCGCAAGGGCTGTCGAGGCCACGAGGTCGTTGCCCGGGGCGGAAAGGAGGTTGAGTCCATGGTTGTGGATTCTCTCGCCATAGGCGAGCACGCCCTTCACCTCGCTCTTGCCGCTCTTCTGGGTGCAGCCGAGGGCTTTCTCCTCAAGGGTGGAGATGCCGCCTGCCTTGTTGCCCGGGGAGGGATTCTCGCCTACGGGTTCGCCATGGCTGAGGAAATACTCCTTGAAGTCGTTGATGAGCGTTACGGTCTCTCCGAGAAGCTTGTCGTCGGCGCAGCGCTGCATGAGGATGGTCTCGGCGCCGAACATCTCAGGCACCTCCGTGAGCACTGTGGTGCCCCCCTGGCAGTCGCAGAGGAAGTCCGAGAATTCCCCGAGCAGGGGATTGGCGGTGATGCCCGAGAAGCCGTCGCTGCCGCCACACTTAAGGCCGATCTTCAGCTTTGACGCGGGGAGGGTGATGCGCTTGTCTTCCTTCGCCTTATTGTAGAGGTCGCGGAGGATATTGAGTCCGTATTCCACTTCGTCGCCCTCCACTTCCTGACAGACCATGAATTTCACGCGGTCTTTA
Organism: uncultured Porphyromonadaceae bacterium; assembly: GCA_947175295.1. Lineage (GTDB taxonomy): Bacteria > Bacteroidota > Bacteroidia > Bacteroidales > Muribaculaceae > Lepagella. Next base: position 1,915 of record CAMWMK010000089.1, read on the forward strand.
TTATAGTCGCCGCAGAACTCCTCGAACACCTTTGGCTGGTTGTTCTCGCAGCCGAGGCCTACCACCAGTATGCCGCCGGCGTTGGGATGGAGCACCATGTCGCGGAGTATCTTCTTCGTGTTCTCATGGTCATCGCCGAGCTGCGAGCATCCGTAGTTGTGGGGGAAGGAGAAAATGCCGTCGACGCCTTCGGCGCCTGTCTCGGCGTTGAGCTTATCCACTATCTGCTTCGCGATTCCGTTGACGCAACCTACAGTGGGAATCACCCAGATTTCGTTGCGGACACCTGCCTGGCCGTCGGGACGAAGATAACCTTCAAACGTGCGTTCCCCTCCTTCGCAGACTGTCTTTTCCACCGGAGTGCGTTTTACTCCGGAGTAGTCGAGCTGCCCTTCAAGGTTGGTCTTGATGTCGTGGTCGTCGAGAAAGGAGCCTCGGGCTATGTCGTGCTTCGCATGGCCGATGGGGAAGCCGTATTTGATCACGTTTTCTCCCTCCTTGATGTCTGCGAGCGCGAATTTATGTCCGGCCGGTATGTCGGAAATGAGAGTGAAGGCTTCTCCCTCCACATTCACGTCCGAACCCTTCTGCAGGGCGGAGATGGCTACCGCCACGTTGTCGGCCGGATTGATCTTAATATATTCTTTCATATGCAATCAGCTTGGATTTTTTTTCTGCCGCTCATTGTCGGGCAGCAGGAAGATACTTGCATGCCCGGGCGGAACGGTCCTCCCGGGCATATTATACGGTCAAGATCAGAGTATGCCCTCTACTGTAGCGAGCATGCCCTTGTCGCGGATGCTGTCGAGGTATTCCACCACGAGGTCGGTAAGGCCGGGAATCTCATTGAGGTTTCCGTGTTCCTTCCAGATGAGTTCGTCGGCTGCGAGCACGCCTTCGGCCACCTTGCGGGTGTCGCCGGTAGCCCAGAGTTCGGTCAGCAGATCCATGATCTTCTGGTCGTCTTTCGGCTGGATGGGTGCGCCGTCTTCGCGTTTGCCTCCCTTGTAATAGGTGATGATGGCGGCGAGGCCGAGCACGAGGCCCTTCGGGAGCTCACCCTTACGCTCGAGATAGGTCTTCACGCCGGGAAGGTCGCGCGTCTGGTATTTGGGGAAGGAATTGAGCATGATGGAAGTGACCTGATGGTCTACGAAAGGATTGTTGAAGCGTTCGAGCACGCTTTCGCCATAGGCCTGGAGTTCGTCCATAGGCAGGTTGAGGGTCTGCATGAGTTCGTCAAACTGCACTTTGTGGATAAACTTGCCGATGACCGGATGGTTGCAGGCATCGCGTACGATGTCTACGCCGCTCAGGTAGCTGACGGGTGAGAGCACGGTGTGGGGGCCGTTGAGCAGCGTCACTTTGCGCTCATGGTAGGGGGCCTCGGAGTCGGTGATGATCACATTGAGTCCTGCCTTCTCTGCCGGGAATTCGGCCTTGAGCTCTTCGATGCTCATGTTTTCGGGGCGCTCTATCACCCATACGTGGAAAGCCTCGCCCTGCACCACTACGTTGTCCTTGTATCCGAGTTCGTTCTGGATGTTGGCGATCTCCTTGCGGGGGAAGCCCGGGACGATGCGGTCTACGAGCGTAGCGCATACGTAGTTGTAGGTGTTAAACCAGCTCTTGAATCCCTCATAGTCTTCGCCAAGTTCCTCTTTCCAGAGGTCGATATAGTCGTTGATGAATTTCTTGAGGTGATGGCCGTTTTCGAAGATAAGCTCGCAGGGCATGATGATGAGGCCCTTCTTGGGGTCGCCGTTGAAAGCCTTATAACGCGTATAGAGTATCTGGGTCAGTTTCGCGGGGTAGGATGCCGGGGGAGCGTCGTGGAGCCTGCATTCGGGATCGAACGCGATGCCTGCCTCTGTGGTGTTGGAGATCACGAATCTGATCTCGGGCTGCACTGCGAGGCCGAGCACGGCGTCGTGCTGCGCCCACTGGTTGAGGCCGCGGCTGATCACGTCTACTCTCTTGTAGGAGTTTACGATCTCGCCGTTGAGGCGCCCCTGAAGGTTGACGGTATACATATAGTCCTGAGCGGAGAGTAGCTTCATCGCGAAGTCGTCGGGAGTGCCCTGAAGCACTACTACGGATGCGTTGAAGTCTGTAGCGTCGTTCATGTTCTTTACGATCCAGTCTACGAAGGCGCGAAGGAAGTTGCCTTCGCCAAACTGAATTATTCTTTCGGGCGCCGTAGCCTTGGGCGCGGTCTGTCTGTTAAGAACTTTCATGTGTTTAGATTGATTCTTAGATAGGTTATTTCTTTATGAAATGCAAATATAGTCAAAATTTCGCTCATATGCAAATAAAACGCCATATAAATGACGTTTATATGGCGAAAGAGAGCATCACCCTCTGATAGAAGTTGAAGTGGGAAGGGGCTATGTTGAAATCGAGCGAGGCCTTAAGTGTCATGAACTTCCTTTTAAGGAACACCACGCCGAGGGAAGTCCGGTTGTAGAGCGACGCCGCGTAGTAGGGTTCCCCTTGCTCGAGGATGAAGTTGTATCTGCCATAGAGCGGATAGAGCTTTCCTCCGGCATAGAAGGTGTTTTTCAGTTCAAGAAACCTCCAGCCGATGTCGAGGTCGGCCCAGACTCCGACAGGTGTGAGCCAGTCGCCGTCGCCTCGGTCGCGTGTCAGGGCTCCGAGCGCGCCTACCCTCAGCGAGCAGGAATCGAGCGGAAGCCCCGGAGCTATCCTTTCGAAATCAACGCCTACATAGGGATTATAGAGCAGATTGTCGATGACATGCTGGTCCGGGCGCCCCGATTTGTCGAGAGCGAGATGGTTCATCATTGCCAGTCCGCCCCAAAGGAAGCGTCCGCCTGCATGGCGTCGCTCTCCGCTTGCTATGATGTTGAAGGCTTCCCGCTGGGTTTCGGTCTGCATCCCGCGCCAGTCGAGGAATGCCTGGAAATATCCCTTGTCGTTGCGGTAGGCGATGAGGGCTCCGCGTATGTTGCGCTGGGTATATTTCACTGAGTCGTTCCAGATATAGTTCGGCATCTCGGCATACAGTTGGTCGCGGCCGAACATACCCATGGCAAACCGCAATCCCTTGTTCTGATAGCGGTAGTAGACGGTAGGCGACAGGCGGTGTCCTTCCCATTCGCAGCCTATGGGTTGCGTCCAGACCACTCCCGCAGCGATGCGGTGGCGGTCTTCTGAAAGGCTTATCCCGATCTCCGGAGCGAGCTGGGTCTGGAAAAAGGTCTTGGCGGCGGCATACTCGGTGTCTCCCTCGCGGTTGTCGAAGACGGCCGACATATCTACGCTCCAATAAAGATCCGGCCTTTGTGCTGAAAGGCCGGATGAGACGCATAGTAGGGCAAAGGCCCCTGCTATTTTATGAAGTATCTTCATGTGTTGTCGTTATGCTGCGTTAGGACGGCGGATTGCCAGATACATTCTGGGTATACCCGAGTAGAGACGGCTTACCGCTTCAAGCGAGAGATAGCCGAAGACGCTGCCGAAGGCAGCTCCGCACAGTATGTCGGTAGGGTAGTGGACGCCGCAGTAAAGCCTTGAGATGCTCACTACTGTGGCCCATATGAAGATCATGGCCGTAAATTTCCTCGAGCGCATCACGCAAGAAAGCAGAGTGGCGAGCGCGAAGGTGTTGGCCGCATGGCAGGAGGGCCAGCTGTAGCCTCCGGGCTGTATGCCTTTCACGAGCGTTATGGCCGAGAATATGGGGTTGTCGGGATTGCACGGACGAAGGCGTCCGATATATGGGCGAATCACACTGGCGCATATCTGGTCGGTCATTACGATGGCCACCACTACGGCTGCCAGGGTGAGGGCGGCGTATTTCGGGCCGAGTTTCTTGAAGAGCATGTCGATGAGAATGAGATAGAACGGTATCCATATCCATTTTCCCGTGATGAGCGACATAGCCTCGTCTAAGAAGGCTGTATGATGGCCGTTGAAAAACAGCAGTATCTGCTGGTCAAGCGAAGTCAGGGTTTCAATCATATCCTTTGGTCAGTTCAAAAATATCGTTACTAATAATGTCTATGTTTTGTTTTTCGCAAATTTAGTTCTTTTTTTCGGATTATCAAAGCCTATGGCCAATTTTTTATCATTTTTAAGTAAGTTTTCACTTTTCTTCCCGGTTGAGACGGAAAAAGGGCTCGATTCCGAGGAATCAAGCCCTTTCCTATGCGTTGAAATGTGAGTCTGCAAGCCTTATCGAGAGGAGGCAGGCATCAGAAGTGGGAAGTGCCGTCGAAGCAGTGGGTACACACCTGGTCTTTCGGGAGACCGATGGCCTCGATGAGGTTTTCGAGGGTGTTGAACTTGAGCGAAGTCAGTCCGTAGAGTTCACGCATCTTTTCTACCATCTTGCAGTAGCGGCAGCTTCCTGTCTTGGCATACTCGTCGAGATGGGCGTTGGGGTCGCCTTCGAGTTCGCCGATGATGCGGCGGGTGAGGAGTTCCATTTCCGATTTGGAAGATGTGAAGTTGAGATAGCGGCATCCGTAGATGAGCGGCGGGCACGCTATGCGCATGTGCACTTCCTTCGCTCCGCAGTCGTAGAGCACCTTTACATTGTCGTTGAGCTGCGTGCCGCGTACGATCGAGTCGTCGCAGAAGAGGGCGCGCTTGCCCTTGAGCATTGCCTCGTTGGGCACGAGCTTCATCTTGGCGATGAATGAGCGCATCGACTGGTCGGAAGGTGTGAAGCTTCGGGGCCATGTAGGCGTGTATTTGGAGATGCATCGTTGGTAGGGAGTGCCATGGCCGGCGGCGTATCCGAGCGCCATGCCTACACCGGAATCCGGAATGCCTGCCACGCAGTCCACTTCAGTCTCGGAGTCCTGCTGGCCGAGCGCGTAGCCTGATTTGAAGCGCACTTCCTCCACATTGCGGTTTTCATATGTAGAGGTGGGGAATCCGTAGTATACCCACATGAAGGCGCATATCTGCATCTCCTTGTTGGGCTGGCGGAGCTGGCGGATTCCGTCGGGCTTGAGTTCCACTATCTCGCCGGGCCCTACATCGCGCAGCAGGCGGTAGTCGAGGTTGGGGAAGGAGGTTGATTCGCTGCTTACGGCATAGCCGTCTTCCTTTTCGCCGATTACGATGGATGTGCGTCCGAGTTTGTCGCGGCCTACGATCACCGAGTCTTCGGTAAGGATGAGCATGGAGCATGACCCCTTCACTTTGTTGTAGACGTTTTCGATACCTTCCACGAATGTCTTACCCTGATTGATGAGCAGGGCCACGAGTTCTGTGGGGTTGGTGACTCCGGAACTCAGCTCGGCGAAATGGGCTCCTTCGTCGAGAAGCTCCTTTTCAAGCTCGTCGAGATTGTCGATTTTCGCTACTGTCACGATGGCGTAGCGTCCGAGATGCGAGTTGATGGTGATTGGTTGCGGATCGGTGTCGCTGATGACTCCGATGCCCATGTTGCCCTTGTATTTGTGCAACTCTGATTCGAACTTAGTGCGGAAATACGAGCTCTCGAGCGAGTGGATCGATCTGCAGAACCGTCTTTCTTCCGGATCATAGGTCACCATGCCGCCGCGGCGTGTGCCGAGATGTGAGTTATAGTCAACGCCATAGAAAATATCGTTGACACACTTGCGTTTTAAGGCTGCGCCAAAAAAACCTCCCATAAGATTGTCAAGTTTAGCTTATTACCTGTATTAACCGAATCCGGCGGGGAGGGCGTGAGGCTCTCCCCACCGGATTCACGGTGCAAAATTAATAAAAAGTTGTTAAACTCCTATCCTATCTTTTATTTTTTTTTGAGCTTTTTTTACCCGTCAGGTTCATCTTGGCCGCAATTCTTTCCGCAAGTGTTTTCTTGTCAAGAGGATGGATGTCGTTCCATTCGCCCAGGTCATAGTTCTCCACAAGCTCGCAGTTCGAAGTCTTTTCGCATGTCTCCTTCTGTATGTTCCTCATCTCGGCCCAGGCCGCCCGTCCTCCTTTGTCGGATTCGGGAAGGTAGTTGGCGAGTTCCACCACGTAGAAGGGAAGGGTGTTGTCGCTGCGGTCGGTTCTCCATAGCCCTATCATCTTCTCAAGCAGTGGGCCGTATTCGTTGCGGGTGCTGACATTGCTCTCTCCCTGATACCATACCACGTTGCCTACCGGGTATCTGTTGGTGGGCGCTATCATGGAGTTGTAGAGCACCGTAGGGGAGTAGCACCAGAAGGTGCTTCCGGGAGCGGCAGGCATCTGCATTCCTCTGTGATATTTCCAGTCTCCTTCGAGAGAGAGCTCCTCGCCGTTGCCGAAAACTATCTTGTAGGGCTTTTCAGGAATGAACTCTCCTCGGCCGCCGTTGGTGACGAGACGGACCGTCACGGTATTCTCGCCCGGCTTCAGGAGCCCTTCCCTGAGCTTGTATTTACGCGGAGGATAGCAGTAAGATACAGTGCCTACGAATTCGCCGTTGACATAGGTGGAATCGGCATCCACGAGCACACCCATCCTCAGTGTGGCCGGCTGGGAGGCAAGTTCGGCGGGGACATTGATTTTCCTTACAAACCAATGGCTGCCTCCTATGGGATTGTAGCCGTCGGTGGTCCAGCTGCGGTCTTTGATTATATCCACATCCTGCCAGTTCGACACATCGGTTGTCGCAGCCTCCCAGTGCTCCTTGCGTCCGGGGTCGCCTGCCCACAGGGCGGCGTTCCATCGGCCTTGCTTTTCCCGTTCAGCAGCCGTCACGCGGTCGCGGTAGCCGTGGTCGCGGTCGATTGCAAGGCGTGCTGTCTGGCGGGGATAGGCGGCGAGTGATTTCTCGCTCATCCATGCTTCTATGGGAGTTCCGCCCCAGCTGCAGTTGATGATGCCTACGGGGCGGCCGGTCTGCCTGTTCATCTCCATGGCAAGGAAATATCCCAAGGCAGAGAAGTTGCGGCTCCGCGATGGGGAGGTCTTTTCCCATGTGCCTCCGCTGAGGTCGTCGGCCGGCCCGTCGAAGTTGATGTCTTTAGGCGCTATGAACTGACGCACCTGATCGTTGCTGTATTGCGATATGAGGTTGCCATACATATCCTCTACACGATATACGTAGAGCTCCATGTTGCTCTGTCCGGAGCAAAGCACTACATCGCCGCTCAATACGTCTTTCAGGGTCTTGTCGGCTATCTGGATTGTGTAAGGCCCTCCGGGCTTGAGGGCCGGGAGCTTGACTGCCCATTTCCCTTCGCTGTCGGCCTGTACGCGCGATTTCCTCGCTCCGTTGATTTTGATTTCGAATCTCTCATTCGGATCCGCGGTGCCCCATAAAGTGAGGGGTTTTGTCCATTCCACCACCATCCCGTCCTGAAGCAGCCTGGCAGGCTTCACCTCCGCGCTGGCTGAGAATGCAATTAGCGCTGCCGCTGTCAGAAACATATGCTTTTTCTTAATCATTGTCTTGTCGTTTTCTTGTTTTAGTATTTATCATGGTCAATATCTGTAAAGCCTCACGTGGAGCGCCTTGTAGCCGTCGACGCCTATCCTTACGTGGCGCCCCTGATGGGTCTCGTCGCCGTTTAGCCTTCTGATCACCCGCATGGTTCCGTCCGGCTCGAAATCCACCTCGTCGCAGCTTAGTATGCCGATTCTCTCCTTTCCGTTCCATGCTGAGGTGTCAGCGTTGTCGCCTGTGAGCAGGAATCCGTCTTCGCCGAGTTTCTTTTCTTCAGCCTTCTCATCGGCGGCTTCCCATTTCACTACGATTCCTCTTCCGGCTATGAGGTAGTTGTCTTTGCCAAGCTTCACCACCATTCCGCCGCCGTCGGGCCAGGGACTTCCGTCCGTCGCCCGGCTGTCCCAGGGCAAAGTGAAGAAGTGGGAGGAGATTGTCTTAAGGCCGTCGCTTTCTTCCGTGCGCGGTGTTTTTTGGTTTTCACCGTCAAACAGAAGTCCGTAGCTTTCATACCGGCCGTTGCAGTATGGCTCGAGTTTTTTCAGAAGGGTATAGGCTTCTTTAAGTCGGGCGGCTTCTTCCTTAGATGCGTTCTCGATCGAGAACGGACTGAATCCTATGGCATTGTGTTCTCCTATGGCATAGAAGGCATGGGTGCCGCTGTCGGAGGAGCGGCGTATCTCCGGAATGAAAAGTGGGTTGCCCTCGAAGTCAAACTGCTTGAACCATGGAGCGAATGGAGGGTCGTAGAGATCGGGCGAAATGAAGTCGATCGAGGGAGCTCCCGCTTTCCATATGTCGCCGAGGCGGGCTATAGGGCCTGCCGAAGGATACTGTCCCGGTCGCCGGCCTCGGCTGTCGAGAGCAGCGTTGACATAGAGCGGAACGCCTGGAAGCCTTTCCTTCGCCGATTTTGCAAGGTGCTCCACGTAGCGGGCATAGTTCCATGCCATGAATATCTCGTCGGCATAGTCCGCGTCGTCAGCAGTCTCTTGCCACGAAGCGCCGGGCTTTACGCCGATTGTTGATGCCAGTTCCGCCGGAACACCTTTGGCATATTCCTTGTCGGCAAGTCTGGAGTGATCGCGGGGCGACTCAAGCATGCCGATTTCGTTCTCGATCTGTATCATGGCGACTGTATTGTCTTTGTCTGCCGCTTTCAGATGTTCGAGCATGGCGTTGAAGGCCTTTAGGTCGGCATCGACGACTTCTTTGCTGAAGGCACTCAGTATTTCAAGCGGTTTCCCCTGCTCGGTGACGGCCCTCGGAAACCTCCTTGTGTCGGTCTTCACCCATCCTGGAGCATAACAGCTCATCGAGTTTTTCCATGCCCCGAACCAAAGCAAGACGAGTCTTAGGTTATTGCTGCGTGCGGTAGAGAGGGCTTCGTCGAGAAGGGAGAAGTCATATTTCCCTTCTACAGGTTCCATGAGCTCCCAATACACCGGCATGAGCACTGTGTTGAGGCCCATTTCCTTCAGCTGCGGAAATATGGTTCGTATGTCTTCTGCCGATGAGGCGGAGGAATTTCCTAATTCGCCTCCGAGAATAAGATAATCCGGCACCCTCGGTTCCGTGCCCGTCAGGTTGAAGGTCGAACCCAGAAGCCATGTTCCTATAAGGAACCCTCTGAAGATTCGATTCATCTGTCTGATTCTTTTCATCGTTTTCCGTCAAGCAGTTCAGGTGAGGGATTAGTATAATTGTCTATGCCGAGTTCCACCGGCATCATTTCCTCAAGGGTGTGCATGGAGAGGCCGGTAGGCTTCTTTCCGGCTTTTTCACCGAAATATTCAAGGCATGCGTCGCGCCACCAGATGGCGTCCTTGTGTTGGGTAAGAAGCCGGTTTTCAATATCCTTGTGGATTTCAGGGTCTACGTTCTCCGATAGGTCTTTCCATATCCAGCGCATGTCGGCTACTCCTTCCACTCCGCTGTCGTAGTGGCGGTTGAGTGCGTCCCATACGGTCTCGCCGTTCGCGAGCTCATGATCCCAATCGAGATGGTGAAACCAAAGGAGATATTTTTCCGGACATGTGTCCGCATCTTCAAGTGTAGCGCAGAGGGGTGAGGGATACTGCGCTGTGGCGCCGCTTCCTGTTGCGGCTGTGCGGTCGAAGCCTATGCCGTCTTTGTCGGCCCGGTGATAGTATTTGGGAAGCCAGTCGGGTCGTGCTCCTTCCGGATCGCACCATGGTTGCGGTCCGTAGTGGTGTCCGAATGCGAAGAGATGGTGAAGCCCCATCGGCATCATGTAGTCTACCACGTGTTCGCGGCTTTCCCCCATCATCTTCTTGAAGTCTCCGATATGGTCTTGGTCTATGTCGAGCCATGGAGTCATCCCTGCCCATTCCTCTGTGATTTCATCGGGAGACAGTTCCGGGTTCCATGCAAGGCGTCCGAAGGCATACCAGTTGGCCTGCGCAAGGGGATGCCCCGTCATGTTCTCGTCATTTCCTATGTTGGCTACTCCGGCCACTCCTTTGATGTTGTCTGAGGGTGCTTCCTCAAAGAATTCCTTCCACATCGGGGCAAGATATGCGAGATGGTTGGCATGGCCGAGGTATTCCTGAGTGATCTGAAGTTCCGCTATAAGCGGAGTGCCGGGCATTCCGGCGAAGAGAGGGCTGTACGGTTCGCGGGGCTGAAAATCCACCGGACCGTTTTTCACCTGCACCATTACGTTTTCGTCAAACTTTCCGTCAAGGGGATTAAACTCCACGTAGGCCTGTTTCGCACGGTCTGGGTCGGAGGGTGAGTAGACAAACGCGCGCCACATCACCAGGCCTCCGAAGGGTCGTAGTGCTTTGGCGAGCATGTTTGCTCCGTCGGCATGCGTTCGGCCGAAATCGCAAGGCCCGGGTTGTCCCTCGCTGTTGGCTTTCACGAGAACCCCCCCGAAGTCTGGAATGAGCTTATAAATTTCCTTGGCTTTGCCGTTCCACCATTCCGCCACGTCTTTCCGTAGCGGGTCGGCGGAGTCAAGCCCTCCGATCGCGCTCGGCGACGCGAAATTGACGGAAAGATACACCTTTATTCCATACGGACGGAGTATGTCGGCTATTTCCGCTACTCTGTTGAGTATTTTAGTGGTCAGCATGTTCGGTGAGGCGTTGACGTTGTTGAGCACCGTGCCGTTGATTCCGGCCATGGCGTTGGCCAGTGCATATTTCTCGTAGAGCGAGATCTGTTCGTCGGTCAGTGGAGTGTCCCAGTTCCAGATGCTTTTTCCGGCATATCCTCTTTCTATGGTGCCGTCAAGGTTGTCCCAATGGTTGAGGATTCTCAGCGCATGGCGTGGATAGTCGGTATGCTCTTTGCAGTTTGCCGGTCGGTAAAGTGATAGCGCGCCATAGAGCAGTCCTTCTCCGGTAGGTGATACGATGGAGATGGTTTTCGATGTGCTGTCGACTTTGACGGCATATCCGCCCGAGGGGAGGCCCTTTGTTTTTTTCTCTTCAAGCTTTATTGTCTTGAAGTAGCCGTCGGGAGCATGCCTCGACAGGATTTCAGATGCCTTGACCGCATTGGGGGCTTTGCCCTTATACACTACTGTGCAGCCACCATCCGATGTCGGAAGCCAGAGGTTTCCGTCAGGTCTGTTGGCCATCACGGGCAGTCCGCCTGATGAGGCTGCAGCATAAGCTACGGTAAGGGTAAGGAAGATACGTCTTGATGTCTTCATGATAGATGTAAGGGAAGGTAGGTGATTTAAGGTAAAAGATAAGGGAAAAGGAGAAAAGGAGTGGAATATGGAAAGGCTGTAAACTGACTTGGGAAGACAGCTTGCTGCCTTCCCAAGCGATTTATTGGTGATGTGTCTGCCGTATGGGCGCGTTGTGCGTCCATACGGCGGTCGGTCTTTGATTTAATATTTAGGCATACATGTTGATGATGGCTTCGTAGAGCTCCTGCTTGCCTGAAGTCTGAGCGGGCTCATTGACTTCGCGGCCGTACTCTGCGAGCTGCTCGAGGCTGAGCTTGCCTTCCTCGAATTCCTTGCCCTTGCCGCTGTCAAAAGAAGCGTAGCGGTCGGCGAGCATCTGCTTGTAGGGCGACTTCTCAAGCACGTTGGCTGCGCATTCGAGAGCGCGTGCCATTGCGTCCATGCCTGCGATGTGTGCGATGAAGATATCCTCGAGGTCGGTGGAGTTGCGGCGTGTCTTAGCGTCGAAGTTGGTACCGCCGTTGCCGAGACCACCGTTGCGGATGATCTGCATCATGGCCTGGGTGAGCTCGTAGTTGTCGATGGGGAACTGGTCGGTGT
>CAMWMK010000090.1 GCA_947175295.1 uncultured Porphyromonadaceae bacterium
AAAACCTCAACCAGGTTTCTGCTGTAGTCCGCGCCAACGAGGAGGCTATCGAGAAAGTGAATGCAGATTTCGCTAACCTCGGTGAGAACCTCGACAACTCCTTCGCTGAGATGAATGCTAAGTTTGGTGAAGTGGAAGGTCAGCTCGAAAACCTCAACCAGGTTTCTGCTGTAGTCCGCGCCAACGAGGAGGCTATCGAGAAGGTGAACGCCGATTTCGCTAACCTCGGTGAGAACCTCGACAACTCCTTCGCCGAGATGAATGCTAAGTTCGAGAATGTAGAAGGCCAGATCGAAAACCTCAACCACATTTCCGCCGTTGTCCGCGTAAACGAAGAGAGCATCGAAGCGCTTCAGGATGAGATCAAAGACCTCAAGGTTCAGATCGAAGAGCTCAAGGCAATAATCGCCGCCATCAGAGGCGAGTGATATCACGATTCCATACAAAAATAAAGGAGTGCCCGCCAGGACACTCCCTTTTTTTCATGCGTCAACGCTCGATTACTGCCTTTCCGTTGCTTACCTTAATATGGATTCCCTTGCCGGGTGCCCTCCGGCGCAAGCCGTTGAGGTCGTAGTATTCCGCGTTTTCTTTGGCTTCGATGCTCTCGACACCGCTCACTTCCTTCTCTACAGTAGTCTCGATCTGCACCACATTGGCCACGTCTACCTGGTCTCCCTTGCAGAGATAGAGGAATCCCATATGCTCCTGGCCGTCGGCCGGGAATGTAAGGGTGTTGCCCTTCTTCATGCCGTTTTCAAGCATATAGTCTACGGGCAGCCATTCAGGTGTCTGCACCTTGCTCATCGCGGGCTCGGCTTCCGATTCCATATCGATGTCGGTCATGCCGATGAAGCCATCCCATCCCTCCGGCACCGCGAGGGTCACTGTATAGGTGTCTTCGGGTGCGGTTCCGCTTATGCTTACGGTGTAGACGCTCCATTGCTCTCCCTGGGTCACTTCTGCGCCTTCGAAGCTTACGCTGATGTCAAACGATTCGGGGAACTGCGGAGTCTCTACCGAGCTTTCGCTGTATGAAATGGGCGAGAGGTAGAAGTATTCACTGCTGCCTCGTTTGGAATATCTCACTACGCAGGTTACGTCGTACGTGCCGGGTTCCTTACCTGCTATCTCATACGTATCCTGGAATTCGTAGCGTGTCCCGTCCGGAGTGGTGCCGTAGGCCTTGGTGGTGCCTTCGGCGGTGCGTGTCTCGAAGGTTACGTTCTTGAGGATTACTACCCTGTCGGCATCCGCCGGTGTCACGGAGCTGACTTCAGGATAGGTCACATCCACTGTTTCGGTGACTTTTTCGGGCTTCCCTTCCCAGATCACGCTTTCATATATCGTGGCGTTTGTGGCTATCCACCCTGCCGGTATCACCTGGCCTGTGCTGTAGACTGTCGTGACTGTAGTGGAAGTGCTGTTGCGGTTGGAGATGTTGTCGAAGCATGCGGCGTTTCCTTCGGCATCGGTTACGAAGGCTATGCTGGCGTTGGCGAAGTTCACTGTCGCGGGGAAGTTCACCTTGACGCGGTCGTAGACTTCCGGAGCGTATTCAAGGAGCTGTGCTATGTTGGAGGCTGAGGGAATCACGCAGAGGTCGTATTTTGCGTTGCCTGCCGCGTATTCGTCGTTGCCTTCGGTGGTAGCCGTGATTGTGGCGTTGCCTCGCCCGATGAGTGTCACTTTTCCGTTGTCGCTGACTGTCGCTACGGCTTCGTTTGAGCTGCTCCAGCTTACGTTGAGCTTATTGGGGTTGCTCAGGGTAGGGGAGAGGAAGCTCTCGCCGAGTATGGCTTCATATTCCTTCATGGGGAAGGAGAGTCCGCTTTCAAGCTTGCCTCCGAGGTCGGGTGTATAGACCACTTCGATGCTGTGGATGTAGCGCTGATAGTAGGTGTTGAGCCATGAGCAGCTCACGCTCTCGGCTCCTTCGCTGTCTTTCCATGTCCAGCTGTAGAGGGAGTTCTCGTTTGTTGCCTCGATTGTGGCTCCGTTGAAGGGGATGTCGAGCGAACTTAGTCCGGAGCCCGACATTGAGAGTTTCACCGAGGTGATCTTGCCTCCCGGCGCTGTCAGTGCTATTTCAGGAGTCAGTCCCTTGCTGAAGGTGGAGTATACGCAGAGGCCTGCGTTGGAGCCTCCGGCATTGATGAGTGCGAGCCCTGGGCCATCTCCCGATGCTTTCCTGACTGAGAGCTCGATTCCTTCCTCCGAGAGGCTGAAGCTATCGGTGAAGGTCAGTTCTGCCTCCTTGGTCGAAGTCTGACGCGTCAGGCCTCCTAAGTCGTTCTCGCCGTCGAATACGAATGTGTATTCGTTTGCCCACCCCGTCATGACCGTGGCGGCTACGGCTGCTGCTGATAGTAATGCTTTCTTCATCTTGTGGTTGGTAATGTATTGGTTATTCACGTCAAAATTAACCAAATCATTCCGAATATGCAAATAAAAACGGAAGAATTTGTTAAAATCCGATTTTTTTATTGAAATTTGCGGTTCATTCGATTTTTTTTTATTACTTTTGCATTGTTGATTTGACCTGTTTCCAATGTCGTCGGGCCTAATGGCTCTTGCCCGCCGTCTGATTCATGCTTAGAGCTTAGTTTTCCATTATGAAAAAATTATTTACTTTTCCTATCGCTCTCGCCCTTGCCGCTCCGGTGATGGCTGAGGGCCTTCACATCTTCCGTTGTTCTGAAGATGGCATTCCCGGACAGACTGAACCTATGCTTATGGGGTTCGCCATATCGGCAGATGCCCGCTACGTTTGCGGCACTATCCAGCAGGGCGGCGGCATTTTCGTTGCCGACTGCCTTACAGGTGAGGTGAAGTGGAACGCCGACGGCGAAGACAGCTCTGAGCTCCGTGCCGTCGACAACCGCGGTGTAGGCGTGGGATTCATCGACGAAGACGGTGTGCTCTTTTCTTTCGCTTCCGGAGAGCCTTCATATATCACGGCTCCCGAGGGTGTGAGGTATGTCCAGGGTGAAGGTATTTCCAACGATGGTTCGGTCATGGCCGGTTCATTCACTATGAAGTCGTTCAGCACGGTGGCCGCTTTCTCGGTCGATGGCGCTCCCTGGGCCAATCTGCCGATTCCTTCCGATGAGGAGCTTGGCTGTCTGAAAGCCTATCTCAATAGTTTCTCCGCCGCCAAATTTGTGAGCGGCGACGGCAATGTGATTTTGGGCCATCTCGGCAACTTTACTTTCCCTATAGTCTGGAAGAGAAACGCATCCGGAGAGTATGAAGCCGATTTCTTCCCCATCCGGTATGTCAAGGGTGTGGAGGAAGACCGATATGATGAGTCGAAACCCCTCTATGCACTCTCAGGTACGTATACGTGCCTGAGCAATAATGGCCGCTATGCCGCTACCGTCGGTGCGGTGGCCGATGAGACCAATACTTATACCAGGATTGTCCCGGTGGTCTACGATATTCAGGAGAAATCGATAAAGATCTATGACGCTCCTCAGGTCATAGATCAGTTTGAGGCAGGGCTCTTCCCGCGCTCTATTGCCGACGACGGAACTTTCATCGGCACCATTGGCGAGACCGCTGCCGAATATAATTTTGGCTGCTTCATATGGAAGGCCGGAGAAGAGCAGGCAGAACTCTATATCGAGGCATTCCCGGAGTTCAGTAAGATGCTCGGTGAGGCTGATGTGCTTGGCCAGAATGTGCCTACCGGTATTTCCGCTGACGGGCAGCATATCGTAGGCTATGCGTATTACAGCAAGGACTATGACATAACGTCCGAAGAACCCGCCTACTACGTCACCTATCTGATATCCCTCGACGGCAGCGGAGTGGAGACTTTTCGCCTGACTCCGGCTGAGGCTCCCGGCGCGATCTATTCCATCGACGGCCGTTCCCTCTCCGGCCTTCAGAAGGGTCTCAACATAGTCCGCAACGCCGACGGCTCCATCACCAAGATCCTTAAGTAATAAAGGGCGGTCCCCGCCCGTCACCGCGTATATAGAGTAACTTTTTAGAAGTCGTTATAATCAAAAAGGCGTGGAGAGCTCCTCCACGCCTTTTTAGTATTTTAGTTCCACTTTAGTATTTTATTTCCACCAATACCGCGGCTAATCCATCCGAGAAAGGCCCCGCCTGCACGAACTGCGGTTTTATCACCCAATTCCCGTCGCGGTCCGTATATCCGAATTTCTTTCCCTTCGCAGCAGGAGTGAGCGCCGCGTCTCCGCCTGCGGAGTCATCCTCCATCTTGACCGGAGTAGCCTCCCCGGCAGGATTCCCCTCTCGGTCGATGTATTCCCACACGTCGTCGAGCATCACGCGGGCTTTCCCATCGCGAAATGGACCGGCATACTGATATTTAGGTTCCACTACGTAGTTACCCTCCCGGTCGATATATCCGCGGGCCCATTCTATTTTCACCGCCGCCCGCTCCTCGTGGAAATTCCACGCATCATCATATCGCGGCTCAATCCTCATCTCCCCCCTCTCATCCACATATCCCCATTTATATTCCTTAGCCATAAAAAAGAAGATTTAAATCGCCCAACATAAACCGTCCAACGTAAAACGTAAAACGTCCAACGTAAAACGTAAAACGTCCAACGTAAAACGTAAAACGTAAAACGTCACAACCTCCCCACGATCCTCTCCATCACCCGCTTCCTGTCGCGTATCCAGTCCACGCTCCATACCCTCATCACATTCCAGCCCAAACCCTCCATAGTAGTCGGCTGCACCACCTCCCGGTCGTTGGCCGTCGGAGTGTCCCGGTAGCCCTCGCCGTCGAGCAGGATACCCAGGGAGTATTTGCCCGGCTTCCCTTTCTTCTCCACGGCCACATCCACGCGGAATTTTGACTTTCCTACGTTTGTAGTGCAGTTATAGCCCAGAAGTTCCAGCTCAGCCGCTATCTCGTTGGCTATTGCCGATGGCTTACGCTCCTCAATCCCTTTCTCGCGCTTAGGCAGCCATAGCGTCTCTGCATACTGCAGGAAATGCTTGAGCCCTTCCACACCCTTGGCCTTTGATTTCCTCAGGTCGATGTCCCCGGCCCGGAGGGTGGAGAAGACATACATCTCATGGCGCGCGCGGCTGACTGCCACATTCAGGCGCCTTTCTCCTCCCTGATTGTTGAGAGGACCGAAGTTCATCGATACCTTCCCGTCCTTGTCAGGCCCGTAGCCGATCGAGAAGAGGATTACGTCGCGTTCGTCGCCCTGCGCGTTCTCTAGATTCTTGATGAAGATGGGCTCGGACATAGCCGACGCTATCTCCATGAGCTTGGGTTTCTGCTCGAGGCGTTCCTGCAGCAGGTCTTCTATCAGGGTCTGCTGCGCTGAACTGAAGGCGATCACTCCGATGCTCTTTTTCCGGCGTATCTTTCCCTTAAGGCGTTTTTCTATCTCGTCTACTATCGCGGTGGCCTCGGCAAGGTTGCTCCGGCTGCCTCCCTTTTCGTAGTAGCCACCTTCCACATGGATGAAGTGCACCTTCGTGTCGTTGTCGTCTACCGAAGGGAACGTGATCAGCGATCCGTCGTAATATTCATGGTTGGAGAAGGCTATCAGGCTTTCGTGTCGGCTTCTGTAGTGCCAGGAAAGCTGGAGCGATGGCATATCGAGCGAGCGGCAGTCTTCAAGTATGCTTTCCATATCGTCGATGGCCACTTCCTCCTCGTCTACCGTATTGGCCGAGAAGAAACTCGTAGGGGGCATCTGCTTGGGGTCGCCCACCACTATCAGCGACTTTCCGCGCGCTATGGCCCCTACCGCTTCGCTCGTAGGCAGCTGCGAGGCCTCGTCGAAGATCACGAGGTCGAATTTGTCGGCCTTCAGGTCGATGTATTGCGCCACACTCATAGGGCTCATAAGCATCACGGGGCAGAGCCGCGGCAGGAGGGTGGGGAGCTGGTCGAAGAGGTCGCGGATGGAGATGCCGCGTCCCCCGTTTAGTATGTTGCGGAGCAGTATCGAAGGCTCGCTTCCGTTGGTGTATTCGCTTCCGAGCCATTTCGGCACCCGCGAGGCAAGCCTTGCGTAGAGTTCAAGCCGCGTCAGCTCCTGATAGTCGTTGGCAAGCCGGCGGTAGGAGGCCGCTTTCTCGTCGAAGAGTGTGCCTTCGAATGCTGCGAGTGTGTCTGATCTCATGATCTTCTCTTCCCCCTTGTGACGCAGCAGAGCCTTCAGGAATGCGTCCTTCACTGTGGCAGGATCCGTTTTTTCCCGCTCCATGATGTCGGATATGCACCCCATGCCGCCGCGTTTCAGTTCGGCGCTGAGTTCGCTCCAATGGAGCCATTCCCTAATCCTGTGCATATTGAGGCTCCACCTTTCCAGGATTGCGCTTTTTTCGTTGGTCACCGCACTGTCCGGCACTTCGTCTTCGGCTGTCTCTATCGCGAATCTTTGCTTGAGCAGTTCGTTCATGGCCGTGATTCTGTCGTGCATCCCGCGGTAGCGTATGAGGTCGTCGATGAGCTGCTCGATCTCATCCTTTGTCAGGAAAGGATTGTATTTCCGCAGTCGCTTCAGGAGGGCGCCGGTGGCGAAAAAGCGCGGCAGCGCCCATTTCGCCTTGGCCTCGCGCCAATTGCGCCGCAGGAGTTCCGGATCTTCCGAGAATATATCCTCGCTGTTGTCGCGCAGCAGTCTCTCTCGAAGCGGTTTGGCTTCAGTGAGCGACGCGGCTTCCTCCCCGTAGTCGCTGAGCTTCTTGGCTTCTTGCTTCATCTCTTCTGCCATGCGCTGTGCCTCTCCAAGCATGCTTCTGTCTACTTTGAGGCCTCTCAGCGGATGTTCCGATGGCTGGCCCGCGAGGTCCACTACGCTCCTCAGGCGGCTGCCGAGTATTTCCTCCACTCCGCGCAGTCCTTCCCGCTCCATGAAGTCGTCTATGGCCTTGTCGTAGATGAATCCTTCCATCGGGGCCGTAGATATTGATTCGGAGCGGTCGATGCAGTCGTAGACCGAGAGCCCGTCTTCAGCGTCCGGTGTGTGCAGTGCGAGGAGATAGGAGGAGAGTTCCTTCCGCTTTTCGGCTATTCTCTTCGATTCCGATGCGTAGTCGGTCGGCGAATCGCTTTTCTTCGTGCTCAAGGCTTTGTCAAGCTGCGAGAGCACGTGGCGTTTCGTCGATTTCTTGGAGTGCAGCTCAAGGCAGAAGGGGTCGAGCCCAATTTTCTCGAGTCGGCTCTGCACTACGCTGAGTGCCGCCATTTTCTCGGCCACGAAGAGCACCCTCTTGCCGTGGAAGAGGGCGTTGGCTATGAGGTTGGTGATGGTCTGCGATTTTCCCGTCCCCGGAGGGCCATAGAGTATGAAGGAGTTGCCGGCTCCCGCCTCAACGATGGCCGCCATCTGCGACGAGTCTGCCGCTACCGGCACGGCCGTTTCCGACGGGTTGATCATGCTGTCGAGGTCAGAAAGGTCTGTGGTCAGCGGGGTGGGTGTCCAGAGGAGGCGGTTGGCGAGAAGGCTGCCCACTATCTGGTTCTGGGCGAGTTCGTCGCGGTGGGCGCGCATGTCGTTCCATAGCAGGAACTTACTGAAGGAGAAGATTCCCAATACGCATTCTTCCTCCACTTTCCATCGGAGCTGCTCTTTCAGGGCTTCGCATACTGCCGCAAGTATGCCTCCTACGTCCAATCCATTCTCATCCTGCGGCAGCGGGTCGAGCCCCGGGATGTCGATGTCGAAGTTCTGGCGTAGAAACTCTATGAGTGTGATGTTGAATGTGATTTCTTCGTCGCGCGTGCGGATATGGTAGCTTCCTTTTTTATACACCATCTCTACGGGCAGCAGGAGCAGAGGTGCGTAGCGTGGGGTGGTGCTTTTCTCCGACACATACCATTTGAGTGTGCCTATAGCGAGGAAGAGGGAGTTCACTCCCCCTTCCTCTATGGTGTTTTTAGCCGTACGTTGGATCTTCTTAAGCACTGTCTTCGTCTCATCCTCAGGAAGAAAGGTATGGAGGATGCTTTGATCCATATCCTCGCTGATGCGCTCGCGCAGGTGTTGCTGCATCCCCGATTCAAGAAGGTGTCTTGGAGCTCCTGTCTGGGTCTCTTCGTCAGGTGTGGCGGCGATGCGGTATTCCTTTCCGTCTTGAAGGTGGGCTTCTATGCGTTTGAGGTCGAAGGCGATGAACTGCACAGCTCGCCGCCGTGGCGATAGGTTGAGAAGTGTGTTGCGAAGGGAGAAGTCGAGGAGCTTGCGCTCCCAGATGTCGAATTTTGTAAGGGTCTTTCCCTTGGCCGTGATGCTGATCAGGTCATAACTGTCCTGATCTTCGATGTCCATGATTCTTTCCGTATCTTCCATTGCAACTCCTTCGCATTAGATTTAGTCGCAAAGTTAGTTAAAAAAACTGAATTATGCGGCATTTGGATTCACAACAAATGTTAATTATGCGAAGGATTTTACATTTTCATACATTTCATGGATTGTCGGAATTTCATATTGGCGAGGATAGGCGTTGTGCTTTATCTGCTCTATTACCTCCTCGCAGTCTCCGGCTATCGACTTGTCTACGCAGTCTGTAGCGAATACTTCCCTCACTTCCTCTATAAGCTCTTTTGCCTCCATGTCGATGAGATGGCTCATCACGAAGCCTGCGAATGTGGCGTCGTAATCTTTTCTCTCAGGAAGCCGCTCTTTCATGGCCGTGAGGAGCCTTCGGTAGATCTCCACTACCTCTTCCCGTCTTTCAGGCTCCAGAAGTGCTCTTATCACTAATGATTCGCTTGCCAGCGAGAGATGGTAGCTGTCAAGTCCCGGCTGGTAGAACATTGATTCCACTTCCGCTGCGTTGTCTCCCATGGTGGAGTAGACGGCCATCGGAAGAAGGTATTCCGCAAGGTCGCCGTAATGGAATTCGATGAATTGCGGACTTTGGCGCAGGATCTCGAGAAGTGCCGGAAGACCTTTCTCGCTTGCAAGTCCGGTCAGCAGGATGGCGGTGTGCACGAGTGCTCCTTCCTCAGGCTCCGAAAGCTGCCCATCGTCAATGCGCTTGTAGGTATTTCCGATAGTATAGAGGGCCACATTGCTGATGTCTTCGGCAGCTTCGTCGTCGGGCAGGGAATAGATGCGTTTGATGATTTCCCTGGGAAGCTCTTCATAGTATTTCGGATCCAGCAGCGCGTCGGCTATGAACTGGTTCTTCACCATCGGTTCCTTCGGATATTCGGGATGCTGATAATCATAGATAGCCGTGTAGTGACGCTCTTTTTCCTCTACGAGGTCTCTGATTCCCTCCGTGTCGTCCTCATCTTCTGCCATACGCATATCCATCCATACGATCTGGTCCTTGTCGCCAAGATGGTCGAAGAGGGTCTTGAGATACTTCTCCTCCCGGCCGTCCGGGCCGATGACGAGCACGTGCTTGCCCTCTTTGCCGTATTCATACTCGATGAGGGGGATGTCATCGGTGTCTTCCGAGAGTATGTAGCTGGCCGTAGTGAATTCCTTCACCGGGGAGATGCCTCCCTCCTCGGCAAATTCTATCGCGCCATAGATGAGGTTGTGTATCTTGTCGTAGTCTATCTCCTCGAGCTCATGGTTTTTCCTGAAGTGGGCGAGTGCGTCCTCAAGTTCCATTGGAGTGAAGTCGATCGCATATTCCGCATCCTTTATGCCGAGGCATAAAGTGTCTACGAGAAATGAGCCATACACCAATTTGCCGCCGGCTCTTTCTCGGGTCACTATGATATGTGCGAGCCCATCCTCTTCCCAGTCGGGATTGATGTAGCACTTGCCGATAGGTAGATTTCTCACACGTTCCCTCATATATCGTTCGGGCGACATCAAGGGCTGGGAAGCCCCCTTTTTCTTAGTTTTCTTCATTATCTTTATTCTATATAAGTGGCAATGCATAATTCATAATGCATAATTCATAATTATTTGTCGCTGAATTTCAGCTGAAAATATTTTGATGATACTATACATTTAATTTGAACGGCTACTTACGAATTATGCATTATGACTTGCTTTAGCTTGAGCGTATCTAATTATGCATTATGAATTATGCATTATGAATTATGCATTATTCATTGTGCATTATTGAGAATATTTCTGTATTCATCTTCCAGGCCATATCCGCATCTCTTCGCCTCCCTGATGAGTTTCTCTATCCGGGGGAGGAAATCGGCGGTCAAGCCCGATGATTCGATATAGTCTATGGTTTTTGAAAAATGTCCGGCAAGCGTATGGCAGTAGCTTTCGCCTCCGCGTCCCCTTTTCCCCGGCACGCTCGTAGCCTGCTCCATGAAGTAGAGCATGAGGTCCGCGATAGGGTAGGGGTCCTGCACTATCCTCCCAAACGTAGCGATGAGCTTCGTGCAGTCCCTGAATTTCGGACGCCGAGCCGTACCGTTTCGTCCATAGCATTTGGTATGTATCTGTTTCCGGTATTTTTCAAGTAGGCCTTCGATGTCCGGATCCACGTAGAAGTCAAGCCATGCCTTAGCCTCCTTGATGGAGTCATAGACCTGGAGAAGCAGGTCGGCGGTCTGCTCCTGCGTCATTCCTGAAAGTTCCTTCTTTAATTTGCTTTTCGACATGATGAGCGTTTGTTACGAAGTCAGAAGCGACCTCTAATCTTAAAAACACCGTTTATCACTACAAAGTTAAAAAAGACGCGAACAATCATTCTTGTCCGCGCCTTAGATCATTCAATTCTCAATTCTCAATTAAGGAATTTGCTCCACAATCTTATATGCCGCTAAACTGCCGTAGTCTGCCGCCTTGCGGTTGTATTGCTTGGCTTTCGCGGCATCGGCCTTCACGCCGTCGCCCTTGCTGTAGATGTCGGCCAGTCGCTCATATACCAATGCAAGCGCCGGAGCCGGAAGCGTCTTATTGTCGAGGAGTGGCTCATAGCATTCGCGGATGAAGTCGCTCTTATGGTTGAGAAACTCATCATTGTAGCTCATGCTGCCAAGATAGAAAAGCGACCATGGATCGCCCTTTTCTGCAGCTGCTCCGCGTGCCGCAAGCCCGACAGCGTAGCCTTCCTTATAGATGGGTTCATCTTTGAGTTTTTCGCCGTATTGCTCGTTCCAGGCGTCGGCAAGCGTCATGCCGTTGCGCATAAAAGCCGTCTGTTTGTCATCGCCGAAGCGTTCGCCACGGATTGGCAACAAAAGGTTGGAGCGTGCGAAATCACTGCCTAAGTCTCCTGCTATATATGTCCAGAAGAAAGCATCCGGCATATCCACCTTGCCAAACCATCCCTTCTTCAATGCAGCCCCATATTTCTGAGCTCCGCTTGAATCGCCGAGCATAGCGGCTTTCTGATAGTATTCGCGCGCCTTCGTGCGGTCTTTCTTCACTCCGTTGCCGCTCTCATACATCCCTCCGATCATAGTGTAGGCGTAAGGCACATGGTCATTGCCTGCGGCGTTGAAATAATTCAGGGCCTTCTTATAGTCTTTCTTTCTATTGTAGTATATTCCAAGATAGTCGGATGCGTTTTTATTGCCGGCATTGGCGGCTGCCTCCATCAGGCGCACACCCTCCGCTTCCTGGTTAGGGAAGAGGTATGCCGTCTTGAAGTAAGTGTATAGATAGCCGAGCTCAGCCTTCGCGCGGTTGTTCTTATCCGCTACAAGCTGCAGACACCTTGCAGCCAGTTCCGGACTCCATGTCTTGTGGTAGAGAGCCTTGTCCACGACTCCGTCTGCCGTCAGTGATCCCTGCGCATAAGCCTTACGCACCGACTCATAGATAGCGTCAGCCTTCTGTTTTTCCGCCGGTGTGACCGTCACGTGCACCTCCTCGGGAGTAATATAGCGTTTTTTCGAAGATTTCAGTCCAAAGCTGAAAGCCTGTGCCGACATCGCCACTGCCAAAATCGACACCAATAGAATAAGTTTTTTCATAGTATGATAAGTTTAAGTGTAGAATATACCACTCAAACGCCCCAACCGTTAATAAAGTTTAATCCTAAAAGAAATTCCTCCATACCCCCTAAACGCGCACCCCATGGAAGGGAGGCTTCCAGCCTCCTCCCCAGCGTCCAACGCTAACTATTCACTATCCACTGGGAATTATTCTTTTGACCTTTACGCTCTATTATTCCTTTCCCTTTTAAGGATTTAATGATTCTGTCAATAGTGCTGTCTGAAATCCCTGTCATCCTTGCAATCTCATCGATTGAAACTCGTGGATTACCGGTCATTATGTCAACTACCGACTTCTCTTTGATTGTGAGTTGAGGTTTAGAAGCATTGTTTTGAGGTTTAGCATCTTCGGAAACCTCATTTTGAGGTTTAGAAGCATCATTTTGAGGTTTAGCGTCATTCCACCGAACATGCAGATAGCGGTTCTTCAACTCATTATTTTCCCCAATAATTAGGTTACGTAGAAACAAAACAAGATATTCAGTAGTTGGCTCAATACCTTTAATGGCATTGTGATAGTTTGCTCTGACAAGTGCATTACGGAAATACCAGGAATGTTCTTTAAACATATCATTGGTTGCTGGAATACCTATTGACCTTAGATACTTAATAAGGAATACGGCTGTGGTTCTGGTATTTCCTTCAGGGAAAGGATGGATCTGCCAAATTCCGGAAATAAAGCGCGCAAGATGTTCGATTATCTGAACTTGAGTCAAGCCCTTATATCTGAAACCTCGTTCCTGTTCAAGATCGTATTCAATGGTAGGTATAAGATCCTCAAATGGCCCGTAAAGCACAGTTCCACCGTCAAGCACCCATTCCTTCTTAGTAATGTTGTATTGCCGGAAATCACCGGCATGTTTCATTATCCCTTTGAAGATTCGGCGATGTAATCCGGCTAATCCTTGCACCGAGAAAGAGAAAGAAGGCTCTGAAAGAATGCGGACAATATTCTTTGACACCTCGTCAGCCTCCTTCATATCTTCCGGTAGCTCCCGCGCAGCCTCACTGCGATAATAAGTGGATATTAACGCATCCACATCATCAATGGAGACCTTTCCCTCAATATGCTTCTTGGCCGTCTCGATCAAATAGTCAGACACACTCAAGCCATCGACCTTTTGCAGGCCGATCGCCGTCTGCCACAGCTCAGCCCTCTCTTTAGGTTCCGACTCAGCAGCTCGTATATACTGCTCAAACTCTTTATATCTCTCTTCGTATGCCATATTCTCTCATTTATTGTCAACTACCGAGAAATACTCGGCATTTGATATACTCAGCTATTTCCATTTTGGAAACAGTTGCCTCCAGTTGAAGCTCTACTTCAGAAAATATGTTGTTGAGGTGCTTGCTTATAGCCGGTATACCAACATCAAAAAGCTGCGCCATAGCCTTCTGTGTGTACCAGATACTTTCATCCCGGTACACAACCTGCACACCATCCTCCTTTCCCTCAATCTGAAAGATCAGGAACTCCGCC
>CAMWMK010000091.1 GCA_947175295.1 uncultured Porphyromonadaceae bacterium
GGCGACGGCTACCGCAACCTCAAATACGTGATCCGAGCCGGTCATGAAGCCACTGCCGACGGCGTAGCCGCCGTAGAGGAAGTAGCCATCAACTACGGTACGTTTATCATGAACATCGTCGACTTCTTCATCATAGCCCTTTCGATCTTCGTAGCGCTCCGCGTCATCATGAAGTTTAAGAAGAAAGAGGAGGAAGCGCCCGCTCCGGCTCCGGAACCCACGGCAGAAGAGAAGCTCCTTACGGAAATACGCGATATCCTCAAGAGCGAGCAGAAGTAAGTTTTACGTTGGGCGTTTTACGTTTTACGTTGGACGCCGGACATACACACTATAAGTTGTCCGTTTTACGTTGTCTATAATAAGGGCGATGTAGAACGGACTTCTCGGCGTCTGACGGCACGCCCGTAAAACGTAAAACGCAAAACGTAAAACGTACAACATACAACGTAAAACGCAAAACGCAATGGACAAGAAATTCAAAAGAACGCTTATCACGTCGGCACTTCCATACGCCAACGGCCCGGTGCATATCGGCCATCTGGCGGGAGTATACGTGCCGGCCGACATATATGCCCGCTATCTGCGCCTGAAGGGTGAGGAGGTCTTCTTCGTAGGGGGCAGCGACGAGCATGGTGTGCCCATCACCATCAAGGCCAAGAAGGAGGGCGTCACGCCCCAGGACATAGTAGACCGCTACCACAACATCATCAAGGACTCCTTCAAGGGACTCGGCATTTCATTCGACGTCTACGGACGCACTACATCGGAGACCCACCGCAAGACGGCCTCCGACTTCTTCCGCCGCCTCTACGAGAAGGGGGAATTCGTGGAGAAAAGCTCCATGCAGCTCTACGACGAGAAGGCCGG
This sequence comes from uncultured Porphyromonadaceae bacterium, assembly GCA_947175295.1. Classification (GTDB taxonomy): domain Bacteria; phylum Bacteroidota; class Bacteroidia; order Bacteroidales; family Muribaculaceae; genus Lepagella. The sequence goes on from CAMWMK010000091.1 coordinate 868, forward strand.
CCAGTTTCTTGCCGACCGCTATGTGACGGGGACATGCCCTCATTGCGGCAACGAAAAGGCCTACGGCGACCAGTGTGAGAAGTGCGGCACATCGCTCAACGCCACCGACCTCATCAATCCGAAATCGGCCATCACGGGCAATACTCCGGTGCTGAAGGAGACGTTCCACTGGTTTCTCCCCCTCGACAAGTGGGAGCCCAAGCTCCGGGAGTGGATCCTGGAGGAGCACAAGGAGTGGAAACCCAACGTCTACGGTCAGTGCAAGTCATGGCTCGACCTCGGCCTTCAGCCCCGCGCCGTAAGCCGCGACCTCGACTGGGGAATCCCGGTGCCTGTGGAAGGCGCGGAAGGAAAGGTGCTCTACGTATGGTTTGACGCTCCGATCGGCTATATCTCCAACACCATCGAGGCCCTCGGCGACGACTGGGAGCGCTGGTGGAAGGATCCGGAGACACGCATGCTCCATTTCATCGGCAAGGACAACATAGTATTCCACTGCATCGTGTTCCCCTCGATGCTTATGGCCGACGGCAGCTACAACCTTCCGGACAATGTGCCGGCCAACGAATTCCTCAATCTGGAGAACGACAAGATCTCCACATCGCGCAACTGGGCGGTATGGCTTCACGAATATCTTGAGGAGCTCCCGGGCAAGCAGGACACGCTGCGCTACGTGCTGACCGCCAACGCTCCCGAGACGAAAGACAATAACTTCACCTGGAAGGATTTCCAGGCACGCAACAATTCGGAGCTCGTAGCCATCTTAGGCAACTTCATCAACCGCGCCGTAGTGCTCACCCATAAATATTTCGACGGCAAGGTGCCATCTGTCTCAACCTTGGAGGTGGTGGATACCCAGCTCATCGAAGAAATAGGCAAGCTTAAGGGAGAGATGACCGAAGCGCTCGACACCTTCCACTTCCGCGAGGCCCTAAAGCTCGCCATGGACATGGCCCGCGCCGGCAACAAATACCTTCAGGAGACGGAGCCATGGAAGGTAGCGAAAACGGATATGGAGCGTACCGGCACTATCCTCAACATCGCAATCCAAACATGCGCCAACCTCTCGATAGCCTTTGAGCCGTTCCTGCCGTTTATGTCGGAGAAGCTCGTCAGGATGCTGGGAGGAGACAAGATATCCTGGGATATGCTGGGCTGTTTCGACCTCGTTCCCACAGGGGCCAAGATAGGGGAGCCGGAACTTCTCTTCGAGAAGATCGAAGATTCAGTAGTGGAGGCGCAGGTAAAGAAGCTCAACGACGCCAAAGAGAAGAACAGGCTCGCCGAGTGGAAACCTGCGGAAGTGAAGCCAAACGTTGACTTCGAGACCTTCGAGAAGATCGACATCCGTGTGGGCAAGGTGCTTGAATGCTCCAAGGTGAAGAAATCGAAGAAGCTCCTTCAGTTCCTCATCGACGACGGCATGGAGAAGCGCACCATCCTGAGCGGTATCGCCGAGAGCTATCCGGATCCTGCGGTCCTTGTGGGCAAGGAGGTGTGCTTTGTGGCAAACTTCGCGCCGCGCAAGATGATGGGCATCGAGAGCCAGGGCATGATCATGTCGGCCGTCAATCCAGATGGAAAACTGACGGTCATCTCTCCGTCGGCCGAGGTGGTGCCGGGTGTATCCGTAGGCTAATTCATAATTCATAATTCATAATTAGCTACGCTCTAAAGCAAATCATAATGTATAATTGGCGTGACTGCACGAAACGTGCAGTCACGCTGTTTTATTAAGATTTATTAAGGTTTTAATTTTGGTACCCCCGATTATTTCCCTTACCTTTGCATCGTGGAAATCAAACGGGGATTCTGAATCCTCAATTCTCAATTCAAAATACGAAATTAAAAAAATACACAAGATATGGCAAAGAAAGTTGTAAAGAAAGCTAACGGCGGCCGCATCGCCGATATGGACGAGAAGCGCAAGGCCCTCGACATGGCCATGGCTCACCTTGAGAAGGACTTCGGGAGCGGCACCATCATGCGTCTGGGCGACGACGCGGTGCAGGATGTGGAAGTGATACCTACGGGCTCCATCGGCCTCGACTACGCCCTCGGCGTAGGAGGACTGCCGAGAGGCCGAATCACCGAGATCTACGGTCCGGAATCGTCGGGTAAGACAACGCTTGCCATCCATGTGATAGCGGAGGCCCAGAAGATGGGCGGTATCTGCGCCATAGTCGATGCCGAGCATGCCTTCGACCGCTTCTATGCCGAGAAGCTTGGTGTAGACGTCAACAACCTCTGGATAGCGCAGCCAGACAACGGCGAGCAGGCGCTCGACATCGCCGAGCAGCTCATCAATTCGGGCGCGATCGACGTGCTCGTGGTAGACTCCGTGGCGGCCCTCACGCCGAAGGCCGAGATCGAGGGCGAGATGGGCGACAAGAACGTAGGCCTTCACGCCCGCCTCATGAGCCAGGCCATGCGTAAGCTCACAGGCACCATCGCGAAGACCCGCACATGCTGCATCTTCATCAACCAGATCCGCGAGAAGATCGGCCTTATGTTCGGCAATCCGGAGACCACTACCGGCGGCAACGCACTGAAATTCTACAGCTCCGTGCGCCTCGAGATCCGCGCCAGCGGCTTCATTAAGGACGGCGAGCAGGCCGTAGGACGCACCGCCAAGGTAAAGGTGGTGAAAAACAAGGTGGCGCCTCCCTTCATGAAGGCTGAGTTCGAACTTATGTTTGGCGAGGGAATATCGCGTGTAGGCGAGATCGTAGACCTCGGCGTGGAGCACGGCATAATCCAGAAGTCGGGCGCATGGTTCAGCTATGGCGGCAACAAGCTCGGCCAGGGACGCGACGCAGTGAAGCGCGTGCTGAAGGACAACCAGGAACTTGCCGAGGAAATCGCCGACAAGATCACGGAGAAGATGAACGCCGACCGCGACGCCAAGAAGCCGGCCGGAAATCCCTTCCTTCCGGGACGCGACAGCAAGATGGCATCGGCAGAAGACGACGATATGGACATCGCAGCGGAGCCGGAAGGCGACGATGGGGGTGAAGACCTTTTCGGCGATGACTTCGCCCTGTGACCGACCTGAACATACGATACAAGCTTGAATACATGATACTGAAAAAGGAGGCTGCCCGCAGCGGGCAGCCTCCTTTTTCAGTATCATATCAGTATCTTAGGAGTATCTCACTTCGTCAGTGTGCAGGAGCCGAGAGTGTAGTAGTACCATCCGCCATCGTCGAAATAATACCACATGGCGAAGTCGGGCACCGTGATGGAGCCGTCGGCGTTGATGGTGGCCACTACCGTATCGTCGGCGCCCGAACCGGAGGCGAATCTATAATAGGCTCCGTATTCCTGGGCTTCGATCGTGATGGTTGCCGCCTGGAAGTCGACTATGCCGTAGACCGGACAGTCGGTCCAGAACAGGCCGTCGATCTCCACGGTCTCGTCATCGACTTTCTTGATTGTTGCCGTCCAACCGTCTGCGTCAATCTCCTCCCAGGAATAGTCCGCGTTGAGCAGGCTCGAGCCTCCTACGAAGTGGTTGTTGAATGTGCCGGTGATGGCGGCCATCGGGTCGACTGTCGCTGTGGCGGGCCAAGTGAAGGTGTCAGTGTCCCAGTTGGCATAGTTCGCGCCATGATAACAGCCGATAGAGACCATACCGCTCTGGCTGTCGCCTTCATACGAGGAGTAGTTATACCATGGATAGGCGATCAGCATGGCCGGATCCGAGAGTCCTGTAGGCACCTGCCAGGTGACATAGCCAGCAGTGGTATCGTTGACATATTCACCGTTGGTGATCTCAAACATATCGTCGGGCGTAGAGGCGTTGATCTTGAAGTCAAGATTGTAGCCTTCCACTCCGTAGAAAGCGAGGATGGAGTATGAGCCGTCGGAATATGCCACCATCGTGGCGTCCCACGACGAGTCGAGCTGTGCGCTTCGGTAGGTGCCTTCCACGCGGTAGAGCTCGGAGATGAGGATCGAGCCGGTGGCTGTAGCCGCTTCGCTCTGTGAGTATCCGTCGTGGGCGAGGGCTATGACCGTGATGGTGTATTCTCCGTTGGGCATTCCTGACAACGTCACGTAAGTGTCGGATGTAGTGTCGGCTCGCACTACGCTTCCTTCCGCATCCGCCACGGAGTAAGAGTATTCCACAGCGTTGGGCACGGCCTCCCAGAGGAATGTCAGTCCGCTGTCTGTAGATGACGTCACCACGGGGGTGGCGAGCTGCACCAGGGCGTCGGTAGTCGCCGTGAGAGTGATTGCCGGGGGAGTGCTCCAGTCGCCGTCCATAGCGGCGAAGGCCCATACCTCAAGGGTATATGTGGTGGCCGGCTGGAGGCCCGAGATGCTTACCGAAGTCTTTTGGGTTACGTCAGACTTCACTGCGCGACCATTGGGGTCGATGAGTCGGTAGCCGTATTGCACGGCGTTGTCCACTTTTTCCCAGGAGAAGGAGAGGGACTGATAGTTGGCGTCGCTCTGCGCCACATCGGGCTGTGAGAGCGCCTGACGCAGGTCGTCGTCGCTGTCGCAGGCGGTGAATCCTCCTGCGAGGGCCAGGCTGAGCAGCATGGCGAGTGTCTTTGTATGTTTCATGTCTGTTCAGTCAGGATTTATTCAAACGGGTTGTACTTAAGATAGAAGTCTGCCTGATATGCCCCCCAGGCGAAGTCGCCGTTGTCGAAGTCTACGTCGCAGGTAAACGCGATGTATCCGTACAGGTTTTCGGGATCATAGTTCATATAGATCGACGTGAAGTTGGAGAGGCCGTAGAAAAGGAGGTAGGATATGCCCGCATATCCGTCTACGCCGCCGGGAGTCCAGGAGGGATAGGTCTGGTTGGCTTCATCGTAGAGATACCAGCATTCGAGGCCTTCATATCCGTCGGGCGCTACGCCGAACATCGCGTTGTTGAGCGGGAGGAAAGGAGTCTGGGCGGCAGAGGAGCATTCAAACGTCACGTCGAGTCCGGAGCCGAAGAAGTCGGTCAGCTTGAACATATAGGTGCCGTCGAGATGCTCGAGAGTGCCGTAGGTATTGGGATACATCTGAGAATAGTCGGAGTATGAATAGATGTATCTGGCCTGGTCGGAAATTACCTTCCATTCGGATTTTATCACTGAGTATGATACAGCTGCGAGCCCCTCTCCGTAGATGTCGGTCTGGTCTTCGGGCAGGGAGAGCGTGAAGCTTTCCTTCACGCCGTTGGCAATGCCGCCGCAGTTGACGGTGACGGTGGTGGAAGCCTCGCCGGCGGCGAACTCGGCAGTGGGAGTCACAATGGAGAATCCCTCCGAGCCGGAAGTGAGGATGACGGGTATCGACGCGGCGGCGTCGGTGACGGCGCGTGACACCGTGATGTCCACGTTCATTTCATCTTTCTTTCCTTCGCTGTCGAAAATGAAGGAAGACTTCGAAGGCATCGGGAAATATGCGCTTACTCCTGTAGCTGTGTCCTGCGGTCCCGGTGTCCAGTCGTCGGAATCTGAGCAACCGGTCAGAGACATCGCTGTCAGGACTCCGATCATAAGATATGATCTGTATTTATATGGGTTCATTGGTAGGTCTGTGTTGTTAGTGTTGTTACTCTTCTGTCCAGACTTGATAGAATTCTCCTATCGAGGGGTCCGGGTTCAGGATGCAGCTTTCGTTGTAGTTGTGCTCGGACTCCGGAATGCTTAATGTGGTCCATGGAGCCACATAGTTCGGAAGTGAGTTTACTTGGTAGAGTTTCGGGAAGTTGGTGCCCGGATAGCCCTTTATGATAGCCTTTTCGAGTCGTCGGTAGTCCCACATGATAAGGCCTTCGCCCCAGAGCTCGATGCGCTTCTGAGTGAAGACATCGTCGATGAAGCCTTCGATTCCGGCTCCGGTGCTCCGGTAGCTTCCGTCTTTGTATCGGTAGGTATTGACGAAGCTTTCGAGCGCGGCCCTTCCGGCGCCTTCACCCTGAGCTCGTCCGATGGCCTCCGCTTCGATGAGATACATCTCCTCGACACGCATCATGGGGATGCTGACGGCGTTGCCCACCGTGGAGACGGAGTTTGAGCCGTTGGCCGGATGGTATTTGAATCCGCAATATGCCTTGTATTTGCTCCATTCATCGAAATTGAGCACTGTGCCGCGTGCATATTTCGTATTGAAGGAGTTTTCGTCGGCCACGTCATCGGGCGAGATCCATGTAGACTTTCGCCAGTCGCTGTCTGAGATCTGGTCGAAGAGACGGTTGTCGATCATGCGGTAGCCGTTGTAGGATGAGCATGCGATGCCGTAGGTGGCTTCCGGACACATGAACGACACCCATGACTGCCACACCATGCTTGTAGCCAGGCCATCGTCGGTAGTGATTATGTCGGCCCACATCCAGGCGTTGTTGACGCTGTTGAATCCGGCCTTGGGGTCGAACCACTGAGTCTCCGACAGGGGCGAGTATCCGGTGTTGATGGCCTTGCGTGCATATGCAGCGGCCTTCTCGAAGCATGCCTTGGCGGATGCCACACCGAACTTATCGTAGGGAATGTCGGAGTCGTCCTCATGCGCTACGACTGTGTCGAAGTCTTCGGGATGGAGCTGGAATCGAGTGCCCATGAGGAGCCAGAAGCGGGCCTGCAATCCGTAGATGACGCCTAATCCGGCGGAAGACTTCGACTGCGGCTCAGCCTTGCCATAGCAGTATCTCTCGCCGTTGTTGAGGTCGGTGAGGATGAAGCGGTACATCGTGTAGAAAGGCGCGCGTGGATTGTGTCGGGCTTCGGCTTCAGAAGTGTTTTCCGTCACGATAGGCACCGTCAGGCCCATTATTCCGGCCGCTTTTGCCTGATCGTCGAGCCCGGCGAGTCCGGTCATCTTGTATTCATACCATTGGGCCATCTCCATATATGCGTTTGCGCGGTAGGCGCAAGCCATACCGGCCGCTTCTGCGTCTTGGGGATTGGCTTCTACGTCTACGGCCTGCATCACGAGATTGGTCTTCTGCACGAGGCTGTAGTAGCGCTGCCAGATATTGGACGCGAGGGCCCATTGGGATCCGAGGGTGATTCCGCTGGCCATGTAGGAGAAGTAGTCGTATGAATTGTCGTAGATGGGCATGTCGGCGGTCGATGCGTCGCGCCAGATGTTGAAGCCCATCACTCCGATATCGTAATTGTAGGAGGTGCTGTAATTATTGAGATAGGCGGGGATTGAGTTGACCAGGAAGGTCTTGTCGGCCTTGTCTACCTGGTCCTGTATCGCATAGCCCGTCGGGAAGGTGTCTTCGAGGCATGATGTGAGCATCGGAGCGGCCAGGAGCAGCGTGAGAGCCGGTCTTATATATCTGTTCATCTTAATGTCGTTGTTGAGAAATTATTGTTGCTGTCAGAATTCTACGGAAAGACCACCCGAGATGGTGCGCATGGGGAATGAATAGCCGGAATTGCTGTTGTAGTTGCCGTAGAGTGCGCCCATTCTTGGATCGAAACCCTTACGCTTGGTCCAGTAGCAGACGTTTTCCGCCTGGCAGAACACCCTGAGAGTGGAAAGGCGCAGGGCCTTGAGTACGCTTTTGGGGAATGTATATCCGAGGGTCACGTTGCGCAGTCCGATGTAGGAAGCGTCGGTAAGGAAGCGGTCAGACATGTTGGCATCCGTCATGTTGTTGTATTGCCACATTGGAATGTCGCTCGAAGTGTTTTCGGGAGTCCATGCGTTGAATATATCCTTGTGCAGGGGTTTGCCGACATTGGTGTTGTAGGGAGGAGTCATGAAGTCGGAGTAGACGGAGTCATACTTCTTACCGCCGATCGAGTAGTTGAACTGCGCGGTGAGGTCTACTCCATAGAACTTAAAGGATGTGTTGAATCCACCGAACACCTTCGGCAGGGCAGAGCCGCAGAGGTAGTAGGAAGCCGATTCGTAGCGTGTTGTTGTAGCTATCTCGCCGTCGGGAGTAGTGTAATAATACAGAGCCTTTCCCTCATCGTTGACGCCGGCGTATTTTCTCAGGCGCCAGGTATAGACCGGAAGCCCTTCGCCGTAGAATAGATCGCCGTCCAGATAGCCGTCATATCCGTCGCAAGAGGCGAGTTTCTTGTCTTCGGGAAGATAAGTCAGGCGGTTGCGTTCCCATGAGAGGTTGAGTCCGACGTTCCAGGTGAAGTTCCTGAAAGCGAGGATATCGGCGTTGAGCTGGAGTTCGAGGCCGTTGTTGCGCATGTTGCCGACATTGTCGTAGTAGCCCGAGTATCCCAGGGAAAGGGGAGTGGTGAAATACATGAGCATGTCGCGTGTGGAGCGCGAATAGAACTCGAGTCCGCCGGAGAGTCGGCTGTTGAAGAGTTCGAACTCGATGCCGGCGTTGAGGCTGCCTACTGTCTCCCATGTGATGTTCTCGTTGCCTTTGTTGAGGAATACGAAAGCCGGCTGTCCGTCGATGTTTGAAATGGTATATGTGTCGGCAAACCTGTACGCACCGATCTGGTCGTTGCCCTGCTCGCCATAGGAGAGTTTAAGCTTCAGCATGTTGAGCGCCTGCGATTGAGGAAACCATTCCTCCTTCGTAGCGATCCAGGCCGCGCCGAGACTCCAGAAGTTGCCCCAGCGGTGTTTTTTATGGAATCGTGAAGAACCGTCGCGTCGGAAAGATCCGGAAGCGAAATATTTGCTGTCGAAGTCATACTGGGCGCGGATGAACCATCCTTCCACATTGTAGTCGGTAGTGTTGCTGCCCATGGAGGCGTCGATGATGGCTCCGTCGAGCTCCTTGTTGGTCTCATAGAGCGCGGGATTGTTTCTGTCGCCGTAGAGCGAGGTCTGTCCGTCGCGCGTGTATTCGTGGCCGAGCATCACGTCGAGGGTGTTGGCTCCGAACTGCTTCGAGTAGTTGAGCAGCTGCTGAGTGTTGAAGCTGTTGGTGCGGTAGTGGTAGACTGCTACATATCCCCGTCCGGTATTGAATCCGTAATAGGGATTGTAGGAGTAGTTCATTCTGTTTTCCGTAATGTATGCGCTGCCGTTGATGGTGAAATGGAAGTCGTTGAGGAAATCCACGGTGGCGTAGCCCTGGATATTGAAGGCATTGCTGATGTTCTTGCTGGTGTCGAGAAGGTCTTCCTGAATGTAGTTTCCTGACTGGTCTACTACGCGGTCCAGCCCGAGGATGGTGCCGTCGCCGTAGTCATACATCTTGCCGTGCTCGTCGGTCATGATGTTGCCGGCGGCATCGCGGATATAGAGTGGATAGATGGGGGCGATCTCGGTGAGGACATCGAATACTCCGCCCATCGCGTTGGTTGCGGTATGGTTGTAAGCCGCCGAACCTCCTACCTTTAGCCAGGGGAATGCCTGTGCGTCGGCCTTAAGGCGCGCGGTGTAGCGTTCGATGTCGTTGCCGTAGGCGATTCCGTTGTCGCTGAGGTATCCGAGGCTGCCGTAGAAAGTATATCGGTCGCTGCCGCTTGAGATGGTGGCGTTGTATTCCTGTCTGAAGCCGTCGCGGAGTCCTTCCTTAAGCCAGTTGTCGGGATAGAGCGTGTAGATCTCTCCGTTGCTGGCGATGCGGTTGCCGAGTGTGGCATTGGGGTTGAGGCGCCCGTTGGTGCCAATGAGCAGCTGCCCTTCCGGCACGGAGTAGACCATATAGCCGAGACCTCCGTTCTGCGGGCTCTGCCCCAGGATTGCGTTTGCGTTGAGATGCGCTACGTCTGCGGTCTGGCCGAGGCTATACTGGTTGTAGTTCCTATGGGCGAGGTAGAAGGCTTCGTAGTATTGTCCGGGATTGTCGATCACGTCGTATTTGACGCGTCCGTCATGGTTGGCACCCCATTTTGCAGTCAGGTTTACCTTGGTGGTTCCGCGCTGTGCGGCCTTTGAAGTGATCAGAATTACGCCGTTTGCGCCGCGGGCTCCATACAGGGCATTGGCCGAAGCGTCCTTGAGCACTGTGATTGATGCTATGTCGGCGGGATTGAGGTCGTTCCAGTAGCCGTTGTAAGGCATTCCGTCGAGCACGATGAGCGGAGCTGTGCCTGCGTTGAGCGAGCCGATGCCGCGGATGGTTATGCTCGGGTCGGAGCTGAAAGAGTTTGACTCCGTCATCGTAAGGCCGGTCACCGTACCGTTGAGGGCTTCGATGGGATTGGTCACCTGCGAGCGGGCGATCTGTTCGGCTCCGACTACGCTTGCCGAGCCGGTAAACGACTCCCGCTTCTGCTTTCCGAAGGCCACGACGATCATCTCGTCGAGCATTTCGGTAGCCGTCTGAAGATAGATCTTCATTTCGGGTTTGATCTCTACTGTCTGGGACTGATAGCCTACATAAGACACTTCCAGATGATGTGCTGATGGGCTGACTCCGGAGAGGCTGAAACGGCCGTCGATGTCGGTGGCTACGGCGAGATTCTCGCCTTTCACCTTCACGGTGGCTCCAATCAGCGGCTCATTGTCTTCTGCGGAGAAAACCGTGCCTGTGACGATTCTTCCATCAGCGAAGACATTTACTGCCATTGTAAGCAGTAATGCCAAGATTAGATTGATTCTCATTGATTTATGGTTTAGATGATGTGTATATGCAGGTATGTGTCGGTCAAGACCATCAGCAAATTTACAAAAAAAAATCTACAATTCATTAAGAATTGTAAATTTTTTTTTAAAATTGAATCCGATGAATTTTAACACGATAGTGTGTAGCCTACAGGATTTCCGAGTGTAGGGGATAGGCGTTGCGGAGCGTCTCGAATCCTGCGGGATTGCTCTTCAGGGCGTCGGTCATTGGAGCGGGATCGTAGGCGGCTATGATCGCTTCCGGAGTGAGCGTCGCAGGGACCCGGTATGGGCCCTGAAGGCCGGAGAGGTCGGCTGTGGCGCCCAATGTGTGCGCTACGGCCTCAAGTGCCATGCGGGTGGCGCGTTGCTTTCCCTCGACGCTATAGCCCGCTATGTGGCATGTGGCGGTGTCAGCGATCTTGAGCATGCGGGGGTCGATGTCGGGTTCCCCCTCCCATGTGTCGATAACGGCCCTGCCGATGCGGCCTTTGCCGATGGCCCGGATAAGGGTCTCCGTATCCGCCACCTCTCCTCTCGCCGCATTGACGAAGATGGCGCCTTCCTTCAGATGCCGGATGGAATCCTCGTCTATGAGGTGGAAGGTGGGGTGTTTCCCGTCGTAGGTCAGCGGAGTGTGGAGTGTGACGGCATCGCTATTGGCGAGCACATCCTCAAGCGGCAGGTATTCGCGGTCGGTCTCTCCCCTTTCCTTACGGGGAGGGTCGCATACGAGCACTTCGGCACCAAGCCGTTCGCCCCATTGCGCCACTATGCTTCCCACATTCCCGCATCCGATCACTCCAAGGGTGGACTTCTTGGGGTCGAAGCCATTGCGCAGAAGGTTTGACCACACATAGAGAGCCACCCCCGGGGCATTGCAGCCGGGAGCGTTGCTCACCTTTATTCCGTTGGCCTCACACCATGCGAGGTCGATGTGGTCGGTGCCTAT
>CAMWMK010000092.1 GCA_947175295.1 uncultured Porphyromonadaceae bacterium
CTGTGAGGTTCGTGTCTTGCTCCTGTCCTTTCTTTGCTGTTTTTGGGTGTGGTGTGCTGTGGGGTGGAGGGGTTCGGGGGGAGCTGTGTTGCGGCGCTTTTTGGGTTGTTGGGGTTGTTGGGTTGTTGGGTTGTGGGGCGACGCTTGGCCTTGCTGTCGTGGGAGGCGGGGTGGGAGTGGACTGCGGAGGGGCCGGGGCTGCGCTCTGCGGGCGCGCCTGGCCTGTGATGTCGCCCAGGGGATAGTCGCGGTCCACCAAGTCAAAAGGGGGCGTGGCCGGTTTCAGCAGCTGCGCGAGGCGTATTAGCACTAATTCTACGAGAAACTGCTTGTTGGTGGCCGTGCGGTATTGCACGTCGCCGTCGTTGAGCACCTTCATCGCGGCGTAATACCACTGCAGCGGCAGGCTTTTTGCCTGCTGCGTGTAGCGCTGCGCCACGTCGCGCGAAGTCTCGAGCAGCTCCGCCGTGCGCGGATCGGCCGCTACCATGAGGTTGCGCACATGGTCGGCGAGTCCGTTCAGGAAGAAAAGGGAGTCGAAACCCTTCGCGCGCACGTCGCGGTAGAGTAGGAGTGCCCCCGGGATATCGCCTGTCCTGAACGATTCCACAAGCCGGAAATAATAGTCGTAGTCGAGCACGTTGAGGTTTTCGATCGTGCTCTCGTAAGTGATGTCGCCCCGTGATGAGGCCGCCACCTGGTCGAAGATGGAAAGGGCGTCGCGCATGGCTCCGTCGGCCTTGCGGGCTATCACCTCCAGCCCCCTTGGGTCGGTCTTGATTCCCTCCTGCTCTCCGATATACTGCATCTGCTCCACCATGTCCTCGATCGTGATGCGTCGGAAATCATAGGTCTGGCATCGGCTGAGGATAGTGGGGAGCACCTTGTGTTTCTCCGTCGTGGCGAGGATGAAAATCACGTATTTGGGCGGTTCCTCAAGTGTTTTGAGGAAAGCGTTGAAGGCCGCTGAAGAGAGCATATGCACCTCGTCGATGATGAAGACGCGGTATTTGCCGCCCTGCGGCTGAGTCTGCACCTGGTCGGTGATGTCGCGGATATCGTCTACGCTGTTGTTTGAAGCCGCGTCGAGTTCCACCACATTCATCGAGGCCCCCCGCTCGATGGCTTTGCAGCTTTCGCACTGGCAACAGGCCTCTCCGTCGGGGGTAGGGTTGAGGCAGTTGATGGTCTTGGCGAATATTCTGGCGCACGAAGTCTTTCCGACTCCTCGTGGGCCGCAGAAGAGGTAGGCCTGGGCGAGGCGGTCGGTGGCGATGGCGTTTTTCAGAGTGGAAGTCAGGGCTTTCTGTCCCACCACGCTCTTGAAGGTAGCCGGCCTGTATTTTCGGGCGCTTACAATGTACTTGTCCATTAAAAGAATCTGAAGCTTAATATCAAAATGCAAAGTAAGCAAAAATTTGGCACTCCGCCAAATTTTCCACCCTTTTTTAAGTTGCCGTTTCCTACCCGTTTTTGCTAAGGACTGTCCGGTCCTACTCGTTGATATTAACAGATAATTAACGTATATACACTAATATTTGCATAATAATACTCGTTTATTATATGATTCCGGTCGAGAACTGTATGGCTCTCGACGATGTGGAAGCAGCAATTGAATAATTGTCTAAATTTTGGGTTATATACATTAGTTATTTCTATCGCAGTCCCCTGCGTCGAGTACGCAGGAGACGGAAGGGCCGGACGTCGGGATGACGCCCGGCCCTTCTTGTCGGTGCCCTACAGCCCGAACAGGTTCGGCTGGATAGCCCCGCGCAGCTGCGCACGCGGCCGCAACGCATCCGTAGGCCGCGGATCTGTCATCTCGTTAAGGCAGATGTGAAGCCCGATGGCCCGCGTCATCAGCATGTCGTCGTGCTTCCCCGTGATGGCCCCGAAACTTCCGTTAGCCCGCCGCTCATAGGTGAGGAACTCATCGACACACGCCTCATCCCGCTCTATGTAGAGCCCCTCCCTTACCACCCGCACCAATGTGGAGATCACCATCGGTTTCGTGCTGACATTCGTATGGAAGCCGTATTTGCGCGGCTTTCCCAATATGATGTCTTCCGGACTCTGACGCCGCGCGTAGAGGTTGCGGTAGGAGTCGCGAATCTGATTGAGGATGAAGGCCGACTGGTCGCCGTCTACGTATCGGTCGGGATCTCGGGTCTCCAGGGTATTCGACTCTATCACCAGCAGCGCGTCGCCATACCAGCGCGCAATGCGCGCCGAAAGCCACGCCAGCTGGTCCATGTCGCAATGCCCGCGCCATTGGGCCACTACCGCCGGCACGCCCCCGTGTAGCATACGGATACGGTCGAAGACCGCTATCACGCTCCAGTCGGCCTTCACGCTGCGCCCCCCTACGTCTACCACCACCAGATAGCGGTCGTGGATTCCCTCCGGCCTCCCGTCGGAAGTGACGGAAGGCATGTCCCACACCTTCAGGCGCCCGTTGGGATCCTCCTCGAATGAAATCCCCTCCAGAGCCTCCTCTCCGCTGTCGGCGCGTCCTTCCAGCTCGCCGCTATAGCGCGGCGGCAGGCACCGCTCTTTCAGCTTAAGGGCCTTTCGGCGATTGAAGACGTGCGCTCCGCTGTTGACAAACGCCTCGTCATCGTTGCTCGGATATTCCGACGCCATGAAGTCAGTGTCGTCGCATCCCGCCCGGCTCTGCTCATACCAGTGGATGGCGTCGAGCGTGGCCCCGGCTTCCCACAGGCTCCAGATATACTGCCCCGTGGCTATGCGCGAATCGTCGGAAAAGGCCGAATGGCGGTTTCTGACTATCCGCTCCGCCATCGCCCGGCGGTCGGCTACCGGGGCGGAATACTTGTCGATCTCATACCACGCTACGAAGACGGGCCGATAGAGCGACGTCCCGCGTTTGGCGGCGAGGTATTCCTTATGGAAGAAGGTGCCTACGCCGTTGGCTGTCGACTCCATCACTATCATGGTCTCCGGAGCGAGCAGCACGCCCGACGTGGCGGCACGCATGATGTCTTCCGGACGCTTCCCCTGCGTCGCTTTCCAGAGCCCCACCTCGGTAAGGTGCACGAGCGCGTAGTCGCCTCCGCGGCATGCGTCGGGCCTCTCCGCGCTCCCGGCCTTGATGCGGAAATTGCGGCGGGGCACGGAGATGGCGGAGCGCGAGAGTCCGGCGGTGACGTAGACCTTCTCCTTCTCCGCCATCGGTTCGCCGTCGCGCGCGAGGAGATGGCGCGGATACTGGTCGAGGGCCTTCTTCGCCATGGTGATCACTTCGTCGGTGCCGGCGTTCTGATGGCCGATGATGAGCGAGTTGAACCCCGCCCGACGCATGAGCTGGATCCAGAGCATGTAGATCTGGGTGGCGGTGCTTCCGCCCCACTGGCGCGCCTTGACGAGGATGATGCGGATGGGGTCGCCGGCCTCGCGCATCTTCTCGAAGACGCCGATGAGCTTGCGCTGCGGACCGTTGAGGAGGAAGGGGAGGTCGAATTCCCCCTGCTTGTGCTTTATCTTGATGCATTTATAGGCCCAGAAGGGGAAGTCGTAGCGGCAGCGGAGCTCCATCCAGCGCCGACGTGCGTTTTCAACCGATCCCGGAAAGGCCTCGGTGAGCGGACGCCCGGCCATGAGGGCCTTCACCTCCGGGGTCTCCTGCATGGCTACGGGGATATGCAGCCGCGAGGGAGAGAGTTCGGGGATGTGTATGCAGAACCGTGTGCCGGGACTCATGTCGCCGGCCACCGGATCGTAGGGGGTCTGCAGCGCGGCGCGGCGCCGCTCATCCTCTTCCATCACCTGCTCTATGAGTATTTCATCTGTTTGCATGATTTTGATTGTTATATTAATGAATCGACTTTCGCAAGCCTGCGAAACTTAAATTAAAACTTTAAACTGAAATGATAAAGATAGGAGATACCGTGAGATACCTTAACGCCGTCGGCGGCGGCGTGGTGAGGAAGATAGAAGGAAAGGTGGCATATGTGGATGAAGACGGATTTGAGACCCCCGTCCTCGTCAACGAACTCGTAGTCGTGCTCCCTGCAGGCCACGATAAGAAACCCAACGGACCAAACCTCTTTTTCGACCAGAAGGCCTTTGACGCGGCCAAAAACCGCAAGACCGAAGACCCTAAGCTCAAGCCTCAACCCTCAGGCCTGAAGACTGAAGCCCCAAGCTTTAAGATTGAAGAGACAGCCTATGGCGACAAACTGAATATCGCCATCGCTTTCGAGCCTACTCAGATCCGCGACCTCGGAAAGTCGGATTTCAACGCTGTGCTTGTCAACGACTCCAACTATTTCCTTTATTTCACCTTCATGCGCCGAAGCGCGGATGAACGCGGATGGCATACGGTCTATGCCGGTGAGGTGGCCCCCAACGAACTGATCGACCTTGCAGTGGTGAACCACGGAGAGCTCAACGATTATGAGCGCGTGGCGCTGCAGTATGTGGCTTTCAAGAAAGACAAGGAGTTTGAGCTGAAACCGGCCGCTGCCATCAGCCGCAGGCTCGATCTGTCGAAGTTCTTCAAGCTCCACTGTTTCCGCCCGGGCATCTATTTCGACGATCCGGTGATGGAGATTCAGCTCGTGAAGGATGACGTGGCAGTGGAGTCTGCCGCCCTGAGCCTTAAGGCTTCGGATATCGGGTCGGCGGCGCAGGGAGCGCCTAAGGCGACAGGCAAGAAAGAGGGGAGGGGCAAGGAACTGAGTCCCTATAAGGTGCTCCCCCTGATTGAGGTGGATCTGCATATCGGAGAACTCGTGGACACCACGGCCGGGATGGAAAACAAGGATATGCTGCAGCTTCAGCTGGATACGGTGCGCAAGACGATGCGCGACAACGCCAAGCGCAAGGGGCAGAAGATAGTCTTCATCCACGGGAAGGGCGACGGAGTGCTCCGCAAGGCTGTCAGAGACCTGCTGAAGAAGGAGTGGCCTAAGGCTGATCTGCAGGACGCGTCGTTTCAGGAATACGGTTTCGGCGCCACACTCGTGACTATATAGGGATAGGGGTCTAATTGCCCGCCCTCCATCAGGAGGAGACGCCAGAAGAGGCGGGGCGGAGTGAGGAGGCGCGCCTCGCTGCGGGGATCGAATTGGCGGTGGGCAGTCCAGCGTACGCCGTCGTTGGAACCGTAGAGGATGGCGTGCGCGCCCTTGTCGGAGGGAAGTCCTACCACCCGCATCGAGCATATCGCGGTAGGCTCGGCATGGCGCCGGCTTATGGAGTCGCTGGCGAATGCCATGGGGCGGGTAAGCAGGATGCAAGGCAGTCCGAGGCGCTCGGCTGTCGCCATTGCCGTGTCCGGATCGATGCCTTCGGGCCATACGGTCTCCGCCGCCCCCGACGTAGTGTCGCCATTGATGCTCCAATATTTATATGGGAGGGATGCCGGAAGGTATCCCTCTTCTGTTTTCACCCAGTCGGCTATCCAGTCGAGTGGGTCGGCGTCCGGGTCCACTCCGTCGCCGGTAAGGATAAGCGATTGGCGGGGAAAGGGCGCTACGCCGCCGAAGGATGCGGCGTAGCAGGAATAGTCGGGCTGAGAGGCAGCTTTCGACGATATCCGATAACCGGTACGCCCGTTGCCTACCATTTCATAATATTTCTCGGGTGCCGCTACGGATGCTTTCAGGGCCGACGAGGATAGGAATCCGAAACGTATGCCTACTCCCTGGCCGCCGGCGGCCGACTTTACGCTTCCTATGCTGCCGCGCATCTCCTTGGGGTCGGGAATATAGAGCGGATAACTTATGAAGGTGTGGACCATACACCCTTCGGGAATCCCTGAAGGGTGCGGGAGTGTAAGCCGGTGCGGACTGACGGGAAACCGCAGTGCGAGCGTCATGCAGTCGTCGGTCACGCCGGCGGCCGTTATCTCCGGGTGAGGAGGTCGGTCGGTAGGGAGGGCCACGCCCTGCGGAGTGGGGTAGGAGAGCGTGCCGTCTGGGAGCCGGATCATGGTGTAGAAGCGGAAGGGAAGGATGAAAAGTCCCTGGCGGCGGAGGTCGGTGGAGAGGTCAAGGAGTGTCTCGGCCGCTTTCTCCACCATGGCCTGCGTAAGGCGTTCTGCCGTAGCGGGGTCTACTCGCGAGATGTCGCCGCTGAGCATCAGTTCTGCCTTCTGCCTGTCGCCGCTCTGCAGCGGGATGCGGACTGTGTGGATCGCGGATGTCTGGTCGTTGGAGGCTGTCAGGCTGAGCTTAAGACCGCGCATCGCCTTAGCTGCCGTCTCTTCGGGCCCGCGGTCGGAACTGCCGCGGGCCGTGAAGAGGATGAAGTCGATCTCTCCGTCGCGGCAGTTGAGGTCGGAGAGCTCCGGGTTTTTGGGGATGAGGGGGATAAACATTTCGCTGAGTGCGTTGGTTGGAGGGGATTCAGATGTTGTCGTAGACGATGTGGCGGGCACGCCATGTGGAGAGGTAGAATTCAGGAGCGCCGGAATATATGGCCATGGTGACGGCCTTTATCTTGGACTGTCCGGGAAACTGGAGCCTTATCTCCTGATAGCGGCGGTAGAGGTCTTCATACATGCGCCGGCGCTCGGGATGCATGGAGGCCGTAGCCAGGGGATCTTTCTCCATGCGCGACATGACGTCGCGCGCACGGGCAGGATCTACCCAGAATCGTGAGGTAGGAGTCTTCACTACCTTGCTGATGGCTGAGTCGGAGGTGGAATACGTTTCCTGGCTGAAGAACGCGGCCCGGAGTTCGGCATTGCGCTGGCTGGAGAAGTCGCTGGTGTTGCCTTTCTTTTTCATAACTTGCTTATTCTTGATTTAACGGTTTTTCTTGGTGTTGCAAAGTTACAACAAAGCAATGCATATATAGAAATTAAAACTGTTAAAAGTTGTAAACGTACTGCCTGATTCGGGCAGTCAAAAAAGGGGGCGGTCGGGAAGACCGCTCCCCGGGAGCTATACCGGCCAAAGAGGACGGCGGGCACGGCCAAGACCGCATGAAACGGCGGTTTCCCGCAGTGTCGCTATGGCGGTGGAGGCGCGTGACTGCCATATGGCAGCCGCTTTAGGGATGATGACGGCGCAGCGGTCGGCCATCACAGACGCCACAAGGTATTCATGGATCTTCTCTTTCAGCAGCAATAGGGTGTCGTCGCCCAACGAGGCGGAGAAGGAGAAAGTCCACTCAGTGGGATGTGTCAGTTCATTGTCAAGGAGATATGTCGGCTGCGGGCGAAGCACCTTGAGGAGCGCCACACGCACCTCCGCCACCGAGAGACCCAACACGCGCCACACGCGCTCGGCGTTGTCGGGTTCGCATATGTCGGCCATCTGGTGGCGGCGGTGCCGGTCGAGCTCCGGATGAAGCTCCTGCTCAAGCCATCCCGCACTCCCGATATCCGCCAGCACCTCCCCCGACTTAATCACTAATTCCATAATTCATTATCCCTTGCTTCTTGACGGTTTCTTACGCTTGCAGAGGGATTCGCGAAGCATCTCCAGACTCGTCTCGGCAAGCTGGGCGTAGTCGGCCGTATCCGCCTTATTGGTGATCATAAACCATTCGGAAGTGACGAATGCAACTATAAATTGATGTATCGCCGCCACTATGGAGTCGGTAGCCGCATTATTGAAGTTTCCGGGCATCTGCAGCGGCAGGCTTACCGTCGCAGTATCTACGTCGAGGGTGTTGTTGCCTTCGGAGGCATTGTCGCTGAGCACCTCCGAGAGTTCGGCCTTCACCTTCGCCAGCGCGTTGCCGATGCTCCGCATGATCTGATTGTAGTTTTCATCGTCGTTATTGACCTGCATGAGGGCTACCTGACGGTAGTTTTTGCCGTCGCCGCGGCTGCGGCCGGTAAGATATGTCTTGTTCTGGATGTCGTAGACAAGTTCGTGGATGTCGATGGTTACTGTTATCTGCATGGTTGTTGGGGTTGGGGTTGTTGGTTGTTAGGGTTGTTAGGGTTGTTAGGGTTGTTAGGGTTGTTGGTTGTTGGTTGTTGGTTGTTGAGGTTGTTGGTTGTTGGGATATTCATGATATATCATGATTTATCATGTTTTATCATGATGCATCATGAGTCATAGACAATGCATGATGCATCATGAATCAGAGGCAATGCATTTTGCATTAAGGATTAGTCATCCTGACCGGGGCGGGATGATGATAGAGGATGCTCTGCAGCTTCAGGGCGTAGTCGTCGCGGCGTTGAAGGGTGGCTTCGGCGCGTGACGGACATACTATCTCCTGCCAGAGCGACAGCACATGGGATGTGAGCATGTTTTCCATTGCTGGGGCCAGCGAGTCGGCATCGGGACTCTCCACGGCGCTGATGGTCAGCGTCAGTGCTTGGTCGTTGTTGACGACGCGACGCAGAAACGGGCGGCAGATGTCGATGGCGTGCATCGCGGCTTCGTCGAAAAATGAATGGAAGAGGGCCTTGTCGGCTTCCGACAGAGTGAGGCGGGAATAGTCGGGGTTTTCGGGGCTGCGGGTACCCTGCCACTCGGTGCGCCGCGCTACCTGGGAGAAGACGCTCTCCCGAGCGATGGTGATGATGGTTTCCATTTGCATTTAGCGTTTTTGATGATTACGCCTGCAAAGTTACTGCCCTTTTCCCGCCCCGACACCTTATCTTGACAAATTCGGTTTTATACAACTTAAAAAGAAAGCTTCGTAATCAGTACAGTGTTGCTGTTTCCGTACTCCTCATATAAAAATAAAGAGCACCGCCGGAGGCGGTGCTCTTTATTTTTATATGAATCTGTCTATTTCCCTCAGCAGTTCGACCTCTTCCATAGGTTTGGATAGATATGCGTCAAAGCCGCTGTTGAGTATCCTCTCCCGGTCTGCTTGCTGAGCATATGCCGTTACCGCAATGATAGGAACTGCTTTCGAAAGCATGCGGATTTCAGCAGTGGCCTCATAGCCGTTCTTGTAGGGGAGGTTAATGTCCATGAGGATGAGGTCGGGGGTCTCACGCGTGTACAGCACCACTGCCTCTTCACCGTCTTTAGCATGTATCAGCTCGTATCTGTCATCAAGCAGCGCGTTGAATAGCTGATAGTTGCTTTCGTTGTCTTCCACCACGAGGATCTTCTTGCGTTCGTGGCGACGGGTCTGCTTCAAGACCTCCCTCATCTCCGTGTCCGCTTTATTTTCCCGTTCCTTCTCCCCGGCTTGAGACAACTGCGGATTGGTTTTCTGTTTCAGGGCTTGAATCCTTATGGTGTCTATGGAATTGTCGAGGTCGCTATTGTCATCTTCCGTATCAGTGAGCACGAAAGGAATCGTAAACGTAAACGACGACCCTTTCCCGAGTCCCGGGGATTCACCCTTCATCGAACCGCCCAGTTTCTCGATTATGGCCTTGCTTATGGACAGACCGAGACCGGTGCCCTGCACAAACGAATTCAGTTTGGTGAATCTTGTGAAGAGCTTCTTCATATCACCTTCCGCAATTCCCAGTCCGGTGTCCTTCACATAGAAGCGCAGCATCTCGCCCTCAAGCGTATAGCCGACCTTGATATATCCCCTTTCGGTGAACTTCACGGCATTGGTGAGCAGGTTGTTGAGCACCTGCGTAATCCTATATGGATCGGATGTGACGAAGCATTCCTTCAGCCCCGGCTCCACCTCAAGGCTTACAGCAGGACGTGTCGTCAGGTCTATTCCGCTTGCCACGTTGGCCAGAAGTTTATTTATATCTACCTTGTGCATGTTGAAGACGAGCTTGTCGGCATCCGACTTGGATATGTCAAGAATGTCACCAATGAGTTTCAGCAGCAGTTGGTTGTTGGTCTCGATGATTTCGATGAAGCGTTTCTTCTTCACCGGATCGTCGGTCTTGCACAACAGATTGGAGAATCCTACGATGGCATTGAGGGGAGTGCGGATCTCATGGCTCATGTTAGCGAGGAACACCGACTTCATATTGTCAGCCTCCACAGCCTTCCGGGCTGCCTCGCGAAGCACCTGCTCCACCTTCATCTTGTCGCTTATGTCTATTGCGAAAATGTCGAAGGTCATCGTGAGCTCAGTCTTGGAATACAGATTTATGATGAACTCAATATAGGATTCCTCGTCGGGCGACTGCAGAATACTCGTGTCCGGACTTGAGCCTGCAAGAAATGTATCGACTGTAGTCTGCCAGAAAGACGTCTGATTCTCATAGTCGAGAGCCTTCAGGCCGTGGTCGGCGATAAGATCGCTAAGGGTTCGGTTTCTTTCCCGATATTCCACTTTTTTCACCTTCCTCTCCCTGTCTATCCGGATTACGGCCTGCATATATCCGATAGGCATGGAATTCACGAATGTATCGAAATTCTGGCGTATCTTCGGCCCTCTTCTGACTGCCTTGAAGCATATATACATTACGATCAGGGCTAAAGCCGCTCCTGCGGCGATGAGAAATTCAGTCTGGTATTTTTCCCAGACTGATTTCGGCCTGTCTATGAAGACGGTGCCTTTCGGGCATATCCCTGTCGACAGTCCGAGCTTTTCCAGTTTGGTATAGTTGATGTATGGATGGGCTTCAGTAGGCATCCTGAAAGGCACGTCCCTCATGTCCTTGCCGGAGAGAAGGTCGTGGAAAGCATCCCTGACATCATCCATGATCTTTTCCGGCGAGATGTAGTATCCTCCGATCGTTCCGTAGTCGAAATAAGCATAGCGCAGACCGAACACCGGACGCTTCGCGCCATTTACCATAAATGAGTCGGCACCACTCATCTGAGGGTGGCCTGTGACTCCGGGAGCCGTATAGTACCAGGTAGACAGCAGCAGCCCGATGTTGGGATCCTCGTTGTTGAGGTAAGGGAGCATCACGCCTTCCGGACCGGCGAGCAGCCATTCGTATTCTATGTCGGGATATTTCAAGGAGAGGTATTCCTTTATCTGATGGCTCAGATGGCGGTTGATGTAGAGTCCGTCGGCAAGGAAGACGAATTTGTACATATCCGGAAACATCGACACCATCATGTCTACCGTCTCCCAATACCTGTTGGTCGATATCACTGCCGTGAAGTTATAGTCGTCTCGAAGGTCCTCAAGAGGATATAGGTCTCCCATGCGGCTGGAATCGTCGGTATGGTCTGTCGTGAAATAGAAATCGAGCGGACCGTATTTGTCCGATTGGCATATCAGCAGGATCGGTATGTCGCCCCATTCCTTCTTAATCCTGTCCCTGAGATTGAATGAAAAATTTCCGATAAGCACTACATAGTCAGGCTTTGTGTCGGTATACGACATAAAAAGGCTGTCTTCCAGCTTCAGATAGTCTTCTTCATCATATATCAGGCAGTTGCATAGGTTGCTGACCCTGACCGCGTCAAACTCCGGGAGGAGTTCCACCTCCTGGAGTATGGCGTTGATGTATTTTCTTGGCCAAGGGGCAACCTCATTGTATGAATTGATGATCGCGAGCTGTTTCTTCTCACTCCCGTCGTTGGCGGAGGCATATCCGCCGAAGGCGGCGGATAGCAGCAGCAGTATGGCGATCTTCATGCAAAATCCTCTAACCATAGGCTTTCGGTGGTGTTCACTGCTTCTTGAGGACATCGGCGATCTCCTCTTTCAGCCTTGTGTGGTTGATAGGTTTTGACACATAGCCGTTGAATCCGCTTTCAAGCATGCGCTCCTTATCGGTAGCGAAGGCATATGCGGTGACTGCAATGATGGGCACGAGGGCGTCCTTTCTTTTTATTTCGTTGGTGGCCTCATATCCGTCCATTTTGGGCATACTGATGTCCATAAGTATGATGTCTGGGTGAGTCTGCTCGAATAGTTCCACTGCCTCTTCCCCGTTCCATGCGTGTATGAGCTCGTAGTTGCCCGTCAGCATATGCTCATAAAGTGTATAATTGCTTTCATTATCTTCGGCAATCAGCACTTTTATTTTTTTAATATTCGGGTTGGTCTTTTCGAGTTGTTCCTTGAAGCGCATCCCGGCTTGATGTGGCGGTTGCTGATCCGGAATATTCCTGTCTGCCTGATTTCGGGGTTCCTGTCCAGGAGTTTCCTGCCGGGTATCGGGACGCTGCTCGTATGCTTGCTGTCCGTACGGTTGCCGTGGTTGTCCTTGATGCTGGTATGGCTCTCCGTTTTGTCCGTAAGGATGCTGGGGATGCTGGGGATATCCGTA
>CAMWMK010000093.1 GCA_947175295.1 uncultured Porphyromonadaceae bacterium
TCGCATCCTCGCGCTGGAACTGGTCGAGTTCGCCGTGATAGAGCGCGCAAGCCACCTTCTGCTTCTTCAGGAACTCTGCCACACGCACGGCGCTCTCGCGGTGATTCACGAACACAATGGTACGCTCCGGCACATCCTCCTTCGAGATGCTCCGCAGAAGGGCAAGCAGCGACTCAAGCTTGTCCTTATCCGTATCCACACGGTAGATCTTCATTCGGTCGCGTACATCGCCTGAATTGCCCGAGAAATCGATCTCAAGCGGATTCTCGAGTTTTACGAAACCGGGTAGGATAGCGCTTGCAGTGGCTGAGGTCAGGATGAGGCGGCTTACATTCTTCAGGCGGTTGAAGATCTTCCGCATGTCATCCTCAAATCCGAGCTCAAGCGACTTGTCATACTCATCAAGAATCAGGATGCGTGTAGGAGTTGGATCCACGTTGCCCCGCTTGAGATGGTCGAGAAGGCGTCCCGGAGTGGCCACAATCACGTCTGGAGTCACGCTGAGGGTGTTGACCTCATCCTCCACGTTATGTCCGCCATAAAGGGCCGTCACCTTGAATCCTGAGGCGATATCCCTCACTACGCCCGCGATCTGGATCACCAGCTCGCGCGACGGCGCGATTATGATGGCTTGGACGCGGCCTGTAGACGGATTCAGCCATTTCATCATGGGGAGCGTGAATGCCACTGTCTTTCCGGAGCCGGTAGGGGCTACAAGTATCATTTCATTTGATTCGGAAGCGGCCGCCATGGAGCGGCGCTGCATATCGTTGATCTCTTCAATGCCGAGTTTCGATAGATTCGGCAGAAATTCCTTTTCTCGCATAGTTATTTCTATAAATAATCGATGGCGGACGCACGAACCGTGCGTCCCTACATAAATTATAACCTGCATGATTTGCTAATCGTTCATGCGAGCATACAAAAAAAGGCTTTCGAAATTCGAAAGCCTTAAGGGTGGCGGGTGCAGGACTCGAACCTGCGACCTTTGGGTTATGAGCCCAACGAGCTACCACTGCTCCAACCCGCGGTGTGATTGACGATGCAAAGTTACAACATTTTTCACCCTTTGTCAAGTGTTTTTGCGTTAAAATTTGTTAACGCAATGTATTTTTTTATTTTCTGACCGTGAAAGCGGCGCAGGAATATCCGCCTCCAAATACCATAAGGGCCACTGTATCACCCTTTTTCAGTTCATTCTGATGCTGCGAGAGCACGAGGGGTGCGCTTGCGCTGCCGGTATTGCCGAGCTCCTGGATATTATTGAGGAATCTATCCATCGGCATATCCATCATCCGGGCGAGCTGCTTTACGATGCGCATGTTGGCCTGATGGGTGATGAAGTAGGTTATGTCGTCTTTGTCGAGTCCGATATTGCGGAGATTGTTTTCAAGCGCATGCTGCATGTATTTCACCGCATACATGAATACGTCGCGGCCATTGGGCATCGTAATGCCCTCTTCCTTCGGGCGAAGCAAGACGCCATCTGGGCCGGCGCCGATATGTCCCAGTCCTTCGGTATACACTGAAAGCACTTCGAGATCGGAGTCTGACACGCGATCGGCGCTCAGGAAGTAAGCCACGGCGGCATCTCCCCAGAGGTGTCCGGCCTTTGGGTCGTTGTCGTTGGAATAGTAGGAATTCTGTTCGCTGCATATGAGCAGCGCGCGCTTGGCCTTGCCCATAGCGAAATATCCCTCTATTATCTCCAGACCGTTTGCGAAAGAGCTGCAGGCGGAAGAAGCATAGACTGCCTTGGCGCCTTCTATCCCGTATTTGCGCTGCACGCGGTGGGCTGCGGTGCCTACGGTGTCGAACGCGCAGTAATGGGCTGCCACGATGAGGTCAACGTCGGTAATGGGATAGGGGAGACGCGGGAGCGCGTCCTCCACAGCCTCATACGCCATAGTGTCGACGTTTTCGCCTTCGGCACAACGGCTGCGGGTCTCGATTCCGGTACGCTGCAGGATCCAGTCGGCATCAAGGCCGTTGAGATCCTTGAAATATTCGTTAGACACTCTGGCGGAGGGTATGTAATGGCCAATTGCGTTGATATACATATACAGTGTTTTAGATGGTGAAGCCTATTGTTTTTTGTAATGGTTGCGATTCCTTATCCTTCTACCTTTTCAAAATGCCTGAAAGCATGATTGACACTATCGACTTGGAGAGTTCGTCTTTGTCTACCCCGATTTCGGAAAGGTCGTCGCGGATATACGGCACGTCAAGCCCCTGGATGGTCTTGGTGATAATGAGTGCGGTGCGTGGAATGCTTTCGATTTCGAAAAGTCCCTCCGCAACTCCTTCGGCGAGGATCTGCTGCAACAGGATGGTCTCCTTACGGCTGACGATCCTGCGCGCGCGGTCCACTTTCCTGACATCGCGGAAAAACCACGCACGAAGCGAACCATTGCGCGACACCACCTCCTTCATCGTCTCGAAATGGGCATCGATGTATTCGGTAAGTTTCTCGTCGGCCGGAATAGGTTTGGCTACGATGGTGCGCAGCTGCGACAGCGCGATATCCGTCTCCTGCTCAATCACAGCGTTGTAGATATCGCGTTTGCTTTTGAAATAAGTGTAGATCGTACGCCTGCCTTTTTCTGAAGCGGATGCGATATCGTTCATAGTGGTGTTCTCGACCCCTTTCCTTGCGAAAAGCTGTCGAGCCACTTCTATGAATCTTTCCCGAGTCTTGAGTCCCACGCGTGATATGTTTTGGTTAAAGGATCGTAGAATTGCACATAAATGCTTTATTGTGCAAAATTAATCAAAAATTCGGCTAAATCCAAATTAATTTTGAAGAATCGGAAGCATTTCGGGGAGGGGATCGGTCTCAACCTCGATTTTTTCCTTCGAGACAGGGTGGATGAACTCGATTTTCTTCGCAATGAGGGATATCCCCCCTCCGGGATTCGATCTTTTGGCTCCGTATTTAAGGTCGCCCTTGATCGGGGTCCCTGTGGAGGCAAGCTGCACTCTGATCTGATGCTTCCTTCCTGTGAGAAGCGTCACTTCCAGAAGGGAATATCTATCCCCCTCTGCCACGACCCTATACCGGAGTCTTGAAAGTTTGGCATCGGGAGCGTTTCGGTCTACTACCCGTGTCTTGTTGAGCCGTCCGTCGCTCTGCAGCCAGGATTCTATCTCGCCCTCCTTTTCCTTGCGGTGCCCTTCTACGAGAGCCCAATATGTCTTATGGATCTCACCCTTCTTAAGCATGTCGTTGAGACGGGAAAGGGCCTTGGAGGTCTTCGCGAAGATAACGAGGCCCGACACGGGACGGTCTATGCGATGCACGACACCGCAGAAGACATTGCCGGGTTTGTTGTATTTTTCTTTAAGGTATGCCTTTATGGTCTCTGAGAGGGGTGTGTCGCCGGTCTTGTCGCCCTGTACGATCTCTCCCGCTTCCTTGCGGACTATGATTATGTGGTTGTCTTCGTAGACGGGGGTCATTCTTTTAAGGGTTAAGGGTTAAGGGTTGAGGGTTGAGGGTTAAGGGTTGGGGTCAGGAGGATGTCGGCGGCTATGCGGAAGTCGCCGGGATAGGTCACTTTGATGTTGATCGGATCTCCTTCAAATATATGTATGTTGTTTCCGGCCCATTCGGCTACAGACGCATCGTCGGTGAAGACGGTGTCTTTTGCCGCCTCGGCTTTCCTGTACGCGTCTTTGAGGAGCGCGATGTCGAAAACCTGCGGTGTCTGCACCGCGAAATAGCGCGAGCGGTCTACACTTCTGTTGGAATCTGGTGTGCCTTCCCGGAGTGAGTCTGAGACGGGAACACCCGGAATCACGGCCCCATGCCTTTCGGCCTGCACCCATCCTTCGCTTATCAGACGGGAGGAAGCCAACGGGCGGGCTGCGTCATGTACGGCTACGAGACCGCGTTCTGAATCCGTAATAAGCGCGAGTCCGGCGGCTACGGAATCTTTTCTGGTAGTTCCCCCGCAGGTGAGGGTATGCGGAGGGCAGTCTGTCCCGGCGAGTTCCTTCCAGTAGTCGATGAAATCGGCGTGCATCACTACGATCAGGCGTGTATCGGGATTTTCATCGTGGAAAGCCTTCAGCGTCCACCAGAGCATAGGACGGTCTCCCAAGCGGTGGAACTGCTTGGGAAGAGAATCGCCGGAGCGGCTTCCAACCCCTCCGGCGACTATGATGGCATATCTGGATGTCATATACGGAAATCACATGTTCATACCGCCGTCTACCTGTATCACCTGGCCGGTGACATAGCTCGACATGTCGCTTGCGAGGAAGAGGGCCACGTTGGCGATGTCTTCCACCTGACCGCCGCGGCGGAGAGGAATCTTCTTGCACCAGTCGGCACGCACCTCCTCGGGAAGGGCTGCTGTCATGGCGGTCTCGATGAAGCCGGGAGCTATGGCGTTGGCTCGGATGCCGCGGCTGCCCACTTCCTGAGCGATGCTCTTGGCGAGAGCGATGAGGCCTGCCTTGGAAGCAGCGTAGTTGGCCTGGCCTGCGTTGCCGTGAACGCCCACCACAGAGGCCATATTGATGATGGAGCCGCTGCGCTGGCGCATCATGATGGGGAGCACGGCGTGGATGAAGTTGAAGGCCGACTTAAGGTTGACGGCGATCACTGCGTCCCACTGAGCCTCGCTCATGCGCATCATAAGGCCGTCTTTGGTAATGCCGGCATTGTTGACGAGGATGTCGATGGAGCCGAAATCCTCCTTTATCTGCTTCACAACCTCTTCTGTCTGTGCGAAGTCAGCGGCGTTGGAGGCATAGCCTTTCGCTTTCACGCCGAGGTCGAGGAGTTCCTGCTCGGTCTGTTTGCCGTTTTCGTCGATTGCGAGGTCGGTGAAGGCTACGTTGGCGCCTTCAGCTGCGAATTTAAGTGCGAGTGCCTTGCCGATGCCGCGTGCGGCACCTGTCACGAGGGCTGTCTTTCCTGCTAAAAGATTCATGATTTATGTATTGTTATTGGGTTGATTGCTTTTTCAGTCTGCAAATTTAATCAAAAATTCTCAATTCTCAGTTCTCAAATCTCAATTATTTTCATTAAATTTGCAGTATGATGCTGATTCAAGTCATACTTCCCCTTCCGCTTCAGGGCACATTCACATATGGAGTGCCCGACGATGTCCGCGACATGGTGGGCATCGGCACCCGTGTGCTCGTACAGTTCGGACGCAAGAAATACTACACCGCCATAGTGGCCGGAATCGACCAGACTCCACCTAAAAACTATGAGGTGAAGGAGATAATGGCGGTGCTCGACCCTCATCCGGCTCTCCGCTATCCGCAGCTGAAGTTCTGGGAGTGGATTTCAGACTATTATCTGTGTTCGGTAGGGGAGGTGATGAAGGCGGCTCTTCCGACCGGCCTGAAGATAGAGAGCGAAAGCGTAGTGACGCTCAATCCGGAGTTTGACGCCGACGACGGCATACGCCTTACAGAACGCCAGTCGGAAATCATAGCCGCCCTGCAGCATTCAGGCAAGGATTCTCTGACCGGGTTGGAGAAGACCCTCGGAATGAAGAACATAGCTCCGCACGTCAATGCCCTGCTTGCTTCGGGAGTGGTGAGGGTAGACGAGAAGGTAGTGGAGAAATACCGTCCGAAGACGGTAGCCAAGGTCAGGCTGCTCTGCGACCGCAATGATGAAGAGAAACTGCATTCTTTTTTCGACCAGACCAAACGCAGCCAGCAACAGCAGTCGCTGCTCCTCGCTTATCTCGACATGTCGAAGTTTATGGTGAAGGGTGCGGAAGTAAGGGATGTGGAGCGTGACGCCCTGCTGAAGGCGGCCGGTGTCACTCCGGCTGTGTTGAAAGGAGTGGCAGACAAGGGCATACTTGAAGTATACAAAGATAAGATCAACAGGTTCGCCTCCGGGAAGGAAGGCCGCATTGAGTTGCCTGTCCTGTCTCCCGCTCAGGCTGAGGCGGCTAAGCAGATACGCGAATCCTTCCGCGAGCATGCCATCACGCTTCTGCACGGAGTCACAGGGTCTGGAAAGACGGAAATATACTGCGACCTGATCAACGAAGTGCTGGAGCAGGGCAATCAAGTGCTCTACCTTGTGCCGGAGATATCGCTTACCACTCAGCTGACCGACCGACTTAAGAAGGTCTTCGGCAACCGGCTTCTCATCTATCATTCAAAGTTTTCCGACAGCGAGAGGGTAGACATCTGGAATCGTCTGCTGACCACCAACGAGCCGATGGTGGTGCTCGGAGTCCGCAGTTCGGTGTTCCTGCCGTTTGCCCGCTTAGGGCTTGTGGTGGTAGATGAAGAGCATGAAGCTTCCTACAAGCAGTATGACCCCGCACCGCGCTACAATGCGCGCGACGCGGCCACAGTGCTTGCCTCCATGCATGGGGCGAAGACTCTCTTCGGATCGGCTACCCCTTCCATAGAGACATACTGGAAAGCGACAAACGGTAAGTTCGGACTGGTGAATCTGTCGGAGCGGTACGAAGGAGCTACGCTGCCGGAAGTGGAAGTGATCGATATGCGGCAGATGAGGAAGCAGAAGAGCGTGAAGGGCATCATCTCCACGCCGCTGCGCAAGCAGACGCGGGAGGCTTTGGATGCTGGATGGCAGGCCATCATGTTTCAGAACCGCCGTGGATTCGCTCCGGTAGTAGTCTGCCATACGTGTGGTTGGAGTCCGAAATGCGGCAACTGCGACGTGAGTCTGGTCTATCATAAAGGAAGCAAACTTCTGCGCTGCCACTACTGCGGATATACGCAGACGCTTCCCGACCTATGTCCGGCATGCGGAGAGAACACGCTGGAGAAATACGGCTACGGCACCGAACGTATCGCCGAGGAGGTGAAGGAGGAATTTCCGGATAAGAAAGTGTCGCGCATGGACCTTGACACCACCCGCAACAAGCAGGCTTATCAGGAACTTATAGAGGAATTCGCCGAGCACCGCACGGATATCCTCGTCGGCACGCAGATGGTCTCGAAAGGACTCGATTTCGAGAAAGTCAAGATAGTGGGGGTGCTCAACGCCGACACTCTGCTGAATTTCCCCGACTTCCGGAGCAATGAGCGGGCATTCAACATGCTTGAGCAGGTGGCGGGGCGCGCCGGACGCAGGCAGGAACAGGGTAAGGTGTTGATACAGACCACCAAGGCCGACGAACGCGTGTTGGAACACGTCCGCAACCATGACTATCAGACCTATTATCGGGAAGAACTGGAGGAAAGAAGGAAATATAATTATCCGCCGTTTACGAAGATAGTCAACGTCTATGTCCGCAACAAGGATGCCGCTACGTGCGATGCCGCCGCGGTAATGCTTGCCATGGAGTTGAGGAAGATATTCGGAGCGAGGGTGCTGGGCCCGGAGAAGCCGTTCGTGTCAAGGGTCAACACATGGTATATCCAGCAGATAATGCTCAAAGTGGAGTCTGGCGCCTCTATGAAGAAGGTGAAGGCATTGCTCCGTCAGGTATATGAGCGTCTTGCGCCGGCTCCGCAGATCAAGTCATCCCAGATCCACTACGACGTGGATCCAGTCTGACAGTCTCCCGCCTCCCTGAAGGGTGAGGACAGCGCCTTGTCATAGGGAGATGGCGATGGTGGTCCCTTTTCCCGGGTGTGACTTGACCCGGATGTCGCCGCCGTGTTTGAGTATGATCTGGCGGCAGATGGCGAGGCCTACGCCTGATCCGTTCGGTTTGGTGGTGAAGAATGGGGTGAAAAGGGAGTCCATCGTTTCGCGGGTCATTCCGCATCCGTCGTCTGTCACAGTGAGATAAGGTCTGGAGTCTGAAACGGAGAGAACCACCCTTACCGTTCCGCTTTCAGTAGTGAAGGCGTCGAGGGCATTGCGCAGGAGATTCATCATCACCTGATTCATCAGCGAGGCATCGATGGTCAGTACCATATCTTCCGGCACTGTATAGGCTACCGTATCCTTCGGAAGGGCCCGTCGGTCGAGTTCGGCATCATATATCTTTTTCAACGAATGGAAGTAGTTTCCTGCGCGGACTTCGACAAGTACAGGCTCCGGCAGGTGAGTGAGATTGTAGTATGAATCAAGAAATCTCCTTATTCCCTCAGCCTGCGAGTGCATTAGGCCGGATGCTTCCGCAAATGCCTTTCCTTGATACCGCTCCGGGTGGGTCTGCATGTCGGCTGAAATGGCAGCTATGGGAGTGATGCCGTTTCTCATCTCATGGGTCATTATCTTCAGCACCCGGTCGTAGTAGAGTTTGCTGGTCTGCAGTTCGCGCATATTCTCGTGGTAGAGTTCGGAGATGCGGTTCATGGAGTCAGACATCGCCTGGAGTTCCCTGTCTCCTCCCGCTTCCACACGCATTGTGGTGTCGTTCATCTCAAGGGCCTTTACGAAGGCCGACATGGTGCCTATGAGTTTCGATTGCAGATGGATCAGAGTAGCCGTGCAGACCGCAACGGCTATGAGTGAAAGGCATCCCTGCGGCCACCGGCCGTAGGCAAACAGACAGGCAGCCAGCGAAGCGGAGATGATTATGCCGGCGAGCAACAGCGCGACATTGATGCGAAACCTCTTCATTTCCTAAGGAGATTGTAGAGGGTCTGGCGGTTCACGCCTAATTGCTGGGCGGCAGCCGATAGATTGCCGCCGCAGCTGTCGATGACGCTTCTTACGTGGCGCATCTTCACCTCGTCGAGAGTGAGGCCAAGGCGTTGGCTTTCCGCCTCCTCCAGACGCGCCGCCCGTCGGGCCGCCTCCTTGTCATGACGGGTGCGGCGGTTTACCGCAATGGCCTTGTTCAGTTTTTCAATAAGGCGTTCATTGTCCCAGGGTTTCGTGATGAAATCCTCCGCTCCGAGTTTCATGGCCTTTACGGCCACTTCCACATCGCCGAAGGCTGTGATCACCACGATGGCCGGAGGCGACGGCAGGCTCTTCAGGCGTTCGAGCCAGAAAAGACCGTCCCTGCAGTCGAGGGCTCCGGAGTCGAAGTTCATGTCGAGCAGTATGGCGTCATAGCTGCCGGAATTGGGGATGGTGGCGATCATGGAAGGATTCTCAATCGCGGTCACTTCCTTGAATTCATCGTTCAGAAGCAGCTTCAGCGTAGCCCTTACGGCTGCGTTGTCGTCGATTATAAGCAGTTTCTCATTCATCATGATGCAAAGTTAGAGCTTTTCGGTTCATTATCCAAATGTAATGGCGATGTATTGTCTAAAAAATCGGCAGGGTGTCGAAATATTAGACAAAAAGAACCCGGAGCATGCGAATTCCAGGGCTATATTTTGGATGCTTGAGTATTGGGCGGTAATTTTGCCGGCGTAAACGACAAAACAGGCAAATATGAAACATGCATCAGCAATCGCATTCATAATCTCATTGATGCTTCCCCTCCAAAGCGGATCGGCAGGGGAAAGGCAGGAGAGTGAGCGGCAGCCTTCCCCGATGACATTGAAGGACTGTCTGCTTTACGCTCGGGAGCATGCCCACGGCAACCGCATCAGCCGTCTTGAAGCGGGTGCGGCTTCCGCTGATAAACGTATTTCAGCTGCCGATATGATGCCTTACATTTCTTTCGGAAGCAGCGGAAGCCTCAGTTTCGGCAGAAACATAGACCCTGAGACAAATACCTACGACAATAAGAAGACACTCGGCACAGGGTTCGGACTTGAGATGTCGCTGCCGCTCTTCGACGGGCTCGTGCGTATCAATACCCTCAAAGCCTTGAAGACGGCTGAGCTGCGAAAGAAGAAGGCTCAGCTTGTGGAGGAAGACCGTATATCGCTTGAAGTGATAAAGGGATTCTACAATATCTCCTATTGCACCGCTATGGTGAATCAGATGCGGAGTCAGCTGACCCGCGATTCCACCGACCTTGCCGCCGCCGGAAGAGAGCTGACTCTCGGTACAAAAAGCGGCGCCGATGTCGCGGAGCTTGAAGCCATTGTAGCCGCAGACCGATACGAGCTGATCAATCAGCAGAACCTTCTTAAGAAAGCCGACCTGGCCCTGCGGTCGGCGATGGGAATGCCGGTTTCCGAAAAGCCACTGCTTATAGCCGAAGAGCCGGATGAAAAGCCGGTATCCGAGTCGGTGCGCATTCTTCCTGAGATTGAAGAAGCCGAGATGGCGGTAAGGGAAGGCAGAATGTATCTGCGCGCTGCAAAGGGCGGGTATTCGCCGCGAATTTCCTTCAATGCCGGGGTCTCCACGTCATTCTACCGTATGGTGGGTACGGAGGCGGAGTTTCCATCGTTCGCCCGGCAGTTTCGCGACAACATGGGTGAGTATCTGGGCCTATCGTTCTCGTTTCCTATATTCGACGGACTCTCGACACGCAACCGAGTGAGGAAGGCGGCGATACAGTTAAGGGAGAATGAAGAGCGTCTTGAACAGACACGCTACCGTATAGATCAGGCCACAGAGGAAGCCAGGCTTGACCATGAGGCCGCTACCGAAGAACTATCGGCCGCACAGAGCCGACTTTCAGCCGAGCGACTTGCCTACAAGGCGATGCGACGAAGATATGAGTTAGGGGCTGCCTCGGCTATTGAACTCTACACTTCCTCCTCTAAACTCTCTCAAGCTGAAGCCAACCTGACAGGAAAACGCATTCAAAAGATAATCTCGGAAATTACCCTCAGATATTATGAAGGGCATCCGCTAATAAGCAACTGACATATGGATATTGAAATCAAACGAAAGAATCCGAGGCTTCGGAAGTATGCGCTTCCGGTAGGAATCGCAATGGCCGTGACAGCGGCTATAGTGTGGGCAGTAATGGCTTCGCAATCTTCCGCTTATAGGACCGACTACAGCAATATCTCGGTCAAGGAGGTGACGGAAGGGGAATTCGACGACTACATTCATCTTTCCGGCAAGGTAGAGACTGGAATGACAGTGCAGGTTTCGGCTCTTGAGTCGGGGATAGTAGAGCGGAAACTCGTGGAAGAAGGAGCGATGGTGAATGAGGGAGACATCATCATCACTCTCCGTAATCCCCTGCTGCGCCAGCAGATCCTTGACTCGGAGTCGCAGTTGGCCGAACGTCAGAACATGCTCCGCGACACCGAGCTCGCCATGGAAAAGGAACGTCTGCAGGTGAGACGCGACATAATCGCCGCCCGCACAGAACTGAACCGCAAGAAACGAGTGGCCGAACAGCAGAAATCGCTCTTTGACGAAAACCTTACGTCGCGTGAGCAATATCTTAGCGCAAAGGAAGACTACGAACTGGCGAAGGAAAACCTAACTCTTCTCGAAGACCGCCTGCGTCAGGATTCCATCTACAGGTCGGTGCAGGTGGCGATGATGAGGGAAAGCCTACATAACATGCAGGAAAACTTCATGCTCGTGCGCCAGAGGGCCGACAACCTGAATGTACGTGCCACACATAGCGGACAGCTCGGCAGTCTTTCAGCTGAGATAGGGCAGAACATACAGTCGGGCCAGCAGATAGGGCAGATCAATATACTCGACAACTATAAACTGAGCGTTAAGATTGATGAGCACTACATCGACCGCATCGAGCCGGGACTTGCGGGAAAGGCAAGCCGCCAGGGTAAGGAATTCACGGTAGAAGTAGCCAAAGTATACCCGGAAGTGGTGGAGGGTCAGTTCAAGGCAGATCTCGCCATAACGGGAGAAACCCCGGAAAAGCCGCGTGTCGGTCAGTCATATCCTGTGGATATTCAGATGGGGCGCCCGGTGAAGGCCGTCATGATTGAGAAGGGTACTTTCTTCCAGAGTTCGGGAGGCAGATACGTATATGTGATGTCGGCCGACGGCAGGAGCGCCGAAAAAAGGGAGGTCAGGATAGGGCGGCGCAATCCGCGCTATTATGAAGTGCTGGAAGGGCTGTCGCCCGGAGAGAAAGTGATAGTCAGCTCCTACGACGACTTCGGGGAAGCGGACAGGATAAAGATAAAATATTAAAGAT
>CAMWMK010000094.1 GCA_947175295.1 uncultured Porphyromonadaceae bacterium
TATGGATCTCATCGATGAAGAGGATTATCTCGCCGTCGCTCTGAGTCACCTCGTTGACGATGGCCTTAAGACGCTCCTCAAACTCACCTTTGTATTTCGCACCTGCCACGAGGGCACCCATATCAAGGGAGAAAATCTGCTTTGACTTAAGGTTTTCGGGCACGTCGCCACGCACTATACGCTGTGCGAGGCCTTCGGCGATGGCGGTCTTACCGGTACCGGGTTCGCCGACGAGCATAGGATTGTTTTTCGTCCTACGAGAAAGAATCTGAAGCACGCGGCGGATCTCTTCGTCACGTCCGATCACAGGGTCGAGCTTACCGTTGCGGGCGCGGTCGTTGAGGTTGATGGCGTATTTACTGAGGGCTTGATAAGATTCCTCGGCGCTCTGACCGGTCACCTTATTGCCCTTACGGAGTTCCTTTATGGCGGCGTCGAGACCGTTTTCAGTTACGCCTGCATCCTTTAGGATGCGAGAGGCGTTGCACTTCGTCTGAAGGATACCCATCAGCATGGCTTCGACGGAGACGTACTCGTCGCCGTTCTTCTTCGCATAGTCCTGGGCCTTTCGCATTGCCTCATTCGATTCCCGGCTGAGCACCACGTCGGCTCCGCTGACCTTCGGAAGAGACTTTATGTCGGCTTCAATCGCCATATTGACGGCGTTGAGGTTGGCTCCAAGTTTCTGGAAGATGAAGTTGACAATAGTCTCACTTTCGGAAATTATCGCCTTCAGGATGTGGACAGGCTCAATCTGCTGCTGGCCTGCCTGCTGAGTGAAGTCGATCGCTTTCTGGATGACTTCCTGCGACTTAATTGTGAAATTATTGAAGTTCATAAGTATTAAATTTTTGTGTTTTTCGAAAATATTAACAAATAGCATGCCAATAGGGTTCACGCTCATATGCGAAAATGATTTTTGTAAGGCGCCGGATTTGGATTTGATGAATAAAAGCGTTATATTTGCATTATAAAAGCACGAATCTATGGATAAATATTTAGAACCGACAAAAGACGAAATCATCATGGCGTTTGTGGCATCTTGCATAGAGTCTGTTGCCGACCGCTTGAATGTGGGCTATCGCGACATATTTGAGAGAATGGAAAAGGTAGGGATGATAGACGACTATATTTTTCCCTGCTATGAGCAACTACACTCCGAAAGCAGAGAGAATCTGACAGAAAGCCTTATAACAACACTAAACAACTGGGAAAAAGAACCTGAAATGTGATTATGGATAAAATTGAAGTATACCATGCCGGTACAGAAATCGTAGAGAATCCTGATTGCAGTCGAGGCAGAACCAATCTTGATTTCGGTCAAGGATTCTATATCACTGATATATATGATCAGGCATATAATTTCGCACATTCAAAATCAAAAGAAAGAAAGCGTCCTCCTCTCATCAATGTATATCTACTCGATAAAAAAGCATTTCTTGAAACCGCCAATTACTTGATTTTTGATAAGTATGACGAACATTGGTTGGAATTCATTGTAGAATGCAGAAGTGGTGGTGACATCTGGAAAGAATATGACTATATAGAAGGAGGCATTGCCGACGACCGGGTCATCGATACGGTCAATATGTATATCCAGGGATTTATTTCCCGAGACAGGGCTTTAAAAAATCTTCGATACCTAAAGCCCAACAACCAGATTTGCATATTGAATCAGAAAATGCTTGAAAGACACCTCAAATTTACAGATTGTCTTAAAATAAAATAAAATGGATTACTACAATAAAAGCTTAAAAGACATTCTCCGATGGGGAAGAATGGGCGCAATATCATGTCGTATCGCGGAAAAACTATCTATTCCGCCGTTGCAAGCCTTAAAAGACTTCTACCGAAGCGTGACATGTGAGAAATTCCACGATAAAGCCACCGGCCTTTATCTTTACAGCGATTACTACATCGCGGACAGCTATCTGATTGAAAAAGGACTCTACCAAAGCTAAATGCGCCGTACGTCCCTACGCGCCGACGGGTATCATGAAACACCTTCTCTCACCATTCGCGTACGGTCGCTGGCAGAGTGGCTGCTTTCGTACGAATAAATCGATTTCCACCACATATAAGGATACAAAAGAAGCACCCCATGCAGGGATGCTTCTTTTTTTAGTCAATAGCGGCTACAGTGCCGTAAGGGTCGATTTTAACAGTCCGAGTTCCGTTGGCGAGCTGATACTCATCAGTGACCTGACGGTCGGCGAAATAAAGATAGTCTATAGAGACTCTGTCGGCTTTCATCACCTCTTCTGCAAGCTGACGATCTGAATCTATACACATACCGATGTATTTCGCACCGGATCTCTCGGCCTCTCTTGCGAGGCGAACATTAGCAATGCGGCTCTCCGCATCCTTAACACTCCAGAAATTGACAATGACATCGCCACCTTGAAGGTCGGAAAGCATAAGGGTCTCTCCGTTTCTGTGGGTAATTGAAATTTCAGGGGCCTGATTGCCCACCTCAAGCGGTACATTCTTCGTGGATACGGCAGACGTAAACAAAAGAGCTCCTGCCATCAATACCATTCCGATTCCCGCAGTTTTCAGTTTTAAATTCATAAGAACAATTTTGGTTAGACTAACCCGGTAAGATCCGCAAAAGAGCAGATCAAGGAGAGCAACCGAGGCGTTTCGGTCTTTCCGGCGCAACATAAATGGGTATGCGCGCCGCCTGAGTCAAGGAAAAAATCTATCGCTATGCCTCGATCTTCAGGCCGAAAATTTAACTTAAGATTGTTGGGAATCTCTATTCCCTGATTATCACTTCATTTAATATAACGCTGGGAAATCCGGATTGTTTTTTAAAATATGCTGTACAACATATTTTTAACGATTTTGTAGTACTTTTAACTGAAATTTCGGTAGTTTATTCAGCATGTTTAACATATTTTCAACATTTTTGCAGTGGAAACAACAACGGAATGACACTGCACAGCAAGCCCCTCCGAGTGCTTAGGATTGGCGCTACGGAGGGGCTTACCGATCGCTAGCGGGCGAGCGACATATTGATGGAGACACCGAAGTTGCTGTTGGATGTAGGGAATGCGGTAGAGGAGACAAGCGGGGTGTTGACCTGATGGTCGAAGAATGCCGCGAGGGTGATGCGGCGGCTGAGCACGTAGCTCGCCATGCAGTTGATGGAGAAAGACTTCGTTCCCTGAGTAGCCTGGGTGTAGGCTGTCTCGATGCGGCGTATGAGGCTCGAATTGTTGGCGAAATTTAGGTCCACATCAATCGAGAGGTCATTGCTCACTCCGCCCTGACGGCTGCCGATCTTAATGATCTTATTGAAGTTCGCAATCTTATATCCGGCTCCAATAGTGATCTGGCGCGAGGAAGTCTCCACAATCTGTCCGGCCTGCGAATTGAGGTTGAGCGTACGGCTGTCGGCATACTGCATATTGACCTTAAGGTCATTGTTGAGAGTAGCGTTGAAGCCGATAAGGGGATTGAACTTCTCGGTGATGGCCACGGAGGAGATATTGTAGGGAGACGACGGCACGGGATTCTGCGTTCCGTCGTCGAGAGTGAAACCATAGTCTCCGTCTACCCCTATCCAGTTGAGGTAGGATGTATAGCTTCCGGTGGAGTAGGTACAGTTGTAGGCATGCTGGATGGTGAACGTCTTAAACCACTTCTTCATGTTTCCGAGATTGATGAAGCCGTCGTAGGTGACCTTCCAGTTGGGGAGCATGGAGGAGAGGCCCTGAAAGAGGCTGAGCGATACCTTGTTGACGTCCTGGCCGCTATATGCCGCCAGGAAAGCCGGGATAAGCACATCGCTCGAAGTGGGGCTCACGCTGCCTACCTCCGGATTGTAGACGGTGCCTCCAAGGGGGTTTCCTTCCATAAAACCTACCTCCGGATAGAGCATTCCCGCATAACGGGCCTCATACCTTGAAGCCACCACAGGGATATATTGAAGGAACTTGTTGAACGCCTCGGAATTGTAGCCGTCTTCAGCCTTATAGGTCTTGAGCGCGGTCTTAATGGCCACATGGGTGCGAGTATAGCTACCGGTGCGCGAAGTTGGCATACCGGCATACATGAACTGCACCTGATTCGTACGGTTGTCCGTAAGGTTCTCCGTAAGGGTTATCTTAAGTCCGCGAATGGGCTCAAGGGTGAGTTCGAAGTTGAATTCCTTACCCTTGTTCCAGATGGCGGGAGAAGTGTTGTTGCCGTCGGTAAGCAGCCATCCGCGCTCAAGAGCCTTGTCTACGAAACTTTCATCATAGAAACCGAATGCGAAGTCAAGACCCGGAGCCATGGGGCCATAGCCGTTAGACTGTCCGAACACATCGCCTACACTCGGAGAAAAGAGAGGAAGATTGAGCGAATGGCTCTGACGCCAGCGCATCGAGAAGCTGCGCGGAGCCATAAGGAAACGCACGCCATGCTGCAGGATCTCCTTGCCGATGTCGGTCTTCTCAGACTTGGCCTTCTCCCGGGCTACGATCTTGACTATTTCCGAACCCTTGTTGAGGATCTCCACGCTGTTCTCATCGATGGGTTTCGTCTTCAGGTCGAAACGCTTGCCCTTTACTGTAGCCGTGAATATTATGTCCTTGGTCTTAAGGTTGTGGGTGAAGACAGTAGTGGAATCGGCTGAGAGCTGAATGCTCTTCTCCAGACGCTTTGTCTTCGACTCCTTCTTCCTGTCGGCCGCCGACTTGGTGTTGTTGCGGGCATTGGTGGAGTTCTTACGGTTGGCCGAAGCCGAACGCCCGGCAAAGCGCTGGTTGATCTCCTTCAGGAACTTGCTGTGGTTGTAGAGAGTCTCGAAATTGAGTCTGGCGTCGGCGTTCCATGTAGACTGGTTGCGAATTGAGTTGCCCATGTCCACATCCTGCACCTTAGTGCCGCGGTCCCACTGATAAGTGGAACTGTAGCTCACATTAGCCGTCAGATAGTCAAGGAAAGGAATCTTATTGAAGGGAGCCTTGTATGATCCGGTGAAGGTCTGATTGTAGTTCCACGGAGTGCCGAGCCCCTTTATGGAGTTGATCACAGTGTCCTTCCAGTCGCGGTATTTGTCGGGGAAGAGTTTCTTGTTTACGGCTCCTACGGTCTCCTCGATGCGTGCTGTTGTGTTGCTTTGGAAAGAAAGCGAAAGCGACTGCAGCAGGTTCCAGTTGAGTGAGAGCTGGCGGTCCCATAGGAAATTCTTGCTGACCTGGACCGGAAGCTGCATGTCGACATCTACCTCGGAGCGCACCTGCTGCTCATAGTAGTGGCGCGACATGCTGGTGAAGAACGTAAGATTGTTGAACAGCCAGTTCACCTGCCACTCCTTAAGGAACTTCTGGAACTTCGACTTTCCATTGAGGTTGGCGAATGGTTTCCAAGGCTTGAAATACGGAGAATAAGAATACTGGAAAGATCCGCGGTAGTCGGAAGTGTTCTCATATTCCGTAGTCGGATCAGTATTCTTCTGCTTGTTGAAGTTGAATGCAACGGTGAAGTTTGCGGGATCCCATGGCATCGCATTCTTGGAAGTGACGTTAAACCTCATATTGGAAAGCGAGAATGATTCCGTGGTCTTCTTAGTCACGGAATAAGCCTTGATGGAATCCTTCTCCGCCTTGGATGTGGCGGCCGAGAGGGCATCCTTGAGGAGGATGTCCTGATCGAGGGGATTGTATTTCGGAGTCGTGGTCTCGCTTGAGCGCGCATAGTAGACCGGAGCGGCGAGCTTCACCTTTTCCGGCACAAGCTTACCGATGTTTCCCTGAACAGAGAAGTTATACTGATCATAGTTGTCGAGACGTCGCGCCGAGAGGCCCTGGTCGACACTGCCGAATCCGGCTGTCTCCTTATGCATGGCGAAATTGACTGTAGCCACATCCGAGACCGCAAGGTTGGCGTTGACCTTGGCCGCCCAACCGCCGTCTTGATTGAAGTCGGTCACCTTCAGTTCGTTGACCCATATCGTACCGTCTTTTACGGTGTTTGACTTATTGCGCACTCCGATGAGCATCGTGCGGACATCGCTGAGCGAAGGATTGCCGAGCACAGAGACTGTATTGCGCTGGTTGTCGGGGTCGCGCATGGAGAAGAGCTTGACATATCCGGCACCCTCCTGCCCTTCCGACATAGCGCGGTTGCGCGCCACCTTTGTGGACGTGAAGAGTTCAAACGGCAGGTCAAGGAAATTGTCTTTCGGCCAGACGAGCCAACGGTCGGCGGAAGAATAATTATTGTATGAGCCCGGCTCAGTTACGTCAAGGGGAATCTCATATTCATAATAGTTGTTCTTCACGTCAGATCCGACACGAACGAATATGGCGAGGTCACCGTCCTTTAGGTTGGTACGGTCGTCTACCTCCGCTTCCGCATGCACCCACATCTGGAGACGCTTGTAGATACGGAGGTCGAGCTGAGTGTTCTTGTAGATACCACGGGCGTCGCCAGGCTGTATGCCTGTAAGCTTCAGCTGGAGCGACTGCTCGTTGAGCTGAGTGGCGGCAGCGCTGCTCGCGTCCTGAATACGTGTCACTCCAGGAGGAAGGATGTAGTTGACCGGCGTACGCTTAGAGTTCTCCTCGATATTGACCACGCTCATGTCGATCTCGCCCTCTGCGGGAGCATCGTTGCGCGAATTGAGGTTGAACTTATAGTCGCGCCACTCCCCTCTGACGAGTTCAAGTGAGCCGAAACGGAGATGTGTGGTCTCAGAGAATCCTGTCATGAAAATACGCGCAAAGCGGATGGTGGAGAAATCACTGATTCCGCCTACCACCTTCTCGGGGCTCGACAGGGGTATCTTGAACTGATACCAGACACCTACCACCCTCTCGCCTCGGTCGGTGGTCTCTGTCACCTGTTTATCCGTCACGAAGTTCTTTCCTACCACAAGGTCTTCAGGACGAATGGAGACGCGATACTGGAAGTAGCGTTCATACTCATTGAGCGTATTGTCCTGGTTGATGTCTTCCACGTCGGGCACCGCACGGCTCGATTGATACTGTGGATTGGGGCTCTGGTCGGGGGAAAGAGAGTTGCCCTCCACTCCGTTGTAGTGCTTATAGCGGTCGAGAATGGATGTACGCTGGGCGTCGTAATAGTCTGAGCGGAAGAAATGGTAGTTGTCGCCGGCCGGATCGTTGAAGACCGAAAGGGGATCTTCCTGCATCTTCGCGATGGCCTCGCCCGAAAGGCGGGTACGTAGGGTCTCTACGAAATTGGAGTAGGTAGGAAACGAGAACTCCTCTTCCGTAGGAATTCCATCAAGACCAACATCCTGGAGCAGTCTGGCGTCGGGAGCGTTCTCGAAAGCATAGGTCAATGAGTTCTGTTTCGACACCTTACCCCAGACTGTCTCCTCGATGAAATCGTTGTTGCCGTCTACGGGGAGACCGTTCTCATAGCTCTTCATGCCGTCTTTC
The DNA here is from genome assembly GCA_947175295.1 of uncultured Porphyromonadaceae bacterium. Taxonomy (GTDB): domain Bacteria; phylum Bacteroidota; class Bacteroidia; order Bacteroidales; family Muribaculaceae; genus Lepagella. Next base: position 7,401 of record CAMWMK010000094.1, read on the forward strand.
AGGATATCCTCGGAAATCTCACCGAAGTTGAAATAGAGGTCGCCGCCGGGATTGGATGGGGCGTCCTCGTCGAGGAATGGATCAAGAAGCCAGAACTGAAGATACTCCACGTTTGACGTCTCGAAATTGGAATTCTCCATCTTCCGCATGATGCCACCCCAGCGCTTCTCGGGATTGAGGAGATTGCCTTCGGAATCGATATCCTCCGCGTCCACATTGTAAGGGCCGCGCTCACGGGGATAGAAGGAAAGGTTGAGCGTCTGGATATAGTTGGCGTCGCCGTAAGTGTTGTCACGGCCGGGATAGATCTCGCGCACCTTGATCTCGCGCACATACGGATTGGTGAGCTGCTTTATGTCGTTCTTAAGATAGCCGGGAAGCATCGAGCTGTTCTTCTGCGTGAATATGCGGTCGATATAGTTCCAGGCGAGAAGGGCGCGGTTCTTGCCATAGGCCGGATTATTGCTGAGAGATGCCTCCGGGAAGAGCGCGTCGGAAGAATTGTCCTGCGGAGTGGAGGCAAGAAACCAGCTGTAGGGGTTGCGGAGGTCGACACCGGTCTGGGATGTCTCGAAATCGTCGATATACGAACTGCCCTGGTTGGTACCGGTCTTCTGCTTGGCAGGGATCAACTGGGCGTATTCAGCCGTAAGGTTCAAAGAAGATGGAGCAGTGGCATTGATGGTGGGCACCTTATTGATAAGGTCGGTCAGCCACATGAACTGCTTGTTGTAGCTGAGGTTGACGCCAAACATCGTATTATTGATCAGCTCATCGCCGATTCCCACCTTCTCAGTAAGCGACTTCTCGCCGAAATGAAGGAAAGTGCCCCCTACGGTAAGATCCTTATTGAAGCGATACTGCGCGTCGAGCCCCATGAGGGTCTTGCGCTGCATGGAGAACATCGACTGGTTTTCAAGCGAGACGCTAACGTTCGTGCCCGAGTCGATGATGCTCTGGTTGGTGATGGTCACTATACCCATGGAGTAGTCTACGGTATAGTCGCTGTTCTCGGTCAGCACCGCTCCTCCGGCAGTCACGACTACAGAACCGCGGGGAACGTTCATCGCCCCGAGGTTGATCTGGCTTCCGCGGCCGGAGGTATACTGGCCATACATGGTAAACTTGTTCTTATCGGCAAACTGCTTCGCCACTACGAGAGTGGAGTCGTAGAGCTCCTGATATACGTATCTCTCGGCAAGCGCGTCGTTGCCGATCTGGCGCCGGAGGTTGGAACCGAACGGCTCCGCCACCGGGAATATCACCTTTCCGTTGGAAGTCTGAATGGTATAGCCCTCGATGAAGTCGAAGATACCGTCGCTCACCGACTCGCCGTTGGAATCGATGCGGTCAAGGCCCATCACCTGGATGAGCGGCTTATTGGCGATGTCGGCCACCGGGATATACGGAATCTCGATGCCTGTGGAATCGCTGAGGAACTTGACGTTGAACTTGAAATTATTCTTCTGTATCTGATAGGCGCCGAGGCTATAGACATTCTTCATCATCAGCTGCCACATGGGGAGTTTCGGGGAAACCGTAGTGCCACGCAGCATCTTAAGGTATAGGGCAGACTCTGTGGAAGTGACATCGCCGGAGAACTCACCCACCTGGTAGACCTTGCCGTTGTAGGTATATTCAAACGCCACAGCAAGCACTTCATCTGTATTCAGTGCCTGCTTGAGCGAGATATAGCCGAGAGCGGAGTTGAGTGAGTATTCGCTGGAATTGAGCAGACGGGCACTCTCCACCTTCTCGAAGTCCTTGCCACCCTCTATGCCGTAAGCATTAAGGGGCTTGAGCACTTCGGTCACCATGTTGATGTTGCGGGCATCGGGATATTCCGTCTTAAGCACCTGCAGAAGGTTGTTGCTTTGATTGGAAGGGACGGGCACGGTGTAGTCCGGGGTCCAGTAGTCGGTAGCGAGCCGCGTATTCTCACCGAGGTCCATGAAGGCCACGAAGTTGCGGCTTTCATCAAACTTCTGGGTCTTGTTGGTGATCCAGACCTCGATGCGCGTGATGTTGATGCCGGAGGCTACGTAGGGAAGTTTCTCGCAGAACTTATCGTAGTTCTGATAGAAATACTGGCTGAGGAAGAAGTGGCGGTTGGCGTCGTAGTCTGCGGCTGAAATTGAGAAATCAGTGCTCTGCACGCCGCCCTGAGTCGAGATGGTCTTCGACTCGGAGTTCTGCTGGGAGATAAGGCCCGTAAGCGTAAGCTTGCCAAACTGCAGCTTCGCCTTCGCACCGAAAAGGGCCGTTCCGCCTCGGATGAGGCTCGACCCGGTGGTCATGCTTACGTTGCCTGCCTCTATGTTCTTTATGATTTCATCTTCCTTTCCTTCATACTGCAGCTTGAGCTTCTGGGAATCAAAGCTGAAGGTGGCATCGGTGTTGTAGTTCATGTTGAACTTCATCTTGTCGCCGACGGAAGCATTGATCGTAGCCTGGATCTTCTGGTTGAAATCGAAATAGGTCTTACGCCTCGACTTGAGCGAGAGGGCAGGATTGTCGGTCTTGTTGCTCTTGATTCCGGCGGAAATCTGGATGGAGCCTTGAGTAGTGAGACGCACTCCTCCCGGGCCAAACACCTTCTCCAGCGGGCCAAGGGCGAAATTCATATCGAGGATATTGAACGCCTCCTTTCCTTTCTGCTCGAAATTGGCGGAATTCTGCGACCGGAAGTAATCATACATATCCTCACGGTTTACCATGTCGTGGTATTCCTCCGCTGTCATCATGAAGGGGGTGATGATGTCCTTCTCCCCTATCCGCGTATGAAGCACATACATGCCGGTAGCCGGATCGTAGACAGCATCGGTGACGATGTTCTGCGGGTCGTGAAGGTCGGCGGGATACTCCTTTCCCCTGATATCCTCCGCCTCAATGGCTACGGTAGGACGCACGGGATAGAGCGTCTCGACCGAGTCGCCCCCCACAATCACGGTGTCGGGCACCGGAGGCGGCGGAGGGGGATCAAGGGTTGACTTTACATACTGTGAATAAGACACGAAGGAAAGTGCCAGCACTGCAAGGAGCGCCGCCACTAAGCGAAGACGATATATGTAGAAACTGCGTTTGCTCAAGTTGTAGTCGTTGAAATCAGTAGGGTGCCCTCCCGCACCCTCCCGAAACCGCTTAAAGCATTGTCAAGGCAAGCTTTATCGCTTTCTCCGTGGAAAGGTTTGGATCTTCGGTGAAGAGCTTCTTGAGCGCTACGCGGCTCGCCTGGGGATTGAATCCCAACATGGTGAGGGCCGCCACCGCATCATCGAACGCTTCACCGACAACGGGCGTACTTGAAATTAACGAAACATCAGTAGCTTTTATTTTATCCTTGAGGTCTACAATTATCCTCTGGGCAGTCTTTCCTCCGATACCCTTCACGCTTTTCAAAGCCGCAGGCTTATCGTTGGCGATGGCATCTATAAGTTGGTCTTCAGTCATGGAGGAGAGTATAAGCCGTGCCGTATTGGGGCCTACCCCACTCACTCCTATGAGCTGCCTGAAGAGCTCGCGGCTCTGCTTGGTGAGGAATCCATAGAGTTCGTGGGCATCTTCGCGTATCGACTCATGGATGTAGAGTTTCGCCTGCTTGAGCTGCTGGAGCTTTGCATAGTCCATCAAAGTGATGTTGACGCCATAGCCTACGCCGGCGCATTCGAGCACTGCGAGCGTGGGGTCGAGTTCCCCTATCGCACCATTTATATATTCGATCATATCTGCTTTGGTATTTTTTAATTTGCAAAATTAGTAAATCATTTGTAATTTTGCAATATGAATCAATCTTATAATTCGCAACTCCTCGACAATGCAGTCGCGGAGTTAGGAAAACTGCCCGGCATCGGGAGAAAGACGGCACTGAGGCTTGCCCTTCATCTGCTAAGGCAGGAGGAGGGGGAATCGGTAGCCCTCGGCGAGGCCATCATCAACATGCGTAGGAACATACGCTACTGCAAGACCTGCCACAACATATCGGAAAAGGAAACCTGCGAGATATGCGCGGACCGTAGCAGAGACGCTACGATCATCTGCGTGGTGGAGAACGTAAAAGACCTTCTTACCATAGAATCCACACGCGAACACAAAGGACTCTACCATGTGCTCGGCGGCCTCATCTCCCCGCTCGACGGAGTGTCGCCTTCCGACCTCGAGATACAATCGCTTATCGATCGTGTCGGCGCAGGGGGAGTGAAGGAAGTGATCCTCGCGCTGAGCCCGACGATGGAGGGAGACACCACCAACTTCTACATATCGAGGAAACTGGCACCCTTCGATGTGGAGATAAGCATGCTGGCACGAGGAGTAAGCTTAGGCAACGACCTGGAATATACCGATGAGCTGACGCTGGGAAGGTCTATCGTCAACAGGGTGCC
>CAMWMK010000095.1 GCA_947175295.1 uncultured Porphyromonadaceae bacterium
GGTATAGGGAAGATCGAAAGAAGCATCTATCTCCCCCTCGCTCATAGGCGGCCACATGGGATTGATGCGGATCATGCGCCCGGCGGTAGGCTGATAAATGGTCTTACCGGTCCACTTATTGCTTTCCTCCTCTACATGCTTGAAATTTCTCGCCTGCTTTTTTTTGTCGGCAAGGCATTCCTCATAGCTTGAAAGCACAATGGATTCTTCTGCATTCTCAATTTCTGCGTCGGTGAGGAATACAGTCTGAGGCACATCGGTAATTTCCGATATCGATTCTCCTCGGTCGAGTCTTTCAGCAAGAGCAAGCATGGTCTTCTCGCCCATACCGTATGAAATCATATCGGCTCCTGACTCCACGAGGATAGAGGGGCGCAGTCGGTCGGCCCAATAGTCGTAATGCGACACACGCCTGAGCGAGGCCTCAATCCCCCCCGCTATTACGGGGACATCGGGATAAAGGTCCTTGAGTATTTTTGAATATACGATTGTCGGATAGTCAGGACGCATGCCGTGTCTGCCGCCTGGAGTGTAGGCGTCGTCATGACGCAGGCGACGGTTGGCCGTGTAGTGGTTCACCATTGAGTCCATCGCTCCGGCAGACACTCCGAAGAAGAGCCTGGGCTTGCCGAGTTTCTTGAAATCGCGCAGGTCATCTCGCCAGTTTGGCTGAGGAACGATCGCCACCTTATACCCCGCTTTCTGAAGTGTCCGCCCGATCACGGCCGCTCCGAAAGACGGATGGTCTACATATGCATCCCCACTGAATATGATTATGTCGGCCTGGTCCCATCCGAGCATTTTCATCTCGTCGGCTGTCGTAGGCAGGAAATCCGTCTTCTTATACATTGGTTTCTGTTTCTTTAGCTGTTGCAAGGTCCTTAAGCGCAAGAAGTTCGTCGCGCAGACGCGCTGCCTCCATGAAGTCCATGGCCTTTGCAGCCTTGGTCATATCCGACTGCACTTTTGCTATCCGTGCCTTAAGGTCGGCCTCGCTCATATACTCCACTACCGGGTCTGCTACGAGAGCGGCAGCCTGATGCTCTTCCTCGATATAGGGACGCGGTTCGGCTTTCGGCTTGGATACGGGTTTTGCCGGTTTACCCGGTTTCGAAACCATCGGTTTCGAAGGTTGCTGTCCCGAACTGTCGGCCGACGAGCCTTGATAAAGGTCGATCAGGTCGGTATTGGTCTTCTTGACGATCGGTGTCGGTGTTATGCCGTGCTGTTCGTTGTAGAGTTTCTGCTTTGCACGGCGGCGTTCAGTCTCGTCGATGGTCTTCTGCATCGAGTCCGTTATTTTGTCGGCATACATGATCACCATGCCGTTGACGTTTCGGGCGGCTCGTCCGGCTGTCTGGGTCAGAGAGCGGTGATTGCGCAGGAAGCCCTCCTTGTCAGCATCCAGAATCGCGACGAGTGATACTTCCGGCAGGTCGAGGCCCTCACGGAGTAGATTGACTCCGATGAGCACATCGTATGTGCCCTCGCGAAGATCGTTGAGGATACGGATACGGTCGAGGGTATCCACATCCGAATGTATGTAGGCGCTTCTTACTCCGAAACTCTGAAGATGGGAGTCGAGTTCCTCCGCCATTCTTTTGGTGAGGGTAGTGACAAGAGTGCGCTCTCCTCGCTCTATCCTCAGCTGTATCTCCTCGAGAAGGTCGTCAATCTGGTTCATCGATGGGCGCACCTCTATTTCCGGATCAAGAAGTCCGGTGGGACGTATGATCTGCTCGGTCACAATGCCTTCCGATTTCTGAAGCTCGTAGTCGCCCGGGGTGGCGCTTACGTAAATGGTCTGAGGAGTCAGGCGTTCAAACTCATCAAACTTGAGCGGACGGTTGTCTATTGCTGCCGGAAGGCGGAAGCCGTATTCCACAAGATTAAGTTTCCTTGCAAGGTCGCCTGAATACATACCGCGTATCTGCGGAAGCGTGACGTGGCTCTCGTCGATGATGGTAAGGAAATCATTTGGAAAATAGTCGAGAAGGCAGAACGGTCGCATACCCGGCTCCCTCCCGTCGAAATAACGGGAATAGTTCTCTATGCCGGAGCAATGGCCGAGCTCCTTTATCATCTCAAGGTCGTAGTTTACCCTTTCCGTGAGTCGCTGCGCTTCAAGAAGTTTTCCTTCATTTCGGAAAAACTCAGCCTGCGCGCCAAGATCTACGGCAATCTGATTTACTGCATTGTTGGTGCGTTCCTTGCTTGCTACGAAGATATTGGCCGGATAGATATTGAATCCGTCGAGTTCACTGAGTATGATTCCTGTCTGAGGGTCGATGGTCTGGATCTTCTCGATTTCATCGCCCCAGAACATAACGCGGAGCTGAATGTCTTCGAAAGAGAGCTTGATGTCTACCGTATCGCCTTTCACCCTGAACTCTCCGCTTCCGATTTCCGATTCCGTGCGGCTATAGAGCGAATCTACGAGATGGCGAAGGAAGGCATTGCGGGATATGCGCTGACCGATCTCTATCCTTACCACGCTTTTTGAGAAATCCTCAGGATTGCCCATACCGTAGATACAGCTGACAGACGACACCACCACGACGTCGCGTCGGCCGCTGAGGAGAGCGGCCACGGTGGAAAGGCGAAGCTTCTCGATCTGATCGTTGATCATCAGGTCTTTCTCAATATATTTGTCGCTTGATGGAATGTATGCTTCAGGCTGGTAATAGTCGTAGTAGCTTACGAAATACTGTACGGAATTGTTCGGAAAGAAGTTTTTCATCTCTCCGTAAAGCTGGGCTGCAAGTGTCTTGTTATGGCTGAGGATCAGCGTAGGCTTTTTGACCTCCTGGATCACATTGGCCATTGTGAAGGTCTTTCCACTGCCGGTCACGCCAAGCAGCGTCTGCGACGGATGTCCGTCGCGCACTCCTTCCGAAAGTTCGGCGATTGCCTCGGGCTGATCGCCCGTAGGCCGGTACTTACTCGTGATTTGAAAATCCATTTATCTGCTCTTTGTCCATTCGCAGTTATGACTGCGATAACCTTGTCATTACTGCGAACACTTTATTTTTACAAAATTAGTTAAAATCGACTAATCTGCAAAATACTCCATCGTTAAAAATACATAAACGATAAAAAGACCCCGCCGGGCATAGTCCGATGGGGTCTTTGGGATGTAATACGTCAGATCTGTTTACTTTACAGCTTTGCGGACAGAGCCGTCTTTGTATTTTACGATATAGATGCCGTCGGTAGCCGACTTAGGATCTACGGGCTTGCCGTCCACACTGTAGATGGCTTCGATTTCGGCCGAAACGGCTTCACCCGCGAGGGTGCCGACTCCGGTAGTGGATTCGGAAACCTTTATGGTCTTCTCGACACCGGGCGCACTGATGACGAGGCTGCCATCTACGATCACTTCAGCGTCATTGTGCTGCAGTGTGACTACGCATTCATTATAGCGTCCTTCTGCTGAAACCTCAAGACCTGCGATATTAGAGAAAGAGAGCTGAGAGCCGTCGTAGTAGCTTCCAAGGTTTACTTTCACCGGAGTGCCGTCGGCAGGAACACTTACTTCCGCCTCATCGCATTCGAGCCAGGGATAGTATGCATCGAGATTGATGGAGAAGGCATTCATGCAGTAGCCGAATTCTCCTTCGATATTGGCCATAGGCGAGTAGCTCGTACGGTAGTAATCGCTGTCGATCTTTATGGCCTTTTCAAGCCATCCGTGGCAGAGATATTCATTCGGTTTGACAGACTGAACAGGTATGAATGTCTGCACCTTGTCGGAATTGAAGCCGGAGAGCTTCACGATGTAGGCTGGATAGCTGTTGTCGAGCACTACCGGAGCATCGAATGCAAACGGAATGTTGAGCGACATGTAGGGGAGCTCAGATTCAAGCTTATCCATTTTTGCATATGTGCAGGTAGCGGAAGCAAGTGCTTCCTCAAGAGGAGTGTAGTTCTCATCGCAAGGTATGATCTCGATCTTGAGTTCGGCATCATCGTCCATCACTCCGAATGCATTCACATGCACGCCATTGACTACCAGGGGAGCGGTAGGAGCGTAGATGAAATTGAGGATCGCTACCATCTTTACGTCGTCGCCCTCTGAAGGTTCCGCTCCGTTAAGTGTATAGTCGAGCCAATATCGGTCAGAGTTTCGGTTGTAGCCGAATATCGGCAGCGCGATGTCGCCTACGGAGGGTGCATCTATGAGGGTGATTCCGTAGCCGTCTTCATTCAGGTTGAAGGGAAGGAGTCCGAAATCCATAAGTCCGCGTGAGCCATCGCTCAGATTCACCATATATTCGGGCTTACCGCCGGCCTGCATGAACATGACGGGCATTGTATAGCTTCCCTGTGATGCGCCTTCAGCTTCGCCGATGAGGATCGGGGGATAATACAGGTTGTTCCGGCATGTGAATTCGTCGCTGTAGTCAGGATAATAAGTGACATCGAGATAGTCCTCATTGTCGGAGATGGCCCAGTCGTTGGTGATAGGGTCCTGGTATTGCCATGAATATGTGGCTAAACCATTGGTCCAGTTGTTCTGGAACATGAGCGGACCATATACCGGATACTGGGCGAAGGCAGCCGTAAGAGCACGCCAATCGGAGGAATTGTCAAAGCCCCAGTAGAGGGTCTCGAAGGGGGGAAGATAGGAGATGTTTTCGAGCGATGGAAGTCCGATGCTGACGCAGTCGAGATAAATGGTGTTGCAGTCTACGGCCTTATAGTTAAACGCTATCTTGACGTCCTGGCCTTCATACTCAGCAAGGGATACGCTATATGAATCAAATTGCTGGTAAGACATAAGGTCGCTGAGCGACCAGTCTTTAAAATACTCCATCATGCTCCATATCTGTTTCCACTCTCCGTCTCCCCCCTTGATCTGCACTGTAAGATCGCCATTGATGACGGGATCGACGAGCCACTGCATGTTGTCCCAATCAATCACATCGTGGTCGGGATTATAGGTTTCATAGAAGAAAAGGGGAGAGGTATAGAGCTGAAACGAAAGCTGGTCGTTGGCTTCGATCTTCACTTCCGGAAGAATCAGCCATTCATCCTGTGGCAAGGCGGATTCACTGAAGCCGATTCCTGCATAGAAATCGCCGTCGGGTGCCGTGGGATTATACAATGATGCGTTATCGTAATCAACACCCCACTGTGCGTAACCCTCGAGATTTGGATCGCCGTTAGAGACTACGGTCCATCCTTCAGGAAGCCATCCCGGCACCTCCGGGTCATATCCTTCGAAACTTTCCCAAAGCAGCATACCCTCGGGAAGTGAGGATGCTTTCCGGATTTTCTTTAGCATTGGATTGATCTGTCGATTAGCCGCAGAGCCAATCACTTTGCCGAGACCTTTTCTTGAGGCAGCGGATAGCCGGAGATCCTTAATTTGTCTTGCAGACCCATCTGCTGTCATAGTTGCCCTGGCCTTGGCTTTCATCACTTGCGCTTTAGAAGCTCCTTTTGAAACGGATGCCTTCTGATTCGCCGGTACGGCACCGGCTGAAACTGCCATCGCCGAAGCCAGACCTAATAGTAAGTACTGTTTCATAAAAATAACAAATTAGTTGAAATGAAAAGCAAAGTTAACTAAAATATTTTAAATTTACAATAGCAGAATCGATTTTTGACCAAATTATAGCTTACTGGGGGATTTTAATTCTTATGATACTTTAGAGCGAAATATTTCCAGAGAGGAGCGGCCATGAGCGCCTGTTTCATCTCGTCTGCCATAAGCATGTCAAAGACCTCCTTTTCTGTGAGTAGTCTTACTTCTATGTCTTCGGTTTCGTCGAGACTCTGCACGGCTGTCTTTTTGACACCCTTGGCAAGGAAACAATAGGTAAGGTTGTTGCATGTGGAAGGATTCTGTCCGATGACTGTAAGCAGTTCCCAAAGTCCTCCGGAATAACCGGCTTCCTCCAGCAGTTCTCTTTTTGCCGCTTCAAGCGGATCTTCTCCTGGTTCGGAGACTCCGGCAACGAGTTCGGTATATACATCCCGCAGACCATGACGGTATTGCTCCACCATGACGAACATTCCATCTTCAGTGATGGCGATTACATTTACCCAATCCGGATATTCGAGAACGTAATGCTCCGGATTGATTCTGCCGTCGGGCAGCCTTACTTTGTCGCGACGTGCCGTAAGCCACGGACGGCGTATCAGATACTCGCTTTCGAGTATATCCCATTTCTCCTTTTTCATACCTGAATCATTGCTTTTGTCGTTAGTTATTAACGCGGTTGCTTTTATGATTATTGTACTCGCTACTTATTGAGTATTTATCCGGAGACACTTCTTTTCTCATGGCAATATGAGCGAATCGCGATAGATCCTCGAGAGGGGAAGTATATGGTCTCCGTATGTAATGATCTTATTGCTTTCTATACTTTTTATCATGCTGAGATTGACGGCATAGGATTTATGGATCTGAACAATTCCTTTATGAGACAATGATGAGAGAAGGGCCTTGAATGTGGATCTTGTTACTATTCTTTCGGCAATAGTGACAACCATCACATAGTTTTCCATTGATTCAAGATACACTATATCCGGTATGTATACCCTATGTAGAATCCTGTCGGCCCTAATGAAGAGGAAATCTCTGTCAGCCCACCCTTTTCGGTAATATGTGTATCTCAACGCCTTATCAATCGCCTGAAGGAAACGGGGGTAGGAGACGGGCTTAAGAAGGTAGTCGCATACATTCAATTCAAAACCTTTCAAGGCATACTGCTCGAAAGCCGAAACAATGATTACAGCAGACTCAATCCTGTTTGATGCAATGAAATCCAACCCTGACACTTCCGGCATCCGGATATCCATGAATATTATATCAGGAGGGGTATTATCACGGAGATATGTATTCAATGTCAATGTATCCTTAAATTCTCCTACACAGATGAGTGATGGAGTCCGGTTGATATAGCTTCTCAGGCCATACCGAGCAATCTGTTCGTCATCGACAATGGCAGCTGTAAGTTTTGGTTTGTTCATTGCAATTTCAGTTTCAAATAAGACTTAAATAGACGTTCGTTACTTTCTAACTTTAGTTCATATCTTCCGGCATATAATATCCCGAGCCTCTTCTTAAGATTTGTCAATCCCAGCCCTGAAGCGTCTACAGGCGTGGAATTGCGCTTGGTCACGGTATTCTTCACTGATAGTTCCAGTGTCTCTCCGTCCACTGAAAGATTCACTTCAATCCTTCTTGGATTGCCTCCGGAATGCTTCACTGCATTTTCTACGAGTGGAAGAAGAAGATGGGGATGTATCTCACTGAGATTACTTACAGCGTTTATATGAGAGATTATGTCCATTGATTCTTCATATCTTACCTTGCATAGTTCGAGAAAGCTATTGAGTGCGGATATTTCTCTATCGATGCTTACTGGTCCATTGCCTTCATAAAGTTGTGTCCGAATAAGGATAGATAGATGCTCTACCGTATCACGAGCTTTAGTATTTGTCTCATCAATAGTGAAATAAATGGCATTCAACATATTGAAAAGGAAATGAGGATGAAACTGAGACCTCAGCAGCTTCAGCTCGGTTTCCGTCCGCGCCTCACGAGCCTCCTTCTCCCTAAGTATGGATTTTACATAGAGTCTACTGAGTAATTGGCTTTTCAAAGTAAGATACATCCATATGGAAGTCAACGCCGTAATCACTACGGGAATAACCAGATCAGGCAGCTCCGAAGCAAGCGGAACGTCATGCGACATCCCCATGACTCCTACACACAGGAAAACCGGTACAAGTATGACCACTATGTATTCCGGTAACACTCCAATATTCCGCCGTATTGTCAAAGCCATCCATTTACGCGCAAGATGATAGCAAACGACACTTCCGGCAATCACACCTACGAGTTCAGTAGCTATGAATTGCCATGAATGACTGAAATAGCGTGCTTCCGTAGGCAAATCATTGGCCAGCCTTATCATCAGGAACATGATGGCCGCATATAGAAGCGGTGTCAGTAAGGATTTCTTCATATACTACAAATTTACACGATTCAGTTCATCTATCCAAACATTTCGGTCTTTTTTTTCTGATTTTCCAATACCCCCGTTGATTCTCCATGATATGGATATTCCAACTTTCCTCATATCCTCAAATTCCTTCTCATAGAGGATTGCTTTACGTCCCGACAGCAGAATCGACGAATTGAAATGATTGGTATTGAATAAATCCTTTACATAAACCGACAATGATAGTCTCCCATCCAGAAAGTTTTTTTTCAGGCCGAAATAAGTATTCCAGACATGTGAGGTTCGTGCCTGTCCGAAAGCCATACTCCCTCTGTACGATGCATCAGCCTCCACTATGATATGGTATGGTATCTGAAATTTGTTTTTCAGATCGATTATTGGAGTCCATCGTACATTTGAATTTAATCCTGTGTCTCTGTCAAAGCGATAGGATGAGTAAATTATGTTGGCTGTAGCTGATACCGTCCACCAGGTTGTGAAATCAAGGCCGCTGCATGTGGCGGAAAACAGCAGCTGAAGATGAGAAGGTATGTTTTCTGGAGTGACGTAAACTATGCGGTCGGTCAGTTCGCGGTAATATTTCACAATATCGCTTGATACAAAATCTCCATTGGCCATTATACGCCAATGTACATTGTCGCTCCATGTCAGGGTCAGGGAATGCCGTGAGGCTTCCTTAAGGTTGATGTTGCCTCCAACATGGGTGATGTCGTCAAAGAGATGTATGAAGGGATCAAGATCGGCAAACCGCGGTCGGGTTACTTTGTTCGCATATGCAAGCATCCATGACCCATATCCTGCAGAGGATAGCATCAATGACAGTGACGGAAATATATGGAAATATTTTCTGTTGACATCCCTGCTTTCAGAACTCTCGTTGCCTGTGAAATAGGTCGAGAGATTGTTTTGCTCACCTCTGAGACCTACAGAAGCTCTTAACATACCATATTCATATTTCCCTTCTGCATATATGGCATTGACGTTTTCATCGTACCCGAAAGATGAATCAAGATCATCTGCTATCGGCTTGGTTTCGGAGTCAACGTGAGAGTCAATATAACTTCCGGTACTCCTCATACTGACATAGGATATTCTGGTTCCTGCGGAAATAGACCAATGCCGCGAAAGGTGCCTGTTGAAGTCAAAACTTCCTACTATACCATAAGTTGCGCCATACATGCTTCCATCTATCGACATTCCGGAATTGTCTTCCATTAGTTGGCTTTCCGATGATCTATACCTGAAAAAATCACAAGCAGCTGTCCATTCGCTTTCATTTGATGATTTCCTCCGGCAATATAATTCTCCGAATATGTTGTCCGTGACAAACAAAGCGTTATTGTCGGTTATGCGGAGTTCTTCTTCAAATGGAATGGATGTGGTCATTACAGCCGGTTCCTTACGCCTGAAATGACTGTAGTTAAGTGAAGTGCCGACTGTATGGCCGGATGGAAATTTGTAGTCATAAGACACGGACAGTTGACTGGATGAATCGGTTCGTTTCCGATCATAGAATTGTTTCAATCGCTCGTCATGATCAGGATATGGCCTGTCTGTCATAAGTTCAGATGGATTATGTGCGCCAAATCGGGAGTAATTGACTGACAGAGTATGTCTGTTTTTGCTGTATTCTCCATAGATTGATGTATATAACTGTCTGGCCCTCCCAGACTGAGCGTCGGCAACGGCACCAAATGCATAACTATTGTCTTTTTTCCTACGCTTTACAATATTCAAAATCGTCACAGGTTCTTCTCCGTCAGTTTTTGCTCCGGAATAGCCTATGATTTCAAGCTCTTCGATATCTACCGCAGGAAGCGTCTTAAGATAGTTGATTAGGTTTTCTCCGCTTAAGATGGTCTTTCTGCCGTCGATATTCACGGAAAGACTCTTGACACCGTAAATACTTAGATTTCCATCGGATTTAATCGAAATTCCCGGAAGCAAACTTATTGCTTCGTAAGCACTTCCAGAGCTTCCCACCGACATTTCAGAGGGACGAAATACGATTTTATCCGCCCTCAACAAGGCAGACGGGCGCTTGGCCATCACTGTGACTTCTTGTAGATTCGAATACAGGATGGAATCACTGTGATGCATTGCGACTGAATCAGTATAAACGGCAATTTGAGCGTCCGCCAAAAAGGAGCAAACAAGAGCCGAGAGAAGAAACAGATGTTGACGATGGTTCATAATATTGAGATGCTAATTTTTGGCGAAATTAGCATCTCAATATTATGAACTGAAAAATTAGTGACAATTTATGCGTATTCTGTGACGAAACAGCAATCAGGCTGAAGCTATTCTATTTTAGTGATAGGTAGGTGATGCTCATTCCAGTCAAGAATGCCGCCTTTGAGGTTGGTTACCGTATAACCCTGTTTGGATAACTGCCGGGCAGCGTCAGCCGATCGCTTACCGCTTCTGCAATATACGGCTATAGGTCTTGACTTGTCAAGTAAACTCAAAGCCTCATCAATGAAGTCGCTATCAAATACATTGATATTTCTTGCGCCGGCGATGTGCCCTTCATCAAATTCTTCAGGCGTGCGAACATCAAGGAGCTGCACGCCGTCTTTTGTCACATATTTCGAGAACTCCGCCACATCCATGTCGGAGTAGTTATGTTCCTGTGCGTTCATACAAGAGTTAAATCCTAAAAAAGTGAGTAATATAAAGATTATTTTTTTCATCTATAACTTAAAGCAAGATTCAAGATTAGGGGATACCGACGGATCGCACTTTATAACGATAGTAGCGATTGCACTACTGCTGCGTTATTGTGTACGCGGTCGTGGGAAGAGTAGAGTAGGGTTACTTTCGGTTTGTCTGAGATTTCTCTTCGCAAGGCCTCAAAGGCGGGATTTGCGGAGAGTTCGGATTTGTATTTCTCCTCAAATTCATTCCAGCGGTTGTCTGGATCCTGGTGAAACCATTCGCGTAGCTCGGTGGAAGGAGCTATAGCCTTATCCCATGAATCATAATGGAATGTTTCGTGAGAAAGACCCCGTGGCCACAGGCGGTCGATATAAACTCTATATCCGTCGTCGGATGATTCCGGGTCATAAGCCCGTTTTAACTGAATTGTCTGCTTCATGGATTTTTTATAATAAAGGATTTTATATAGAAAACAACTTCAATCAACATTAGGTTGCATGGAAATGCAACCGGTTTGCGAATATCACGTACAAATCGGATTTTTAGATTGCAGATTGTTTTAATGATAAACAAACCATTAAAACTTAAAGAAAATGAATAATACACATGCGGATGGACACGCTCACCATCATCACCACCACGAACACAACATAGACAGCACGTCGCTCAACACGGCTTTCAAGCTCGGCATAGCATTGAATGTAGGTTTTGTAATCGTAGAGGGCATATTTGGTTTCATCTACGATTCCATGGGGCTTCTTTCCGATGCCGGTCATAATCTTTCCGACGTATTCGCCCTGATCCTCTCCATGGTAGCCTTCAAACTGATGTCTAAGAAACCGGACGAGAGGCATACCTATGGCTATAGGAAATTCTCAATACAGGCCTCCCTGCTCAATGCACTGCTACTATTCGCAGCGGTAGGAATGATACTTGTGGAATCCATCGACAA
>CAMWMK010000096.1 GCA_947175295.1 uncultured Porphyromonadaceae bacterium
CGCGGCCAGAGCACCAAGAACAATGCCCGCACCCGTAAAGGTCGTAAGAAAACCGTTGCTAACAAGAAGAAAGCTACTAAATAATTTTAAATTATGGCAAAGAAGACAGTCGCAGCTAAGAAGAGAAACGTCAAGGTTGACGCTATGGGTCAGCTTCACGTACACTCCTCTTTCAACAACATCATCGTGTGCTTAGCCAATTCCGAGGGTCAGGTGATCTCATGGTCATCGGCCGGCAAGATGGGCTTCCGCGGTTCTAAGAAAAACACTCCCTATGCTGCTCAGATGGCAGCGCAGGACTGTGCTAAAGTCGCCTACGACCTCGGCCTCCGCAAAGTGAAGGCTTACGTCAAGGGTCCCGGCAACGGACGTGAATCAGCTATCCGTACAGTACACGGAGCTGGCATCGAAGTTGTAGAGATCGTCGACGTTACTCCGCTTCCCCACAACGGTTGCCGTCCTCCCAAGAGAAGAAGAGTCTGATACTCCCTGTCTGGAGTCCCTGAATGCGAATGACCCTCACGGTTTTCTTTCTCTCGAGGGGTCGCGGCTGCGCTAAGGGGACGCCTTGCTTGGCAGTCTACTCTTATTTTTGACACTCTCATATAAAGTCAAAACCCAACAAAGATTTAAAAAAATGGCAAGATACACAGGCCCAAAAACAAAAATCGCCCGTAAATTCGGCGAGGCCATCTACGGTGAAGATAAAGTTCTGACCAAAAAGAATTATCCCCCGGGCCAGCACGGCAACAACCGCCGTCGCAAGACTTCCGAATACGGCACTCAGCTTAAGGAAAAGCAGAAAGCTAAATATACATATGGCGTTCTTGAACGTCAGTTCCGCAACCTTTTCGAGCGTGCAGCCCGCACTAAAGGCATTACCGGTGAGGTGCTTCTCCAGCTCCTCGAAAGCCGTCTCGACAATGTAGTATACCGTCTCGGTATCGCTCCTACTCGCCCGGCCGCTCGCCAGATCGTGCTCCACAAGCACATCACTGTTAACGGCGAAGTTGTCAACATTCCTTCATATCAGGTGAAACCCGGCGATGTCGTTGCTGTTCGCGAAAAGGCTAAGTCTCTCGAAGTGATCGCCGATAATCTCGCAGGATTCAACCACAGCAAGTATCCCTGGATCGAGTGGGACGAAAGCGTGAAGGGCGGTAAGTTCCTTCATCTCCCGCAGCGTGAGGATATCCCCGAGAATATCAAGGAGCAGCTGATCGTCGAGCTCTATTCTAAATAATAAACTGTTGTAACCCATGTCAATATTAGCATTTCAAAAACCCGATAAGGTCCTCATGCTTGAAGCGGATTCCAAGTTCGGCAAGTTCGAATTCCGTCCGCTCGAGCCTGGATATGGCCAGACCATCGGTAATGCCCTCCGCAGGATTCTTCTTTCTTCGCTTGGAGGCTTTGCCATTTGCTCGATCCGAATCGATGGAGTAGCGCATGAGTTGGATTCTATCCCCGGCGTAAAGGAAGATGTCACCAACATCATCCTCAATCTCAAGCAGGTTCGTTTCAAGCAGATCACTGAAGACCATGATGAAGAGACCGGTAAGCTCCTCGTTTCGGGTACTGATGTATTGAAAGCAGGAGACTTGGGTAAAGCTCTTTCGGGTTTTGAGGTACTCAACCCCGACCTGGTGATCTGTCATCTCGCCCCAGATACGTCTTTCAACATGGAGTTCTCCATCAATAAAGGACGCGGTTGGGTTCCCGCTGATGAAAACCGTGAAATGCTTCGCGCTGCCGGTGCAGATCCCGCTGTCATAGCCGTCGACTCCATCTACACGCCTATCAAGAACGTGAAATATGCAGTCGAGAATTTCCGCGTTGAGCAGAAGACCGACTACGAGAAACTCATACTCGAAGTGACCACCGATGGCTCCATCCTTCCGAAAGATGCTCTTAAAGAGGCCGCCAAGATCCTTATCCACCACTTCATGCTTTTCTCCGACGAGAAGATCTCTCTTGAGACTCCCGCCGACGAGCAGCCTGAAGAATTCGATGAGGAAGTCCTCAAGATGCGCCAGCTCCTCAAGAGCAAGCTCGTCGATATGGACCTTAGCGTCCGTGCTCTCAACTGCTTGAAGAGCGCTGAAGTTGAAACTCTTGGAGAACTCGTTCAGTTCCAGAAAAACGACCTGCTGAAGTTCCGCAACTTCGGTAAGAAATCGCTCACTGAGCTCGACGAACTCCTGCAGAACAACAACCTCTCGTTCGGCATGGATATTTCAAAGTATAAATTAGATAAAGAATAAACACAACGATGAGACACAATAAGAAATTCAACCACCTGAGCCGTAAGAAAGGACATCGCGAAGCGCTGCTCTCCAATCTTGCCATCTCTCTCATCATGCACAAGAGAATCTTTACGACTCTGGCCAAGGCTAAGGCACTCCGTGTCTATGCCGAGCCTCTTATCACCCGCTCGAAGAAAGACGACATGAACAACCGTCGCCTCGTCTTCAGCTATCTCCAGAACAAGGAGGCTATCAAGGAACTTTTCGGCGTGGTTGCTGAAAAGGTAGCCGACCGTCCCGGTGGCTACACCCGCATCCTCAAGACCGGTCACCGTCTCGGCGACAACGCTGAGATGTGTATGATCGAACTTGTAGACTTCAACGAGAACATGCTCGGCGAGAAGGCTCCCAAGGCTAAGACCCGTCGCAGCCGTCGCGGTGGCAAGAAGGCTGAGGCCGCTCCCGCAGTTGAAGCTCCCGCAGCAGAAGCTCCGGCAGCTGAAGAGGCTCCCGCAGCTGAGTGATGATATGAATCTAAATGACCCTTTCGGTCATTGCAGATACATAAGTAAAAGATCCGACCCGCAGAGGCGACATCCCAGACGATGCCCCTCAGCGGGTCTTCTTTTTAAAGATTTCTGCATTCCTTCCCCCTCCCTCTGCCCTTAACCCTCAACCCTCCCTCCTTAACCCTTAACCTTTAACCCTCAACCCTTACCTCTCCCTCCTTAACTCTTAACCCTTAACCTTTAACCCTTAACCTTTAACCCTTAACTCTTAAAAATTTGTATTTCTGGATCAACATATCACTATTGATTA
Source organism: uncultured Porphyromonadaceae bacterium (assembly GCA_947175295.1). Lineage (GTDB taxonomy): Bacteria > Bacteroidota > Bacteroidia > Bacteroidales > Muribaculaceae > Lepagella. Next base: position 3,066 of record CAMWMK010000096.1, read on the forward strand.
TCTACGCAGTTGTAGTGATATCCTGCGTGGTAGTCGTCGTATCTGAAAACAAGAATCCGATACGGGCCCTCTCCTGGACCCTCGCCCTGCTGTTTCTTCCGGTAGTCGGCGTAGTGTTCTATCTGTTCTTCGGGCGTAGCCTCAAAGGCAAGGCCATGGTAAGCCGTAAGGTGCGTCGCAAGCTGCTTGAACGTTCACGCCCGAGACAACACGTATTCGAAAGAAACCGTCTAAGCGACGAACAGATAAAGAAGATCAAGCTCGCCCACAATCTTTGCCACGCCCATCTCGACCGCAACAATAGCGTGGAGATATTCACCGACGGACTCTCAAAGTTCCAGCGCCTGAAGGAAGACATCCGCAATGCCTTCGACTTCATCTTCATTCAGTATTATATCTATAGCGACGACCGGCTCGGTAATGAGATCACCGACCTTCTTGCCGAGAAGGCGCGTCAAGGGGTCAAGGTAAAGGTGCTTTACGACCATGTGGGGTCTTTCTCCACGAAAAACCGTTTTTTCGCCCGCATGCGCGATCTCGGCATCGATTCCCATCCATTCTTCCGCGTTACATTCCGCAAGCTTGCCAACCGCATCAATTGGCGCAACCACCGCAAGATCGCTATCATTGATGGAAAGATAGGCTATATCGGAGGCATGAACATAGCCGACCGCTACGTGGAGGTGGCTCCCGACGGCCGCATCTGGCGTGACACACATCTGCGGGTGGAAGGCCCGGTGATTGAATCCATGATGTATAGCTTTGCTGTAGACTGGAATTTCCTACGTCCTGATGCTGACGTGCAGCCTATCACCATGATGAAATACGATGAGCCTGGCGATGTCGACATGCAGCTTGTCAGTTCCGGACCCATCGACAAATGGAACAACCTCGTCTTATGCTTCCAGCAGGCCATCGCGTCGGCCTGCCGGCGCATCTATATCCAGACTCCCTATTTCCTGCCTACAGACGCGCTCCTGAAGGCCCTGCAGGGGGCTGCGCTCTCCGGCGTCGATGTGCGCATCATGATTCCCGAACATACCGACTCCGTGCTTCTCGGCTATGGCAGCCGTTCATATATCGACGACTGCCTGAAGGCCGGAGTCAAGGTGTATCTCTACACTCCCGGCATGCTGCATGCCAAGACAATGGTGATCGACGATGATTTCGTGACTACCGGCTCCGTCAACTTCGACTTCCGCAGTTTTGAGAATAACTTCGAGGCCAACCTCCTGATATATTCGGATGCCGTCAACCGGCAGATGCGCGACATCTTCTTCCACGACCTTTCCTCCTGCCGCAAGCTCACCCTATCGCGCTGGCGCTCGCGCCCCCGCTATCAGCGCGTGATGGAATCCCTTGTACGCCTCTTCGCCCCCATTCTTTGATAGCAGTCCATACCCATGAAAAAAAGCCCAGGAACCGCGGTTCCTGGGCTTTTGACGTTTAATCAGGGTGGAATTATTCGATCACCTTCTCAGCCTTGGTCTTGCCGTTGCTGTAGGTGGTCACTTTCACGAGGGCAGCCGGCTCGTTGCCGGGAATCACCTCGATGCCCTGCATGTTGAAGTATCTTACGCTTACAGCGTCGCCGCTGATGGCGGCCTCAACGCCTGTAGTGTTTCCTACAGTCACGATCTCACCGAGACCGCCCATTTCGTTGAGTGCGCGTACGCCGTATTTTTCAGCCTTCACTGAAGGAACGTATGTGGGTTCGGTTGTGAAGCCGAGGAGCTCGTTGTCGGCGTATACGGCCCAGCAGAGGGCATACTTGCTGTCGTCCCAGTTCAGGGTGCCGTTGTCGAAAGAGAGCGCGTTTGCGGCGGGAGCCTGTTCGCAGTCCATAGCGGGATCCCAGTCGTCGTCGCCGCCCATCACTGTAGCGTAGTCGTTGGCGTCAGCCTCTTCCTTAGTCAATACGGGGTTGTTCGGATGGTTGCCCGAGCCGAAGGTCTTCTTGCGTTCCGAAAGGTCGATCACAGTGCCGGAAGCAGTCACGGAGTTGTATTCGGCGAAGCGAGCCGGATAGCCGTCGCTGCCCATGTCGTTCCAGCCGATGGCTGAAGGCTTCACGGTCATCTTGGTGTCGATGAAGAGGGCGATCGGAGTTCCGTTGCCCCAGGGGCGTCCGAGGGTGTAGTTGCCGTCGATGGTGCTGTTCTCGCCGGTTATCTCGCAGTCCTTGAAGATGTAGCCATACTGTTTCGGCACAGAGGGAACTGCCAGGTAGCCGCCCGAAGCGCACATCTGCAGGTTCACGCCGTTGTAGTAAGCGTCGCCCTTGCCGCAGAGGAAGTCAGTGCGTCCGCGGAGCACACCGCCTTCGAAGTAGTAGCGTGCGTTCTGGTTGTTGCTGGTGTAGGTGTCCTGATATCCCCAGAGGCAGGCGTCCTTCATGATGGTCTTGTCGCCCTTGTCCTGGAGTACGATGTTGCGTCCGCGGGCGTCGGAGATGCCGTGCTTCAGCGTGAGGTTCTGGAAGTAGGTGTTGCTTACGCCGTTCTGGATCTGAAGCAGGTCGGCGTTGCCGATGCCCTCCATCGGGTGGCTGCCGATGCCGTCCATATCGGGCACTTCGTTTACGATTACTGTGCCTTCCATGCTCTCGCCGATGATCGACGTGTTGGATGCGGTCAGGCGGAGGGTAACGTCGGGGAATGTGCCGCCGTTCACGTTTACGGTCGTATTGTGGTCCATCGGGATCAGGTATTCTCCGTCGCGCACGAAGATGCGGAATCTGCGGGTCTTGTCGTCGCGGCTGTTGGCGGCGGCGATAGCGGCGCGGAAGTCGCCGTCGTCAGGCACGATGAAGTCAGGTGTGGCCTTCGCCACTTCCGGACGGTTCCTTGTAGTGAAAGCTATCTTCACCGGAGTGTCGAGATAGTTGTCCGTGAGGTCGGCCACGCTGTTGGCCGGGAGCGTAAACGTGTAGTCGGTATTGAACGCAAGGTTCTTGTAGGTGAAGATCACGCTCTTGCCGTTTGCCTCGCCCTTGAGTGTCTTGTCGCCGAGGGTTGCGATAGCGTCGTCCGCGAGCTTCACCTTCTCATCGAAGTTAAGCACGATCTTGCCGTTGATGGAAGCGGTGGTGGCGCCTTCGGCAGGCACGGTCGATATGATCACCGGAGCAGTACCGTCGTTTACGAGTTCCATCTCGCCGTATACGTATGAGCCGCCCAGCGCGATGCCGTCGTTGTCGGAGGAAGTGCCGTCGATGGCGGATGTCTTGTCGGATATCCAGCGCAGGTAGAGCTCGGCCTGGTTGTTGGCTGCCTCGGGGAGTGAGAACTCAGCGTCGGTCCAGTTCTTGGAGCCTTCGATGGTCACTGTGCCTACTGTCTGCCAGTTCTCGCCGTCGAGCGAGTATTCCACGTTCTGCTTCGTATAGGCATTGTAGTTGTAGGCCATGGCGGTCACTATCTTCATGTTCTTGAAGGCTGACGCGTTGATCTTGGTCTGCCAATAGTAGTCGCCGAGGCCTGTGGTGCGCCAGTTTACTGCAGCCGGACGTCCTTCGTAGCCGCCGGCTCCGAGCTGGCTCTTGTCGAGCCATCCCTGTATGTCGCCGTCTGCGTTGCGGAGGTTGAGCGTAGCAGCGTCGTTCTCCTCGAAAGCGAAGTCGGCAGGGCGGCCGTTGGCGCCCTGCCGGTAGAAGTCCCAGCCCGCTACGAAGTCGAGGGCCGAGTATTCCGCTGTCAGGTCTTTGTCGGCGTCCATGGTCACTGTGATTTCAGATGAAGTCTGGCCGTCGCTCCAGTTGGTGAAAGTGAGGATGGGGTTGGAGATGGCCTTGAGGGTCACTACTGTGCCTTCCTCATACATGTTCTTGCCGTCTACTACGTTCGGCTCCGGAGTGAAGCTTACCATATAGTCGTTGGCGCCGTTGGTCACGGCGGCGGAGAGCGCGTATGTGTTCACGGCCTTGAAGTTGGCCGTAAGGTTTTCTGCGCGGTTGATGGTGAATTTGAATTCCGGAGTCTCGGAGAGCACGTTGCCCTCGGCGTCGGTCCAGTTTACGAAGTCGTAGCCGAACTTCTCTGTAGCTGCGAGTGTCACCTCTGTGCCCTGGTCATAGGAGTCGGCGAGGGGCTTGATGGCCACTGTGCCGGCCTCTTCGGGGTTGGCCGCGATTGTCACGGGGCATTTCGAAACGTCCTCGGCCTGTCCGTCGATGAGGCCCTTGATCCAAACCTGGCTGAAGCCGCCCTGCTTTGCATTGTTGGTGCCTACGGTCATTTCGAGCGTGAAGCCGTCGGTGGTGGCCAGTTCGGCCTGCTGCTCGGCGGTCAGGTCGATGGTGAAGTTCTGCGCGTAGTCTTCCTCGCTGCCGTACTTGTCGGCGTCCTGCAGGCGGTTGTTGCGCGCCGAGGTGTATGTGCCGAGCACGATGTTCTTTCCTTCGCCCGTCTTTCCGGTGACGATGATGTTGTGGGGAGATGCGTCTGTGCCGAACTTAGCTACGTAGGCAGAGATCTCGGTCGGAATGAAGGCCAGGCCCTTTGTAGGCTTGAGGTTCCATTTGAGGGCGTCGTTGGCGTCTACTGCAGGCTGGAGCTTGATGAACTTGTGGTCGCACCAGTTTACGCCTTCGCATCCTACGGCCTGCACTCCGTTGAGGTCGAGCGAAGCAACCGAGAATGCGCCTTCGGGGCTCAGCACGCTCGGAATCTCGAAGTCTTCCATCGTGTCCATTCCCCAGAAAGCTTCGGTCGGAGCCATGCTGAAGGAGGGAGCCGTCTTGAGCGAACCGTTGAAGAGGCCCTCGATGCATACCTGGCTGAAGCCGCCCTGCTTTGCATTGTTGGTGCCTACGGTCATTTCGAGCGTGAAGCCGTCGGTGGTGGCCAGTTCGGCCTGCTGCTCGGCGGTCAGGTCGATGGTGAAGTTCTGCGCGTAGTCTTCCTCGCTGCCGTACTTGTCGGCGTCCTGCAGGCGGTTGTTGCGCGCCGAGGTGTATGTGCCGAGCACGATGTTCTTTCCTTCGCCCGTCTTTCCGGTGACGATGATGTTGTGGGGAGCAGCGTCCGTGCCGAACTTCGCCACGTAGGCAGAGATTCTGGTCGGAGTGAACGTAAGGCCCTTAGAGGGCTTCACATACCAGCTGACCGCGTCGTTGGCGTCTACAGCCGGCTGAAGCTTCAGGAACTTGTAGTCGCACCAGTTCACGCCTTCGCATCCTACGGCCTGCACGCCGTTGAGATCACAGGAGGCAATCGAGAAAGCACCCTCGGGAGTCAGCACGCTCGGCAGCTCGTAGCCGTCCATGCTGTCCATCCCCCAGAAAGCCTTTCCCGGCTCATTGCTGAAAGTCTGCGCCTTCGTTGTAAGGCCGCAGGCAAGTGCGATGATCGCGATTACCGCGATGATCGCCTTCGGAATGAATCGTTTTTCCATCTGTTTGATGTTGAGTTGATATTTAGGTTAATTACAAAAAGTTTCAGATTGCAAAATTACAAAAAATAATCGAAACCCTCGCCTTATACGGATATGCTATACAGCATATTGCACGGAAAATTCACAATTGGATAAAAAAAATCATGAATCTCACTTATCGGTTCTCAATAATTTATTAATTTTGTAGTATGATTTCACCCATTCAGGCCCTTCAGGAGCAGCGCCGCCTCCTACAGATGGAATACGACGAAGAGAAACGTTCATTCGCCGACCTTACAGCGCGCATCGGTTTTTCTCGCCTTGCCGAGCGCGGCAATGCCTGGCTCGGCATATCCGTAGGCCGGGTATTCTACAATTCGCTCAATCAGCGAGTGCTTGAGATCTCGCGTCCCGACACGGCATCGGAAGACATAGACCATAATTTCGAATACGGTCGCCCGGTAGCCTTCTTCACCCTTCCCGATAGCGAAGCCAATACTGCGAAGCCGACGTTTCCCTTCACCGGCACTGTCAGCTATGTCGACGGCGACCGCATGGTGGTGGCCATTCCGGAAAGCGCCGATGTAGGGCGTCTTTCCTCAGCCGCCATCGCCGGGGTGATGCTGTCGTTCGACGAAACCTCCTACCGCACCATGTTCGAGGCCCTCGACCGCACCATCAAGGCCAAAGGACGCCTCGCCGAGCTCCGCGACCTCATCTATTCGCGCCGCAAGGTAGGGGAGCTCACGTTCGCGCCCCTCGGTTTTCCCTATCTCAACGCGGCCCAGCAGTCGGCCGTCAACAAGGTGCTGTGCGCGAAGGATGTCGCCGTTGTCCATGGTCCTCCGGGCACTGGCAAGACCACAACACTCGTCGAAGCCATCGCCGAGACCCTTCGGCGCGAACCGCAGGTGCTCGTATGCGCCCAGAGCAACATGGCCGTCGACTGGATATGCGAGCGCCTTGTCGACAGGGGAGTCCACGTATTGCGTCTCGGCAACCCCTCGCGCGTCAATGACAAGATGCTTTCCTTCACGTATGAGCGTAGGTTTGAATCGCATCCCGACTATCCCGACCTCTGGAGCATCCGCAAGGCCATCCGGGAGCTTCGCTCCGCCAAGCGCCGCAGCTCCGACCAGTGGCATCAGAAGATGGACCGTCTCCGCTCCCGCGCCACTGAGCTTGAGATACGCATCAACCAGGATCTCTTCAACTCCGCCCATGTCATAGCCTCCACCCTCGTAGGCAGCGCGTCGCGTCTGCTCGACGGCATGAGGTTTTCCACCCTCTTTATCGACGAAGCCGCCCAGGCCCTCGAGGCCGCAAGCTGGATACCCATTCGGCGTGCCGGAAGGGTAGTGCTGGCGGGCGACCACTGTCAGCTGCCACCTACCGTCAAGTCGTATGAAGCCATGAAGGCGGGTCTCGGCAGATCACTTATGGAGCGTATAGTGGAAAACCATCCTGAATCCGTCACGCTTCTCACCATGCAATACCGCATGAACCATGAGATAATGCGTTTCTCCAACGAATGGTTCTACTGCGGCGCCATGACAGCCGCGCCCGAAGTGCGCCACCGCGGTATCCTCGACTTCGACACCCCGATCGAATGGATCGACCCCATGGAAGGGAAGCTTCCCAGCCTCCCCGCCGAGTCGGATCCCATGGAAGGGGGGCTTCCCAGCCTCCCCGCCGTAGACCTTGATGCCGAAGAATCCCCCTCCTTCCGCGAGGCCTTAGCCGGCGAAAGCCATGGACGCATCAACCGCGACGAAGCCGAATTCTCCGTGCTCACGTTGCGCAACTATATAGAAAAGATAGGGAAGCAGCGGTTTCTCGACGAGCGCATCGACGTCGGTCTCATCTCGCCTTACCGCGCTCAGGTGCAGTATCTCCGAGGACTCATCAAGCGTACACCCTTCTTCAAACCCTTCCGCCACCTGATTTCCGTCAACACCGTCGATGGTTTTCAGGGTCAGGAACGCGACGTCATCATCATCTCCCTTGTCCGCAGCAACGACGACGGCAACATCGGTTTCCTCCGCGACCTACGCCGTATGAACGTAGCCATGACCCGCGCCCGCATGAAGCTCATCGTCATCGGCTCCGTAGCCACCCTCACACGCCATCCCTTCTACCGCAAACTGCACGAAAGCCTCGCCCGATAATCAACGGAGGCGGAAGTCATTCCGACTTCCGCCTCCGCAATAAGATTATGGTTTTCGAATAGTTCAATTATTCATTTCCGAGCCGAATAGCTTAGCTATTATATCCTCTGAAACTCCGATTTCCCTGGCAAGTCTGGTCTTTTCGGCTATTGCTGCAGCTCGGCCTTCTGCTCGGCCTTCTGCTCTTTCTGTTTCATAGATGGCATACGCGTCCCTGTATGCCTTCAGGGATTTGTTGTATGCCCTCTTGTCCTCGTCGTTGAGGGCGGCGTATTGCGCCACCTCTCCCAGTTTCCTGAAAACCGGGTCTTTCCTGAATGTCTGTGGTATTGCTTCCATCTTCTCCATGTTTTTTAGTATGTAAAGCCACCGTTCAAGTGTAGTCCTGCAGTCTTCCGCGTCCTTTACCATCAAGGGTATCTTCAGGAACGTCATCTTCATCTTGTCGGAGAATACACTTTCAGTCTGCATATTGTATAAACAAACGTCTTCCCTTAGATGTTGCTTCGCGGCATCCTTCCACTCGAAATTCATGACGAACACTCCATAGACGGGAATCAGCTTGTAGCCCCAGTCGCGTCCACGCTGGCCTTGTGTGTATAGGTCGGCCGCCATATAGTATATGGCCCGGTCGTCGAAGTTCGTCTGATAGCGGTTCTGCATCTCCACGATGATCTTCGTCTTGTCTTCAAGTTCGCAGTGAAGGTCGTATATGAGGGCCCGGTCATCCTCTGACTCTCCCGGATTTTCCTTGTCGACAAACGTCAGGTCGACGATGGGTTTTGGCGCTATATTCAGTGCATTGAGAAACGAGATGGTGAAGTCCTTATCGGCCTCTCTGCCGAATATGTATTTGAATCCGAAATCGGTCAGCGGATTGATGTACGTTGAGGTATGGTCACTCATAAGGCAATTTTTTAATTTATGCAAAGGTAATGAAAAAATATGATATTC
>CAMWMK010000097.1 GCA_947175295.1 uncultured Porphyromonadaceae bacterium
CTACGAGATAGAACAGGTGATCGACGGCGAACCGGTAGCAGACGTGCTTGATTACGTGGAATACAATCCCAAGAAACTCGTGCGCAATCTCGAGACTTGGGTGTCAAAGTCGATGAAGGCTGGAAAGATTACGGCTGAAGAGGGTCGTCAATTTCTTAATATCTATAAGTCGGGCCTCTACGGCATCACTTATCTCGAACGTGACTGATGGGACGCTATTTCCTGCGACTTGCTTACCGCGGCGCTCCATTCCATGGCTGGCAGGTGCAGCCTAACGCTGTCAGTGTGCAGGGTGAGGTCGAAAAAGCAATGTCCGTTGTTCTCCGGACCCCCATATCTGTTGTGGGGGCCGGCCGAACGGATACTGGTGTCAATGCCCGCACCATGTATGCTCATTTCGATTTCGAGGGAGATCTTCCTGAAAAGGGGCGGCTGCTCGTCTCGCTCAACCGCCTTTTAGGGCGTGATATCGCAGTCCACGATATAATCCCTGTACACGCTGGGGCTCATGCGCGTTTTGACGCAAGTGAACGCTCTTATAAGTACTTTGTTTCGTTTGAGAAGACACCTTTCTTCTATCCTTTAAGTTGGCACTGCCCCAATGGTCTCGACATCCCTCTGATGAATGAAGCGGCACGACTTCTGCTTGATACTGCCGACTTTACTTCTTTCGCAAAACTGCACAGCGATGCAAAGACCAATATCTGCAAGGTAACTAAAGCGGAATGGTCTTTGGAAGGAGAGTCGATCGCGGTCTTCTCCATAACGGCAGACCGGTTCCTTCGCAATATGGTCAGGGCCATAGTGGGCACGCTTATCGATGTGGGAAGAGGAAAGCTTTCGTTAGAAGGATTCAGGAGGATAATTGAAAGGAAAGACCGCTGCGCCGCCGGACAGTCTATGCCTGGAGAAGCACTTTTCTTATGGAATGTGAAATATGACTATATCAAATGATGAATATGACGGCAGAAGCAAGGATAAAGAAGCTCCGCGATGAGCTCAATAGACACAACCACAACTACTATGTGCTGAACTCCCCGGAGATATCCGACCGGGAGTTCGACATGATGATGAAGGAGCTCGAGGCCCTTGAGAAGGAGAATCCCCATATGGACGATCCGCTCTCTCCGACGCGTCGTGTCGGATCCGACCTTTCGAAGGGATTCGAACATGTAGTCCATGAGCGCCCAATGCTCTCGCTTGCAAATACCTATTCGGTCGGAGAAGTCGACGAATGGTTCGACCGCGTGCGTAAAGGTCTCGAGGGAGAAGCATTTGAAATCACCGGTGAGATGAAATACGATGGCACATCGATTTCCATTACCTATGAGAATGGCAGACTTTTGCGTGCAGTGACTCGAGGAGATGGTACTCAGGGAGATGATGTGACTGCAAACGTGAAGACCATACGCAGCATACCACTCGTGCTCCAGCCGGGAGACTGGCCTGAGAGGTTTGAGATACGCGGAGAGATTCTGATGCCATGGAAAGTTTTCGATGAGCTCAATAAGGAGCGTGAATACAATGAGGAGCCGCTTTTCGCCAATCCGCGCAATGCTGCCAGCGGCACGCTTAAGACCCAGGATCCACGCGAAGTAGCTAAAAGAAAGCTTGATGCGGTTTTTTACTATCTTCTTTCCGATGATCTCCCTGACGATACCCACTACGCCAACATGGAGGCTGCACGCAGATGGGGTTTCAAGGTATCCGATATGAAGATACTTCATACGGTGGAGGAAGTCGACGCTTTCATTGAGTTTTGGGATACTGCGCGTAAGGAGTTGCCGGTGGCAACCGATGGGCTTGTCTTCAAGGTTAATTCCCTCCGTCAGCAGCTCAACCTTGGATATACCGCCAAGTCTCCACGCTGGGCGGTAGCATTTAAATTCAATCCGGAGAACGCCTGCACACAACTGCGCTTCGTAAGCTTTGAGACCGGACGCATGGGCATAGTCACACCAGTGGCAAATCTTGATCCTGTTCTTCTTTCCGGTACGGTCGTGAAGCGTGCTTCACTCCATAATGCCGATATTATGAGGGAACTCGATATCCATGACCGGGATTGGCTCTATGTGGAGAAAGGAGGGGAGATTATCCCCAAGATAACGGGAGTGGACAAGGAGCGCCGCGATCCTGATAGCCGTCCTGTGGAATTTGTGACATGTTGTCCGGAATGCGGTACTCCACTCGTCAATAAGGAGGGCGACGCGGCATGGGTGTGTCCCAATAAATATGGTTGCCGTCCGCAGATCACCGGACGCATCGAGCATTTCTGCGCGCGTCGCATGATGAATATCGACGGAGTGGGTGAGGAGACTGCAGAACTGCTCTACGACAAAGGACTTGTGCGAATTCCGGCCGACCTCTACGACCTTACTAAGGACCAGCTCGCCATACTTGATCGGTTCGGCGACAAAAGTGCCGAACGCATACTAAATGGTCTTGAGGCCTCAAAGCAGGTGCCGTTTGAGAGGGTAGTGTATGCTTTATCGATTCCCAACGTAGGCGAGACTACATCAAAACGCGTGGCGAAGAGTGTGAAGAGTATGGATAGAATGCGTCAGATGACAGTCGAAGAACTGCAGTCCATTCCGGATGTGGGTCCGATAGTGGCTCAGGGTATCTTCGATTATCTTCGCGATCCAGTCAGCATGGAAAACGTAGATCGTCTTATGGCTGCAGGCTTGCAGATGCAGTTGAGCGATGAGAAGATGCAGCTTGCCGGGACTGTCTTTGACGGTCAGTCGATTGTCATTTCAGGCACTTTCGCGCATCACAGCCGCGAGGAATACAAGGATATGATTGAAGCTAATGGAGGTAAGAATGTCGGAAGCATTTCGAAGAAGACTTCGTTTGTCCTTGCTGGTGAAAACATGGGACCCTCAAAGCTTGAGAAATGTCAGAAACTTGGTATTCCCATTATCTCCGAAGAGGAATTTCTTCAGAAGCTTAAGTCAGAATGAAATGGAGCCGGATGAGTCAGAGGACCCATCCGGCTTCATTTCTTAGATACCCAGCTCCTTTCTATAACCCATAATTAAGTTACGAAACTTGATTCGTCATAGGATTCCGACGGAGCGGAATAGCTCTGCGTAATACTCGGCTTTCTTCTCTATCTTCATAGGATAGGCTCTGCTTGTAGACGGCATGCGCCATATTTTCAGTCCGTCAGCCGATTCCGTCATATGCCCCATCTTTGGCCTTTGGGTTCCCGTAAGTTCTGCTATTACGTCAGCAGCCTTCTCGCCCGTGGTGGCAATCGTGTGGCACTCGGGAATTTCCTTAAGTAAGTCGAAAAGTGGTACCGGTTTCACTATTTCGAGAAATTTATCTGAGGCGTTCCCCTTCAGTCTGCGCACTTCCCTTGCGGTGTCATGCATCGCTATGTGATGCTTTTCCATCAGTCGTCGGCAATCTTCCTCGCGGAAGATTTTGCGCTCGGTATCGTAGAGGGCATTCTTATCGCCGAGGAAGAGCATACCGCATATACGCCAATAGTCGTTGATGGGGTTAGGGTAGTAGAAGTTCATGCTCCATCTGTGCTCGCCTGGAGGAAACGTCCCCATCATGAGGACCCGCGCACCCTCCGGAAGAAACGGAGGAAACGGGTGTGTCTCGATTATCATATTATCAAGGTCTTCCATTTCTTTCTATAGCATTGATAGATACCGTTCTCCAGTATCAGGCAGAATTACTACGATTGTCTTTCCTTCGTTTTCCTTTTTTTGTGCCTCCTTTAAAGCAGCGGCTAATGCTGCTCCTGATGAGATTCCGGCAAAGATGCCCTCCGTGCAGGTAAGCATGCGTTGGCATTCAAATGCCTCTTCATCCGTAATGCGCACCACTTCATCCACAAGCGATGCATCGAAGTTGCCGGGAATGAATCCTGCTCCGATTCCCTGAATCTTATGTGGGCCAGGCTGTCCGCCGGATATGACTGGGGATCTATCAGGCTCCACGGCCACAGCTTTTATATCAGGATTATACATCTTAAGGCTTTTAGCCGTTCCACTGAGTGTCCCGCCTGTGCCGACTCCCGCTACAAAGATGTCTATCTTTCCGTCAGTATCGCGCCAGATTTCCTCTGCGGTAGTTTTGGAATGTATCTCCGGGTTGGCTGGATTGTCAAACTGGCTCATAACCACGCTTACCGGTATGCTCGCCTGCAGTTCTTTAGCCTTCTCAATGGCACCCTTCATTCCGTCTTTGCCAGGTGTCAGTACGAGTTCCGCACCCATAGCGGAGAGTATTTTCTTGCGCTCGTCGCTCATAGTCTCCGGCATACAGATTATCACTCTGTATCCCCTCGCCCTTCCGATCCAGGTAAGTCCGATTCCGGTGTTGCCGCTTGTGGGTTCGATGATGGTTCCACCCTGGAGCAACCGTCCGGAAGCCTCTGCATCGTCGATCATGGCCTTAGCGATTCTATCTTTTATGCTTCCTCCCGGATTGAAAGCCTCTACTTTCACTAAGACTCGGGCCTTAAGGTCTTCTTTTCTCTCTATGTTCTTCACTTCAATCAGGGGCGTGTTTCCTATCAGCTCCTGCATGGATCCATATATCTTCATTTTTGTTAAGGTGAATAAAAGATTTAGTGGTTTAGGTTATTTAGTAGGGTCGATGTTTCCCTTTATCTGACCAAGAAATCGGCGTTTTTCTGTACAACTTTTGAATTTGGTGGCACCGACTCGGTCAGCCATACATTTCCGCCTACGATGGTGTCATGTCCTACCGTGATTCGGCCGAGTATTGTGGCGTTGGCATAGACAGTCACATGGTCTTCAAGTATCGGATGGCGTGGAAGGTTGACGGGATGTCCTTCTCCGTTAAGAGTGAAGTTCCTCGCTCCTAAAGTCACGCCTTGATATAGCGTCACATGGTTTCCGATGATGCATGTTTCCCCGATCACTACGCCGGTACCGTGGTCTATAGCGAAATACTCTCCGATAGTAGCTCCGGGGTTGATGTCTATTCCCGTGTCGGAGTGGGCGAGTTCTGTAATGATACGGGGAAGTACCGGCACTCCGGCTTTCAGTAGCTCATGAGCGAAACGGTAGTGAACCATTGCGTGCACTACAGGATAACTCAATATGACTTCTCCGAAATCCTCCGTAGCGGGATCATTATCATATATTGCCTGAACGTCGGTGTAAAGAAGTTTTTTGATTTTTGGTAGGCATCCAATGATTTTAAGAGCAAGCTCTATTCCTTTATCTGCGGCGTGACTTGATCCGAGTGTTGGATTCTTTTGGTATAGGGCATGTCCTATTTCCTTTGATAGACTCCTGAAAAGCCTTTCGACGCTGACGGATAGCCTGGCCTGTTCCATAGCGCGTGTACCGTGGTATATGTCATGAAACTCAGGAAACGTTACCGTCTTTACAAGCGACAGTATATCTCGCACGGCCTCCACTGATGGGAGTGGTCCGTTGGATACAGGCGTTATGCGTTTCTCAAATGCCGACATATCTGAAAGCTTTTCAACAGATTCACTGATGACAGACCCTATCCGTCCGGTCAGTTCAGCTCTTGAAGAGCATATATAGTCATATTCCATAGTGTAATGTCATTATAGTGTAATCATATGGGTAATCCACAGTTGTTCCTGCTATGCTATAACGCTTCACCCCCCTCTGTAGGTTCACATCTCGACGTAACTAAGTTCTTCAACGTATGAAAGGTATTTATCGAGCTTTATTACATGGCTCACGCCATGTATGGATTGAAGATAATTTTATATTTTTCATGCGATTTCTTGGGGAGTTGAAAAAATATGATTAAATTTGCGGTCTATGGAACATATGAAAAAAGTATTCCTGACGGGAGCTACAGGCGTAATGGGCTCCCATGGACTTAAAGAACTGATTGCTGAGCCCGGACGTTACGATGTGACACTACTCGCTCGCGACAGCAAGAAGAACCGAAAATTCCTCGCTCCCTTCATTAGGAAAGGAGTCAAAGTGATATGGGGCGACCTCCTTGATAAGAAATCAGTGGCTGAGGGAGTTGCCGAAGCAGATGTCGTGCTTCATGTCGGCGGCATGGTGTCGCCCGCGGCAGACTGGTATCCAGAGAAGACCATTCGGACCAATGTCGGTGCAATGAAGAACATAATAGAAGCCGCATCGCTTCGTAAAAATGAAGTGAGGATAGTCTATATCGGATCTGTATCCCAATACGGCAATCGCGAGGTCCCAAATCATTGGGGCCAATGTGGCGACCCCTTGAATCCTGCTCTCTTCGATGCCTACGCCTACTCGAAGACAATGGGTGAAAGAATGCTTATGGAGTCTGGCCTCCGATGGTGGGTATCGTTGCGGCAGACCGGTATTCTGCATAGCGGACTCCTGATGAAGGCCTCTGATCCCATAGCGTTCCATGTCCCGATACGTGGAACGCTCGAATGGGTTACGGCTGAAGACTCTGGACGGCTGCTCGAACGAGTATGCCGCGACGATGTGCCAGACTCATTCTGGAGAAAATGTTACAATATTGGTGGCGGAGCAGCTTACCGGATGACAAACTATGAGTTCGAATGCGAACTCCTTAAAGGAATGGGGTGTCCGCCACCGGAGAAGATATTCGATACTAAATGGTTTGCTACAGGAAATTTCCATGGCTTCTGGTTTGCGGATTCTGACTGTCTGGAAGATATCCTTCATTTTCGGAAAGGAGACACTCCTCGGGAATATTTCAGGCAGATGAAGAGGGAACTTCCATGGTATTTCTCTCTCTCGCCTCTTGCCCCTGCAATTGCCCTACGCTTGTTTATGGGAAAGGTAGCCAAGACTCCGAAACTCGGACCTCGATGGTGGCTCGCCCACGATGTAAAGGATCGGATTGAAGCCTCATGGGGAAGTCGTGAGGCCTGGGAGTCGATACCTGATTGGAAAGACATGGACCTTTCGCGTCCTTCCGATGTCAATCCGGGAGTGAGGAATCTGGATGCCGACGGAGATTTAGATGAAGTGCAGTCTTTCCAATGCGGACTCTGCGGACATAAATACAGTATGAAGAGAGGCACCCGAGCCGCTGGCCACGGATGCCCCAAGTGTCTTGAATCCCGTATAGGACTCCTGCATCATTCCTCTATCGCTTTCTGATAGCTCGACTCCCCGGCCGCCTCAAGGAAATTGCATACAGCATATACGATAAGGGCGATGCCGGTGACCAACACTATCGCATTCATCATCTTTACCGGTCCGAGGACAAAGATTACCACTCCTGTCGCCACGAGAAGTATGGGAAGGATGTAGAAGGCAAAAGGAAACCGCGCGTTGCGGAATCCGAATCCCAACATACTTATGTGGTAGAGACCGGCCAAAAGGATGATGGCCGCGAAAACATAGACGAGAAGAGAACTGAAACTCTCCGGCTTCAATAGCATCCAAAGTCCTAAGGCTCCGGTGGCCACGGCCGTAAGGGTAGATATGATGGAGATGGAGCCGGCTGATTTCTTCTCGCCGTTTACTTCAAGCGTGGCTTTGCTGTGGAATACCACTATAAGGTCTATGACTGACGACAGAAGGAATGCTCCTCCCACTACCATGACCACTACATTGATGGCGGTAGCCTGCATGAATAGCAGCGCAACACCAAGAATCAGGGTGATTACCCCGGTATAGGTTAAATTTTTGCTTTTCATAATATTTTTTATTAAAGGTTGTATATTGCTATAACAAAAAAACACTTGTTTAAGCAAACGAATTTATGCTATTTATCATTTTATCTCGTTGAGATTTGCTTTTTATTCGGTTTTTTATTAATTTTGTAGTGATAATAAGTCATCTACAACATGAACAGCAAAACTATACTTTCATTCGGAATAATGCTCTCTATGTCTGCCTCTGCTTTCGCGTGGGGACAGAAGGGTCATGACGTGACGGCTTTCATAGCCGAAAAACACCTTACGCCGGCTGCGAAGGCTGCTTGCGACTCAATTTTAAATGGTAAGTCGATTGTATATTGGGCCAACTGGGCTGATAATGCTTGCCATACGCCTCAATATGAGTATCAGAAGACATGGCACTACCGCAATATCGATGCCGGACATGACTACGATAAGTTCCCGCGCAATGAGAATGGAGATGTGACGACTGCCATAAGGCAGCAATACGAAGTGCTTTCCAATCCTGATTCTTCTCTTGAGGATAAACAGCTGTCACTAAAGCTTCTCGTGCATTTCTTAGGAGATATCCATCAGCCGATGCATATGGGCCATCTCTCAGACCGCGGAGGCAATAGCGTCAAGGTGAAATACTTCAATAGTGACCGTAACCTTCATGGTATATGGGACAGCAGTCTGGTAGAGTCAGCCCATAATTGGACCTATACCGAATGGCAGGAGCAGATTGACCGTGCATCGAAAGCTGAAGAGGCGGCAATCATATCTTCTACAGATCCTGACGATTGGGGTAAGGAGACTTTCGCTTACGCCACTGAGATATATGACAAGACTCCCGAAGGTACGAACATCAGCTATGACTATATCGCCGAATGGACTCCACTTATAGAGCAGCAGTTGCTGAAAGGTGGTCTTCGTCTGGCTCATCTGCTCAACTCTCTCTTTGATCCGCATTATAAATGACCTGGATGTGACTGAGCAGCCACCGTTGAACCTTCCTCCTGTAGAGTTACGGCTCAAAAAGGATGGAAAACTCCTCAAAGTGTTCGATTCGCTACGACAGAAATATGTAGCTTTGACGCCTGAGGAATATGTACGTCAGCACTTCACAGCCTGGATGATCAACTCGCTTGGTTATCCGGCTTCTCTTATGAGCAATGAAGTGTCGCTCAAACTAAATGAAACACGCCGTCGCTGCGACACAGTGGTCTTCCGTAGCGATGGCAATCCCTCGGTGATTGTGGAGTACAAGGCCCCTACTGTGGCGATTTCGCAGGCAGTATTCGACCAGATAGCACGCTACAATATGGTGCTCCGCTCTCATTTCCTGATAGTAAGCAATGGCTTACGGCATTTCTGCTGCGAGATGGACTATGACAACGATTCCTATCGGTTTCTGCCTTATATTCCGGTCTGGTCAGCGGAAATTTGATTATTTAACTTGAACATCGATTATTAAGGAATGTCTGATATCAACTACAACTATCTTGATCTTCTCAATGGACAGCAGCGTGATGCCGTGGTATATAAGGATGGTCCAGCGCTTGTGATAGCAGGGGCCGGATCCGGCAAGACACGTGTGCTGACCTACAAAATCGTAGATCTCCTGAGAGCCGGTTATGAACCATGGCGCATACTTGCTCTTACCTTTACCAACAAGGCAGCACGAGAGATGAAGGAGCGCATTACGGATGTAGTCGGTGAGCGTGTGGCTTCGCGACTCAAGATGGGCACGTTTCACTCGGTATTTCTCCGTATTTTGCGTCAGCATGCGGAGGAAATAGGATTCAAGCCTTCCTTTACTATTTATGACACGTCTGATTCCAGATCCCTTCTCAAAAACATCATAAAGGAGATGCAGCTCGACGAGAAGGTGTATAAACCGGCGGCCATACACTCTGTAATTTCCAATGCGAAAAACGCACTCATAGACGCAGAGCAGTATATGCAGGACTCCGACAACTTCAATGCCGACAAGAAGGCCAAACGCCCCATGACAGGACAGATCTTCAAGACCTACTGCGAGCGATGTAAGCGCGCCGACGCCATGGACTTTGACGATATCCTTGTCTATATGAATATTCTATTGCGTGATTTCCCGGATATCCGTCGACATTATCAGGAGTTTTTCAGGTATATTCTCGTCGACGAGTATCAGGATACCAACTTCTCTCAGCATCTTATTATCTCACAGCTCGCCGCCCTGCATAAGCATCTATGTGTGGTGGGCGATGACGCTCAGAGCATTTACTCTTTTCGTGGCGCAAACATCGGCAATATCCTGAATATGGAGAAGCGCTATCCTGACTTGAAGATATTCAAGCTTGAAAGAAACTACCGTTCTACCCAGAATATCATCAATGCTGCCGGTAGCCTCATAGACAAGAACACACGGCAGATGAGGAAAAATGTATATAGCGAAAACGAAGAGGGTGAGAAGGTGAGGATACTCTCCACTTATTCCGATATAGAGGAGGCCTATCTGGTGGCAAATATGATTGCTAAGTCGCGCCTCAGCCATCATGATTCCTATGAGGACTATGCGGTGCTTTATCGTACGAATGCTCAGAGCCGCGCGCTTGAGGAGTCTCTGAGGAAGCGCAATATCGCCTACCGTATATATGGAGGACTGTCCTTCTATCAGCGTAAGGAAATCAAGGATGCTGTGTGCTATTTCAGGCTCTCAATCAATCCTGACGATGATGAGGCGCTGCGTCGGGTGATCAACTATCCGGCTCGTGGGATAGGGGAGACCACGATGAAAAAACTCTCAGATGCCGCTACAGCTTCCAATGTAAGTCTTTGGAAGGTGCTTCAGAATCCCACAGCTATGGGTGTTTCCGTCAACGCCGGTACTCTCAAGAAGCTCATTGCCTTCCGGGATATGGTGATGGATTTCATCGACGATAATGCCAAAGGAGCGGATGCCTATGCTCTAGGACAGCTCGTCTACAACCGAAGCGGTATCCTTACTGTGCTCAACCACGATAACACACCTGAGTCCATCAGCAAGCAGGAAAACCTTAAGGAACTTCTTGCAGGCCTTAAGGATTTTGTGGATACCCGTATGGAAGAAGGCGATGAACGTATGGGTATGCAGGAATTCCTCTCGGATGTGATGCTCGCGACTGATCAGGATTCTTCCGATGAGACTTCCGACGAGAAGGTTACGCTTATGACCATACACGCGGCTAAGGGCCTTGAATTCAAACATATCTATGTGGTGGGAGTGGAGGAGGAGCTTCTTCCGTCGGCTATGTCGATGAATTCAACAGATGAAGTGGAGGAAGAGCGGAGGCTTCTATATGTGGCAATGACTCGTGCGAAAGTCACTTGTGCTTTGACATATGCCAAGACACGCTTCCGCAATGGCCAGACCGTACAGACTCGTCCGTCGCGCTTTCTTTCGGAGATAGGAAAGAGGTTTATTCAGACGGAGGCTTCATCGGATTTCAATGATGATTCTCGCGCAAGTTCTTTTGTCAATCCGATGGATCGTTATAATTCATTCCGTTCTGGAGGTAAACGTTCGTATGCGACAACTTATGACTCTGAGCATAAAATCACTGGTAGCGGTCCGGGGGTAGCAAGGCCGTCATCCACATCAGTATCAAGGGTGGCATCAGCTTCCATCAAAGGAAGTGATTCTGGCATACATACTCCGGAAGAAGTGCCTGTAGGCACACACATAATACATCCTAAGCTTGGTGAAGGCGTTGTCACTAAACTTGATTTCGTCATGGGAGAGGGCGTTATCACAGTCCATTTCTCTCAGGCTGGCGATAAGAAGCTTTACCTTCGTTTCGCCCAGTTTGATCTCAAATGATAACCAGTAGTGTTTTTCTTGGGATTGGCATATGACACAATACGGGGAGCATGC